>JABMDE010000218.1 GCA_015904055.1 Nitrospira sp. | reverse complement strand
CGCGCGTGTGCGTGGCGGTGGACACGTTGTGGACCCACCGAAGGATGCGCTGGTGCCGCTTTGTCAGCGCCACAGTTTTTCGGATAGGGTCGTATCGTTGTGGCGACGGCAGCATGGCGGCCAGCCAGGCGGCTTCGTCCAGGGTCAGCTCGGTGGCAGATTTGCCGAAATGGTGGCGGGCAGCGGCTTCCGCGCCATACACCCCGCGCCCCCATTCGGCCACATTCAGATACAGTTCAAGGATGCGCTCCTTGGTCAGGTGGTGCTCGAGCGATCGAGTGATCAAGGCCTCGCGTGCTTTTCGAGTCAACGAACGCTCTGAAGACAAGTACAGGTTTTTGGCCAGTTGCTGCGTAATTGTGCTTCCGCCTCGTTTCATTTCCCCTGCTTCAAAATTATGGAGTGCAGCCTCTCGAATGCCCTCCCAATCGAATCCTTCATGGGTGAAGAACGAGGCATCTTCTGCCGCGATAACAGCCCGTTGCAGGTGGGAAGAGATCCGCGACAAGGGCACCCAGGACCATTGCTTCAGGACGGGGTGTTTCTCTTTAGCCGCTTTCTCCGCCCGGCTCTCCATGAGAGCGGTCGATGCTGGATTGTGCCGGGCGAGTGTTCCCACATCGGGTAAGGTGGCCAGCCAGGTCAGTGCCAGTGCGCCGAGCGGTAGCCCCACAATCAGGATGCTCCAGAGGAGTAGGCGAACGATTATCGGGCGTTTGGTTGACATCAGTATGTGGGGTGCGTATGTGTAGCAGCGTGAGATAAGGGTGAAGCAACCTATCTGTTACCCTGAATCCCGTGCATCCCCCTAGGAACGGCATGAAAATCGTTACTGCTGAGTTTATCAGAAGCTGTGTTGATCCAGAACAATTTCCTCCGGGAGATCTTCGTGAGATTGCCGTAGTCGGGCGCTCCAATGTGGGCAAGTCTTCTTTAATCAACTCTCTGTTGAATCGGCGGGATCTGGCGAAGGTCAGCCGGACACCCGGAAAAACGAGGGCGGTGAATCTGTTTCGGGTGGCGACGTCCGATCCGGATTTAGCGCAGTTCTATCTGGTGGATCTGCCGGGATATGGGTTTGCCAAGGTTTCCCGGTCGATCCGGGCCGAGTGGGCACCGTTGCTCGAAGCGTATCTGACCGATCGATATCCGTTACTCGGTGTTATGCTGCTGGTTGAAAGCCGTGTGGTGACTGATCAAGATCGCCAAACCCTCGCCTGGCTCCGTTCCGTCGGGCATAATCCACTCGTCGTTGCTACGAAGGCTGATAAGCTCAAGCCCAGTGAACGGGTGCGTACTCTTCGTCAAACCCATCTGGACTTGGGATTGATCGAAGGGGAGATGTTGATTCCCTATTCGGCTGTGACCGGGGATGGGCGGGAGCGGGTATGGGGAGCGCTGCGGGACCTGGCTAGAACTTGATTTCGATGTAGGCTTTGTTTTTCAGGTCGGCCAGCCAGGATTGGAACCCATCTTCAGTCTTCTGCTCGAAGACCAGTCCTTGGATCTCATATTGCACTTCCTGAAATGGGCGATACTGCTTAGGTTTCTTGTCCTCTACTCGAAAGATGTGAAACCCGTCGGCACTCTCGACGATATCGGAGATACCGCCTGGAACAAGTGGTGCGATCGCTCGTTCGATTGTCGGTAACAGCTCGCCGCGCCGCACGAGTCCGATCCGCCCGCCTTGCAGCGCATTCAGTCCATCCGAATATTGCAGCGCTACATCCTCGAACTTCTCGCCGCGCTTCAATTCATCCATTGCTTTGCGTATCTTGGTGAGTGCATCAGCCGCACCATCGCGTGAACGGGACTGTACGATAATCTGGCTCAGCATGTATTCTTCTGGAAGGGCGAAGCGGTCGCGATGCCCTTGATAATAGCGTTTCATTTCTGATTCCCCGACCATGATGTTGCCGCGCACCTCACGGTCGATCACTTTCAGCAGCATCAACTGGTCTCGAACGGCTTTCGCGCTCTGGGGGTTTGAAGGATCAATCACTCCTCCCTGCTGCTTCATCTGCTCGAATGCGACTTTTACTTCCTGATCAGACACCTCGACTTTCCGTGCTTTGGCTTCTTGCAGTTGCAGCTTCCGTTCGATCATCTTCGTCAGCGCCATGGACTCCGCGAGTTTCAAGTGTTGCGCGAGCTCGTCGCCCTGATGTTGCTTTTTAATGCGTTCCTGTTGTGCCGCAAACTCGCGTTTGACGTCCGATAGCATGATCAGATCGGAATTCACCACGGCCACAATGCGGTCTTCGAGGTGAGCCGATGTGAGGGGCGGGGTCAATGCCAGGAAGCCGACGGACACCGATAGCGCAGTGAACAGGACCATCGGATATTGTCTGCGAGAAACGGACGGCACGCGTGCGCGCTCCTTGTCACGAAGGATTGAGAGCCGAGAATCAGCCGATTCTACACGAAATGAGTCGGTTTTGGGGAGGGTTAGGAAATTACGGCTTGCCTGCATCGTCGGTAATATGACGAGAGGCGTCGGCGAGTCGAACCGTGGCATTCGTCCGGATATCGGCGATCACTTCCTCGAAGCGCTTGCGGCGCTTGTCGGCTAGAAGTTCTTGACGAAGCCGTTCTTGGGTCGCCAAGTCGGCCTGGATGATTTCCGCGTCGAGGGGGGTGGTCATGACCAGATAATAGCCGCTCTCGGTTTTGATCGGAGCGCTGATCAGCCCCGGTTTGAGGGTGTGAATAACGGCATCGACGTCGGGGATAACCAGACCCTTACGGTACGGGCCAAGATCGCCGCCCTTGGCTTTTGATTGTTCGTGGATCGAATAGCGTTTGGCGAAAGCGGCGAAGCTTCCTCCGTGATTAACCTGTGTTTCGAGATCTTTCGCAGCTGAAAAATTCGGCAGCAGCATCAGGGAGACCTGGATCTTCAAGGGGTCCAACAGCTCTCGTGAATGTGCCTCATAATACGCATCGAGTTCGTCCTTCGTGATCTCCACCTTGGACTGCAGTTTGTCCTTCAACAGTTCGTCGAGAATCAATTGTTCTTTGTACCGTTGGGCTTTGTCGCGGATTGCGTCGTTTTGATCGAGCCCTCGACGGCGGGCCTCCTGCATCAACAGCTCACGGGTGATGAGTTCGTCCAGGAACCGCCGTTTGCCCCCGTCTTTCGTGTAGCGGATGCGGGTTGCCTCCGAGAGCTCGCGCCAATGGATATCAAACTCGGTTTGCGTAATGGCCCGTCCATTGACCAGGGCCACGATCGGTTCCTCGTGCGGAGGCGCGCAGCCGGTCAGTATGGCTCCCGGTCCGACCAGTAGGCCGGCAAGGAATAGAGAGAGACGGAAGGGGGTATAGCCAGTGTAACGGATGTGGCGTGACATCATGGGGCGTAAGGTACAGGTTCCGATCACAATCCAGCGGCGTCCTTTCCGGTTGTGTTGGTATCACAGAGGCTGAGGCTTTGCAAGGTTGTGTTGAGTTCTGAGAACATGGCCGGCCAGTCCTCCTCCGGCATCTGGATCTGAAAGGAGAGGGGGCTCAGGAATCGTAAGCGCTTCTTGAGGCGATCCATCAACCGGTTGACAGACTTGTCGGACACCGCGGCTTTGGGACTGAACGACACGGTCACCGACGTGTGATGCACTTCGATCGACACCAAACGCAGCCGTTTGGCATGAGTGCGGAGCTGCATGACTTCCAGCAGCCGTTCGACCGGTTCAGGCGGATGTCCGTAGCGATCCTGGATTTCTCCGTGTAGCAAGGCCAGTTCTCCGACTTGGTTGCAGGCGGTCAGCCGTTTATAGAGCGACAGCCGTTGATGGGGGTCGGCTACATAGCCTTCGGGGATGAAGGCGGATACCGGGAGTTGCAGGGTCGGGTCCGGCTCGTCCTCGACCACCAGGCCCTTGAGGCGCTGGACCGCCTGTTCGACCATCTGCATGTAGAGGTCGAGGCCGATCGCGGCGATGTGGCCGGATTGCTGTTTACCCAGGAGATTTCCCGCTCCCCGGATTTCGAGGTCGGCAGCCGCGATGCGAAACCCCGATCCCAATTCGGTGAATTGTTGAATCGCAATCAGCCGTTTCTGCGCGTCGCCCGTGAGTGTGCCTTCGTCGGGAATCAGGAAGTAGGCGAAGGCCTGTTCGCCTCCGCGCCCAACGCGCCCACGCAGTTGATACAACTGCGCGAGGCCGAACATGTCGGCCCGGTTCACGATGATGGTGTTGGCGTTCGGGACATCGAGGCCGGACTGGATGATCGCCGAGGCAATCAAGACGTCCGCCTCGTGCTTCACGAATTTCAGCATGACGGCTTCCAGCGGTTTGGCGTTCATTTGGCCGTGCGCCATCACCATGCGGGCTTCCGGGACCAGCCGGCGAAGCCATGCGCCGATTCCCTCCATGGTTTCGACGCGGTTGTGCACGAAGTAGACCTGCCCGCCACGGCCCAGCTCGCGCAGGATCGCATCCCGCACGGTTTTATCGCTGGAGCGGATGACGTCCGTTTTGATCGCCAGGCGGCCGGCCGGCGGCGTATCGATAATGGAAAGGTCGCGGACGCTCGACATGGCCATCTGCAGCGTGCGCGGGATGGGTGTGGCAGTCAAGGTGAGGACGTCGACCTGGGTACGAAGTTGTTTGAGTCGTTCCTTGTGTTTCACGCCGAACCACTGCTCTTCGTCGATAATGACGAGGCCGAGATCGCGGAACGTGACGTCTTTCTGGAGCAGGCGGTGGGTGCCGATCATGACATCGATGAGGCCGGCAGCCACATCTTTGAGCGCCGCTTTGGTGTCCTTGGGCGATTGGAATCGAGAGAGTAGCGCCACGCGGGCCGGAAAGGGAGCGAATCGTTCCGCGAAGTTGTCATAATGCTGGTGGGCCAGCAGGGTGGTGGGCACCAGGACTGCAACCTGGCGGCCATGCTCCACCGCTTTGAACGCGGCGCGCATCGCCACTTCCGTTTTCCCGTATCCCACGTCGCCGCAGACCAGCCGGTCCATGGGCTTTGTCGATTCCAGATCGCGAATGATGTCACGGATGGCGTTGAGCTGGTCCGGCGTTTCTTCATATTCGAAGGCGGCTTCGAACTCGTGGTACAGCGTGCTGGACGCTCCATAGGCGTTCCGCTTCACC
>JABMDE010000217.1 GCA_015904055.1 Nitrospira sp. | reverse complement strand
CTATCTTGACCGACTGGCTCGCTGGGAAGCCCGGGTACGAAAGGCCGGCGCGACCGAGTGGGTGGTCGTGAACGATCTGGAGCACAATCTGGAATCTATTTTGACGACTCGCTGACGGACAGATGCCATGCATCACTCGACGCGCAGAGCCTTAAACCTACTCCAGTTCCGATCCTCCAGCACAGACAGCCGACTTCCGAGACGCCGTTCTGGTACAATCCCGCCCTGTGGAAACACACGATTCGTTTCATGACGCTTTCGGCCACCGGATCTCCTCCATCCTGACCGCACCGGACGGCGGCACAGAGCGGATCGCCGTGTTGTGCCATGGATTTCTTTCCTCGAAAACCAGCTCGACCAACAACACCGTAACCCGCATGTTGATCGAGCGAGGGATTGCCACGTTCCGTTTCGACTTCTTCGGGCAAGGAGACAGTTCCGGCCCTTTCGAGGAAATCACCACTACGCTGGCAATTGGCCAAACCTTGGCAGCGCTTGACCATGTCACACGCAAGGGGTATCGCCGGATCGGATTGATGGGGTCCAGCTTCGGCGGGCTGGTCTCGATCCTGACCGCCGCACAGCGGACTGATCTGGCCTGTCTTGCCCTGAAATGTCCCGTAGTCGATTTCGCGGAAGAACTGCAGTTGGAGTTCGGACAGGAAGAACTGGCGCGCTGGCAAGCAACTAATACCATCCCCAACATCATGGGCGGTCCGGATCGAATCGCACTTCGCTATGCCTTCTACGAAGACTGCTTACGCCAGATTGCTTACGAACCGGCGAGATCGATCACCGCCCCCACCGTCATCGTCCAGGGCGATCAAGACGAACATGTTCCTCTTCACCAGAGCCGGCGACTCTATGACGCGCTTCACGTAAAGAAATACCTGGAGTTGCTGCCCGGCGCCGACCATCAATTCACGAAGCGAGAAGATTTTACGCGGATGACGACCATCATCGCCGACTGGCTGACAGAGCATCTCACCGAATAGCAGATCGGAATACTAGCGCCAGTGGTTGCAGTGAAGCACCGTGCCGTTCACAGCGTGATGATCTGACCTTCTTCAAGAAACGCCACCCGTTCGATACCAAGCCGACCAATTTGCACCTCGATCTCCCTTCGAACTGAGGGCTTCATGTGATACGCGTAGACGGGCAAATCAGAACGCCCGAGCTTTTGAAACTCTTTGAGGAGTAGCGAGGGAGTGAGGTGTTTGGATTTCCTGGCTAACTCCCCTAGTTCGTCGGGAAAGGACGATTCAATAAAGGCGGCCTTGAGTTCAGGAATCGTCCGGCCGAGGCTCCAAATGTCCTCCGTCTGGTAGGTATCACCGCTATAGAGGAGCGCACTCTGCCGGTCCTTCACCACGTATCCCACGGTGGGAACTGTGTGGTTGACTGGAACGGGAATGATTTCCAGATGGCTCAGTGTGACCGGCTTGCCAGGCTGAAGAACTTGCGCTTGCAAGACCGGACGGTCTCGATTAGGTAGCTTGAAAAAATTCGGGTAGACCTTGTTGTTAAACACATGGTCCATCAACCCGTGGATCACCGGCTCAGTGGCCGCCACGATGACGGGAGCCTCGAACCCTTCAGCCAGATTGTCGGCCAGAGTCGGAAGACCCTTGATATGATCGAAATGGAGATGGCTCAGGAGCACAAACCGGATGCGTCGCTGTTGCGCCAACGTGAGTCTCGCCCCGATCGTTCCCGCATCAAGAAGCACGGAGTCGTCGATAAGAAACCCGCAACTCTCCTGGCGGACCGGCCTCTCCGTTGTGTCCGCAAGACAATCAGCCCCATGGCAACCCAATACCTGTATATGCATAATCTTTTGTTATCAAAAGAGGAGCGGCACCAACCCTGGCTCATGGCCTGCTGTCGGATCAGGGAAAAGAGACGGCAAGGCCTTCGCAAACTTGTGCCCCCTGCCAGCCATGATCGAGCGTAGGATCTTATTCAATTTTATCGGCAATTGCTATCCCGCACGATGCTGCGGCCCGCAGAGCGATACCACTCGCCCACCCTCTCTCTGGACACCATGGTTCTGTTACGTATATGCACGTACGCTATCTAGCCTATTGTACTTTCTGTAAGTACGCGCGCACAATTCGCACCTCGCGTCAGGGACGAATTGGACCTCTAGATATTTCAGCGAGCATTCTCTCAGGAGAACGCCGTGGTTCCAATTGCTCTCACACTCCCCCAAACAGCAGGTCTGCTGTCTGCCCGCATTCTTCACGAGTACATCGCCAACAACCGCCGAAGCATAGTTGGACTGAGACGACACCTAACACGCTGTAAGGGTCTGCCAGTTATGGCTTTCCCTGGTTTTCGCTATTCTCACACGAAGACTTATTAAGGAGGCACGCATGAGACATCGAGGCCATTTCCAGCGTTTCAGTCTTGCAGTGATGCTGCTCGTCTCAGGAGTGCTGGGAGAACTGATGGCACCGATGACATCGGACGCACAGACTCCAGCTGCAAGTAGGCCGACACTGACTATCGAGGTAACTTTTAATAACATTAGTAATGGCATTCAACCCATTCTAGTGAATCCAACGCTAGTGGCATGCCCTCTCAACAGCGCCTTTAATTATTGCTATGGGCTCGACGCGACTGCACTCACCTCCTTCTATGGTCCAGTCGGTCACCAGTTCAACATCCAAAATTACTCAGGGACAGCGCCCGTGAGAATAAACGTCGTCGACCTCCCGACAAGTGGCAATACCAATCCTGCCGACACCATAGTACTAACCGGCATGAAACTCGTCCCCATCACCAGTTGGGGTTCCACTGACAATGTTGTCGTAAAACTCACCGTAACAAATAAATTCGACGCACAACCGAATCCTCCGGCAAACGGCTCAACATCCTTTTATCCCTTCGGCATGAGCGTGGGCGGGACGTTTGCCACCAACCCCTCTCCAGCTGGCAACGTCTACCAAATGTACGGGACGGGAATCTTCGAAACCAATGGAACGGCCCCTTTCGGGCCTGCGACTGGCCAGCCCAAAAATATTGCCAACCAATTCAATCCGCATGCTAACTTTAATGTGACACCAGGCACTGCCGATACCAAATGCTACGGGACCCCTCTGAGCGCAGGCGGAACCAAATATCCATTGTGCCAGTACATTGCCGGCGCCACCTCCACACAGGCAAGCTTTAGTGCCCAACAAAACCCAGCGTACTATCCGGGTGGCTCCACCTCCGTCGACACCACCACCAGATTTAAATGTACGAACAATCGCACCGGAACCAACAAACAAGTCATTGACCCACGGGGGGTGACACGGACCTATAATGACCCCTCCTGTCAACCAGAGATCACTGAGACGCACAAATTCTCCATCCGGGGTCCAGATCAGATTATTTTCACAACCAGCAGCCATGGTGGCGGAGGAGTGTGTTCGGACGAGCAGGGAGTGGACATCCCTCCGCTGCCCAGTTGCCTATGCACGACCACAACGAAGCTCAACAAAGCGAGCACTTGCAATGCGATCAAGTCCCTTCATGAAAACGCGAAGAGCGCTGAAGATATTGAAAACGCCATTATTGGCGCGCAGCCTGTGATTGAGTGCGATGACGTCATTTGCAGCGGCATCCTCAAGCTCAACATTACTGTGACGAGGAACCCTCCGATCGGTACGGTGTTTCCATTCAAAGTGGAGGGCCCTGGAGGAGGAGCGTTTACGATTACTACCACTGCGAACGGGACCGGAATACTGAATCCTCCTCTTGATCATCTCATTACGGGCCATGGCGGCGCCGAGGGAGGGCCCGCTCCCCTGGCCATTCTCCCAGACTATGACAACCCAGCTTGGCCCAGACCAGACGCCAACAGCTATTATGAAGTGGATCAATTCCAAGTAGGGAGCCTTAACGGGAGCACGATCCTAGCCACAGACACGCAACTAGTCAGCTGCCCAGGCGGGCACAAGGGGCCCGTGCTCATCAATGCCATTGGGAGAAACGCAGCTGGACAAGGAGACACGGTCACGGTCGGAATCCATATCCATAAGGCACAATCCCCTCCGGCTGTGTGCCCGTTCTGACGCGTCTGTAAGCGTGGGAGGCAGATGACGCTTCCCACGCTTACCAGCGGGAGGAAATGATGGAAGGATGCACCTTTTGGCAACGCCCGTCTGAGTGGATTCGGCCAACGTGTCCGATGATACGGTTCTCGATCGTTGCGCTCATGCTCCTTGTCCCATCTCTCGGCGAGGCGCAGGCGCCGACGAACATTACCTCATCAGGGCTGAATACCCAGGTCAATCAGGTTGATAATTCCTATAACATCACAGGAGGAACCAGGCCAGGTGGCGGACCAAACTTGTTTCACAGTTTCGGCCAGTTCGATGTCGGCCAGACAGCCGGGATAAACGACATCGCGAACTTTTTGAATGACTCCGGGATAGATACCATAAACATTCTCGCCCGCGTCACCGGCCCCAACATCTCCCAAATTTACGGCACCATTCAAACCACCGGCTTTGGCGCTGCGAATCTGTTCTTAATAAACCCCTCCGGCATCGTCTTAGGGCCAAGCGCCTTGTTGGATGTCAGCGGATCGGTCAGCTTAACGACCTCACAATACATCCGCTTACTTGATGGTCAGTTTCGTAGCGCGAATTTTGATGGGTCGGCCCATAGCATCCTCACGATTGATCCTTCCGCCTTCGAGTTCTCCTCTGCAGCACCGGCCGCCTACGGGTTTTCCACGGCGCCTGACCCAAACGGCACGATCACGGTGCAGGGGAGCAACTTGTCCGTTTCTTCGGGTCAGTCGATTTCCCTCATCGGCGGCGAGGTCGTGTTTGGAAGTGGGGCGCAATTGACTGCGCCAAGCGGCACGATTCTGCTCGCAACCGCCGCTTCGCCAGGCGAATTTGACATTTCAACGCTCAGCTCGCTTCCCAATTCGGAGGGGACCTCCTTTACCTCGTTTGGCACAGTCAGCATAGCACCGGACTCCAGTATCGACGTCCACGGTGCAAGCACGGTGTTGATCCAAGGTGGGCAGCTCATGCTCTCTGTGAATAATGCCACGCTCAGTACCTCTACGAGCTCTATGCCCGATACGATCTCTCTCAGTCAGGGAAGTTCCATCATCACGTCGAATTCGGGAACAGATTTGGGGGTGGACGTCCAACTCGCGGCTTCCACTGTCAATCTGAACGGATCGTTCATCAGTACCCAATCGGAGGGAGCTGAACGTGGTGGGAACATCACGGTGACAGCTGAGCGGCTGACGCTTGACCAGTTTGCTGGGATATTTTCAGGAACTGGAACCGGGAGCCCTGGCCCCGGTGGAGATGTGGTTATTCAGGGCCCCACAGGGCAGGGAGGTGCCGCTACGGCTGTAACACTTTCAGGCTTTAGTCAAATTGGAGCATCGACCGCCGGGGATGGTTTGGGTGGCAATATCACCATCACGGCGACATCCCTGGAGCTGAGTGGGACATCAAGCATTCTCTCGTCGACTTCCGGGACGGCGCCTAACGGCAACATCACAGCACGTGTGCAGAAGGCCAGTCTGACTGGTGGATCGTCTTTCTCGAGTGATACGTCTTCGATTGTCGATGGGCTCGTAGGCGGCAGCATTACGGTGCAGGGTCTGAACGGTGGAAAAGCGGCGTCTCTCATTCTTGCAGGGCGGGAGAGCGGAATTCGCGCCGCAACATTTGGCCAAAACCGACTTGGCGATATTTTAGTACAGACCAAAACCCTAAAGATGATGGATGGTGCCCTCATTCAATCTGGCACTCCACTTTCCCAAGCATCGGCAGGAACGATCACTATCGAGGCAGGAGTGGTGGACATTACTGGCCAGAGCCGCATCTCAAGCAGTGCATTTAGCCTCGACGCAGGTTCTGTCACCATTACGGCTCATCACATCACGCTGGACAACAGCACAATAGCAACAGATACCTCGAGCCCCAGCGGTGGTCGAGGCGGAGATGTGACTCTGGATGTTCAAATTGCGAGCCTGACGAATACGGCGACGATTACGAGCAGCGCCTCCAATACGGGAATTGCTGGCGACATCAATATCCTCGCCAGAGGGTCGATGACAATGATGGGTGGCTCCTCACTCACGGCCAGCAGCACCGGCTCCGGCAATGCTGGCAACATTTCGATCAACAGCGGCTCGACTTTTCTGATGGAGAACAGCTCCGTAACGACAGAAGCCAGCCATGCCAGCGGCGGCCAGATTACGATCAATGCACCGGACATGATCCGGCTGATCGACAGCACCGTCAGTACGTCCGTCGCCGGCGCAGCGAACGACAGTAACGGCGGCAACATCTCGATTGATCCCGACTTCGTGATCCTCAAAGGGAGTCAGATTTTAGCCCAAGCAGTTGCAGGCACCGGAGGCGCCATCGGCATCACGGCCGGTCTCTTTCTGGCCGATGCGTCCAGCGTCGTCGATGCCTCCTCCACGCAAGGCGTCAGCGGCACGGTGCAAATCAATGCCCCGATCAACAACCGCTCCGAAGTAATCGCGCCGATGCCGGAGTCCTTGCTGGCGGTACAGACC
>JABMDE010000216.1 GCA_015904055.1 Nitrospira sp. | reverse complement strand
AGGGCTCAATGTCATCCCGCTCGAACAAACTCCATGGCTGACGCTGACCCAGCAGATCAACTTCCGCTGGATGCAGAACGACGCGATGGATGCCGCGCTGTTTCAGTTCAATCCGGGGACGGGGACGCCTGTTTTGCTTGATCCAACGATCAAGTTTCGAACCGTTCCTACCACCGGGTCTACGTACGTGGCGTATTCACCCGGGATCAATTTGAACCTATTGGATGTTGCGTCGTTTTATTTCATCGCGCAGATCCCTATCCACCGGGACTTCAACGGCAATCTGGAACAGCAGATCAGCTATATCTTCGGGCTGACCAGATCGTTTCAGGTGTTCGGCGGGTCGTAAACGTGATGGTTGGATGAGATGTTGGGTCAATTTAGACAGATGCGATCAGTGAATGGGCGGGCGAGATGTTTCCGCGTGATTGCGGTGATCTGTGTCGGGCTATGGTTGGCCGGCTCTGTCACTGTGACGCAGGGCACGCTGGCGCCGCAATGGACCGCGCCACATTGTCCGGAAGGACAGGCGCAGGGCAGTGCGCACAGCCACAATCATTGCGCGTGGCACTGCGACGGAATCGACACACCGCTTTCAACCGGCCGTAGCGGGTGTTCATCCCCTGCTCCGGTCGGCGATCTCATCGGGTCATTTATTCGTACGACTCTCTCCGTCGCGTCGAGTTCGGGGATGGCACCTCGAGGGCCTCCTCAATTCGCCGTCCTGTTCTCGTAGACAATCTGCTATCAGGAAAGACATTGAGACTTTTGCAAGTGAAGACAAAACAATCAGGAAGGAACGAGCCATGCGATCTATGATCAATCGACAACTATTGTTATCCTCTGCGAAGAGAGGAGTGCTTGGGCTGGCGCTGATCGGCCTTGCCGGCTGCACAGCAGGAGAGTCTTCCCCTGGAACGGCGACAACCGGCGGCAGTGCAGCACTCAATGGGCCTTTAGTGTTTGTGAATAATACGGGAGACAAAACTCTTACTACTGTCGCGCTGAGAGGTGACTCGGGGAATACAATTGTCAACACCATTCCTGCTGTAGAGTTTGAGAATGCTGCGCTCGGCGACATGCAGTTCTCAGCAGGAGAGTGGCTCTTTGTAAATTTAGGGGCGGCAAATAAGGTGGCGGCGATTGATCCGTTAACAGGCGCTACGCCAATTCATCGGGTCAATCTTTCCACAGGCACTCGTCCAGTCCATATCTATCGTGATCCGACTGACGGAGAAGTCATCTGGTCCATGAACGATGGAGACAATGATGTTGCATCAGCTACACCGGGCGATGATCTGATCAATTGCGTTCCCGCCATACCGGTGCCAGGACAGAACTATGGAAGCTCAGTTACGATTCTCCACAATTCGCATCAAGGGCCCGGGGCGAATCCACCTACCGTCGAGAAGACGGTGTGCTTGCTGGCCGACGGCCACCATGTCACGGCATTTTCATCCGGTACGGGTGTTCCGAAGCGGGCATTTGTTTCCAGTGAAACAGGGGGCGATGAAACAGGGGGCGAAATTGCCGTCATCGATAATGAGCCAGGTTCCCCAACCAAATGGACGATGACTCATCGAATCGATCTTTGCAATCCTGCCAAAGAGACGTGTGATGATGAGACGGGGACTTCACTGACGACGCCCTTTACACCGAACAACTCTTCCCCACATGGGATTCGCTGGTCGAAGCAAACGCAGAAGGTCTATAGCCTCCAGGAAGGCTACAATGAGATTGCTGAAATCGATCCGGCCACGCTGGCGATCACGAACACGTTTGATCTTACAGGCACGCCGTACACGTCGTTCGGGATTACACCGAATGGCCGTTTCCTTCTCCTGCGTGGGCAAACTACTGTGCCGCAGGCAACGAAGCTGGGCGTCATCGACCTAAGCGCTGCAGTACCAGCCATTGTTGATTTTGCAATCTCCGAGCTCAACGACACTTCTCCAGGAGCGTTTAAGTTCTCTCCGGACAGCAACCGCTTCTATATTCTCGCGGGGAATGCAGCCGCAACAACGAAAAAAGATCGCCTGTTCGCATTCGACTCATCGACACTCACGTCGGCAACTCCGGCGCTCACGCTCCTCAGGGAGATCCCGCTGACTGCGGGTGGAGATAGCGTGGGATTCAACGCGGCACATAACATAGATGTCTTAGCACAAGGAGCTCCGGGAGCTGGGGAAGCTAAGTACGTTGTTGTGTCGAACAGGCTAGACAATTCGGTGTCGATTATTAACGCAACCACAAACACAAAGACGCAGGATGTGCTAGTTGGACCAGCGCCCGGCGCAGTCCTAATCTACTATCCCGGCCTAACAGCGGCCGGCAATCAGGCCACATCGTCGCTGACCGGCGGTCAGCCATCAATTCCGTTGAGTCTGCCAGAACGTCTTGATGACCACGGCATGCCGGAGTAGTGCCGGGTTCGATGCCTGGTGCGTATTCTAGGTCAAAGGGGGCAGGCTCTCCTGCCCCCTTCCTT
>JABMDE010000215.1 GCA_015904055.1 Nitrospira sp. | reverse complement strand
TCCGCTCCGGTGAGGTATCCTTTGGGGGCCAGCTTGGCCTGATTGCAATGGTAGCCCGTGCAATAGATGCCCCGCTTTTCGGCGGTGGTGATGACGACTTTGGGGCTATCGACATGGCAGGTGATGACATCGATCCCTTGGTCGACCAAGCTATTGGTGGCTTCTGCCTCGCGAACCGGCAATGACCAGTCGCCGGTGAAAATCACATTCGTCGTACAGTTCGGTCTGATGCTGCGCGCGCCTAACATATAGTTGTTGATGTTGCGCAGGACTTGTGGAATCGGCTTGGCCGCCACAAATCCCAGCTTCCCGCTTTTACTCATGCCGCCTGCGACGATCCCGGCGATATATTGCGACTCATCAATGTAGCCGAAGTAACTGCCGACGTTCTTGGGGTGTTTCCCTTCCTGGTAGAGCCCGCCGCAATGCAGAAACTGGATGTTGGGATATTGGGGCGCGACCTTGAGAATGTGGGGGTCGAAATAACCGAAGGAGGTGGGGAAAATCACTTGCGCTCCGTCCAGCTTGACCATGCTCTCCATCGTTTTCTGGACTTCGATCGTTTCCGGCACCTTTTCTTCGTCGAAGGCCTTGACCCAATCCAGCTTGGCCACCGCCGATTTGCCTTCGAAGTGGGCCTGGTTATAGCCATAGTCGTCTCGAGGTCCGACAAAGATAAACCCCATCTTGACCTTGTCCGTCGCTCCCCAGGCCTCTCCGATCCAGTCGAGCCGGCCCAACATTCCCAGCGCGCCGGCCGCCGCGGTGCCTTGGAGTACTTGCCGTCTCGTGAGTTTTCGTGATGCAGCCATAGACCCTCCTCAATGCTGTACGGTGGATGGTGACGTGCCGTCTCTGACAATGAACGTTCCGGTTTTGCCGGCCAGGGCGCGGCCGATGTTGGGCGGATGGTGATCAGTCCCATCCGCCCGCCGCCTTCCAAGAACTCGATCACCGCCTGAATTTTCGGCCCCATGCTGCCCTTGTCGAATTGGTTGTCTGCGAGATGGCGTTTTGCGTCTGCGAGGGTCATGCGATCCAACCATTGCTGGTTGGGCCTGTTGAAATTGATGGCCACTTTCTCGACTCCCGTGGACACCATCAGCAAGTCGGCCCCGATCCCGCGGGCGAGAAGACTTGACGCCAGGTCTTTGTCGATGACCGCTTCGACCCCGGTCAATCCCCCTTCTTCGTTCTCGATCACAGGGATTCCCCCGCCGCCACAGGCAATGACGACGAATCCGGCGCGAGCCAGCGTCTTGATCGCCGCCAGTTCGACGATGGTCTTTGGCAACGGCGACGGCACGACCCGGCGCCAACCGCGTCCTGCGTCCTCCTTGACTACCCATCCTTGACGGGACGCGAGTCGGCGTGCGGTCTGTTCGTCCATATGCGATCCGATCGGCTTGGACGGATCGGCAAATGCCGGGTCATGGTGGTCGACCAGGGTTTGTGTGACGATCGCCACGGCTTTCCGATCGAGATGCTGTGTGTGGAATTCGTTATAGAGAGCTTTCAGAAACATGTATCCGATGCCTCCCTGCAAGTCTGCATCGGCATAATCCATCGGCACGGGGGGAACTTCTTCCAGCGCCAATTCGGAGCGGCGCAGAATGAACCCCACCTGAGGTCCGGTTCCATGGGTGATCACCACGTTCCATCCGGCTGCAATCATGTCTGCAATGTGATGAACGGTGAGGGCGGCTTCACGGCTTTGATCGGGAATCGATTCGTGGTGTTTGTCTCGGATCAATGCATTGCCCCCGACCGCGACCACGGCAAGTTTTCCGGCGTGTTCCATGCGCACCTCCTCCGCGGTTACCGTTTGCCGCAGACATTCTCTGCCAGTGCGGACACGGCCTGTGTGAAACAGGCCAGAGGAGCCCTCGTGATGCCGGCTCCGATCTGTCCGACTCCCGCCTCACGATGGGCGATTCCTGTATTGATGATCGGCAGAATGCCGGTATCGACGACTTTGCGGATGTCGATGCCGGCTGGCGAGCCGGCAAAATTCATCGGCGGCAGCGTAAAGGCTTCATTGCGGCCGATCGTGATGTGTGTCATTGCCATGGTGTTGTCGATTGCATCCTGCGGCGCGCCACCGACGAACTTGACGATGGCCGGGGCTGCTGCCATTGCAAAGCCGCCGACACCGGCCGTCTCGGTGATCGCGCTGTCTCCCAGATCCGGCGCCGCATCCGCGGTGGTGTAACCGGGGAAAAAGAGTCCATCCACGATCGGCGCCGGCGCGGTGAACCAGCGATCGCCTGTGCCGCTGACGCGGATCCCGAACTCAACGCCGTTGCGTGCCATGGCCGTCACCATGCTGCTCTCAGGGATGCCGTGGGCGGCATCGAGCATGGCTTTACAGGCAGCCATGGAGAGATTCAAAAAGAAATGATCATTGCCGGCGACGAAGTCTACGGCCGCGGCGATGTCGGACGCCGGCGCGTGTGTTTTCAAGAGCGCCGCAATCAGACGTTTGAGGAACAGAGAGGATGCCGCGACATTGCGATTGTGCACCTCGTCTCCCATGTGTAGGGCCTGCGCCATCAAGGGCTTGAGATCGATGCCGCCGACGATTGCAAGCCCGGCCCGCAATGTCGGCGCGAGCGTCTGCCCCATCCATCTGAGGCGGTCGATCACCTCCGGACTATTGGCGCCGAATCTGAGCGCCTTTCCGAGCCCCTCGTTGAAGTTGCTGAACGAGGGACGGTTGTGCGTCGTATCGACGATCATCCACACCGGCATGGATGGGCTGATGACCCCTGCCATCGGCCCCACGGCGGCGTGGTGGTGGCACGGTTCAAAGACAATGTTGCCGCCGGACGCCAGGGTAGCTGCGCCGTCCGTATCCGTTGCCCACCCTTCATAGAGAATGGCGCCGATGATAGCGCCCTTCATGGGGCCGCACATGTTCTCCCAGGCGATGGGAGGGCCGCCGTGCAGAATCATGCGCGTTCCCATGTTGGGGAGCACCTCGCGTGCGATGCCGATGTCCCGAAGAATCGGCTGAGACGATTGATACAGGTCGAAGGCTGTTCGGTTGGCTGCTTCAACGGAAGGACGGTGCACCAGCTGGGCCAACGCGCGAGCGACGTTCTGCTGTCCCTGAGCCGGAGGAGCCCATTCTATCTGGAGCGCGGCCCCGCCTGCCCTGGCGATCGATTCAGCGAAAGACGCCAGGCCGACGTTTAATACGTGCAGTTTTTCCTGAAACAACGCCTGCATCATGACGCCGCTCCAGCTTGGGCGGCCCCTACAGCGACGGCGGCCATCCGCACCGCTTGAGCATTGCTCTCGGCCAGGACCATGCCTGCATCCCGCAACGTCTCTTCCTCTTTGGACAGATCTTGCGGGTCCGATGCGGTTCCGCACACGAATCCGATCACGGCCAACTGTCTACCGGCCTTCTTGGCCAAGCCGGTGGCTTGACGAAGCACCGGCGTCAGTTCGCCGGCCGGATCGGGGTGAGACCCATAGCCGAGTACGATGTCCAAGAGGATCACCGCCACTTGGGGATCCGCCGCTTCTTTCAGAATGCGTTCATTGCGCAACCGGTGATCAATCATGGGATGCGGGCGACCTCTGGTAAAGAGATCGTCGCCCAGGTCAATGACCGTATGCTCTCGGCTGGTCCATACATCGTGCAGTCGGTCTGCCGGTTCCACCGGGGTGTTGGAATAGATCCGTCCCATATGTTTCTTCAAGAGGAGCGACGCTTCATAACAGAAGGTTCCCCCGCTATAGAGGCCGCGGATATAGCGTTGCCCAGGGGCAAGGGCGACAGGTACCGAATGCGAGGAGCCCGAGGGCCGTTCGGCATCAGGCGGCCTGCCCTCAGCGAGCGCAACCGCCGCTGCAGCGGCATCCTCCAGGGTATCGGCTGGGAACACATTCGCTCGTCTGATGCGTGCCGGGTCCGCACCCAGAAAGTTCACTACCACGGGCTTCCCGGCCTTGCCCGCTGTCTCCAGGACTTGCTCCGCCACTTCGGGCGCCGGGGGTTTTGAGATCAGTACGATGACCGAGGTGGATGGATCGGCAGCCAGGGCGTTGAGGCCTGGCAGCATGGTAATCCCGCCTACGTCTTGATGGAGATCATGGCTTCCCGTGCCGATCGCTTGTGAGATGCCGTGGCCCCATCGATCGATCAAGCAGGTGACCTGTTGGAGGCCGGTGCCCGACGCAGC
>JABMDE010000214.1 GCA_015904055.1 Nitrospira sp. | reverse complement strand
TGAATTTGGACCAAGGGCCACCACTTCAATACACCTTACACCTTGCTCAACTTCCTCTATTCAGTTGTCAAAGAACGATCGCACTCTCCATGCGAGCCGCGCACTATACAGCGCTCGGCATCTCATGTCAAGGGACCCGCTCGAAATAATTTCGGGTAGTTTCCCTCTAGCACCGCACCGTGACTCGCCGTCAGGCGCGGTCATCAGGCAGGAACAGCACAACCATCGAACAGGTCGCAAGATAACAAAGGTAATTCATGAGAGTCAAGCATCATTTCCATGTATAATTTGCGCCATGTCGATTCACACCACACTCCTCGCCCTGCGGCGGAGAACGATCCTCAAGACTCTAGGCCTCAGTACCATGGCCGGATTGAGCGGCGGCTGCGATGCTGTCGGCGGAATTTTTGGACGGATGTTCGCCGTCCCTCCGCGTGACACAACCTATTTCACACCGACATCAAAATTCTATGTCGTCAACTACGCGGACGGCGCCGTCTCCGCATCACGGGATGTGAACATTGAACAGTGGAAACTGAATATCAAAGGCGCCGTCAAAACCCCAATGGCATTGGGCTGGCGCGATTTGCTCAACCGCGATTCATACGATCAGGTATCGACGCTCATGTGCATCGATACGTTACCGGGCGGCGATAGCATGGGAACCGCAACGTGGCGCGGCGTCTCGCTCAAAAAGCTGTTACTGGAATGTGGCGCCGATGAAGACAGCGCGCGCGACGTCGTCTTTCGCGGCATCGACGGCTACGACGACAGCATCCCCTTCACACGCGCCATGCAGAATGATGTGATGCTCGCCTTCCTCATGAATGGCGAAAAGCTGACGAGAGAACACGGTTTTCCGGTTCGGCTCATCGTGCCCGGACTCTACGGCATCAAAAATGTGAAGTGGATCGCGGAAATCGAAGTAGTGTACCCCGGCGACTACAAAGGCTACTGGCAGCGCAAAGGCTGGACCGACGACGGGACCATTAAAATTTTCTCGCGCATCGATTCACCCGGGCACTACCAAACGCTGCGCGGGCCGGAACAAAAATTCCGAGGCATCGCCTTCGGCGGGCCCAATTCCATCAGCAAAGTGGAGATCAGTTTCGATGCAGGCCGCACCTGGAGCGAATGCGGCATCGAAACACCGATGTCGCCTTACTCCTGGGTCATCTGGACGTACGCCTGGAGACCTCCGAAACCCGGCAAGTACCACCAAACCGTCGTCCGGGCCACGGATACCAAGGGCCAACTGCAAATTGCCGAGATTGTGAGACCGCAGCCAGCCGGCGCAAGCGGCTATCACACGATCATTGCAGAGGTCGAACGGATCTAACCCACGCCCTCCATGGTGGAAATCTCAGGAGATCAACACTTCGAGTGCAGTTACCCCTTCATTACCTGAGACGGCTGATAAAAAACCAGGACCAATAAGACAAACGCCGGTGGTAATACAGACGTCGGCCACGTTGAAGATGCCGGCAAGGACTACAGCACGGCATCGGCTCACCGCGGAATAATGGGCAAGAGAATGTGCGATGGGTACGTTGCCTGATGGAAGAACACTTGGTGTGCGACCTGGGCCTTGATTGCTAAAGATGGATCTTTACCAGTATTCAGATTGCGATCGAAGCGAGGGAAATTGCTGCTCGATACTTCCACACGTAAGCGATGGCCGGCGAGAAAGACATGACTGGTCGGCCCAAGCTCAACTTTGATTTCGATCGGTTCTCGTCCGCTATCGACTGCGCGCGGATATTCTCTTCGAAGAATGCCATCGGACACATTGTAGGCTACGCCATCAGGATGGACATCAACCAGCTTGACGGTAAAATCCGTCGAGGGGGCATCGGTGCCAACGTACAGAACAGCATGCAGTGGACCGGTAACTTCAAGCGGTTTGGTCAGGGCTGCCGTCGAATACACCAACACATCATTCCTAGACTCAACTTCATTTTGCGTGATGATGCCAGAGCGATCCCCAAGCATGGCCCCTCCCCTTGTTGGAACCGGATCGAGCGGATCATAGACGTACTGATCCGATGCCTCATCCTCGGTCGGCACCTCGCCCTTAAGCCGTCCGTCCCCCTCGACGGTATTCGCATGCCCTGCTGAGTGGAAATAGTAGGGCGTGTACACCGTCCGTGCCAGTGGCCACTCCTGTTCATCTCGCCAACGATTTTCCCCCATCACAAACAGGCGCACACGAGACATCGTAAGCCTATCGGTCGTTACCTTAAGGTGAAAGTCAAACCACGGCAAGCTCGATTCAAGTGTACTCTCTCGGTATGGAATCTCTGTCTCCATCCCCGGCACACGAATCGAGGTCGCATGCCCCCAGGGCCCGACAATCAACCTGCTCTTCGAACCCACAGAGGAGGTTGTTCTGTCTGCGATGACCTTAAAATCATCTAACTGCCCTGGCAAGAATGGGTCATACCATCCAGCCAACAACAGAATAGGAGCCTGCAACGTTTGAGCGCGATCTCTCCCATCAATAGCCTCCCAGAATTCCCGATTGTCCTTGTGGCGTAACCAATCGTTGTAGAATTCGGTGTCCCCGATCGCCCGATCATCCGCTTCATGCACGGGGAGGGTTCGCACAGCCCTTTCCAGATCTCCAACGTCAACAGTCCGATCCTCCGCACCTCGGCTGCGAATCGTCCAGTACAATGCACTCTCCAGTGCGAAGGCCTCACCCGGGAAGAACATCCGGCGAAAGTTCGTGCTGACAATGTGAACATGCAGCGCGGATGCCCCTGGACTCACCTGATCAGCCACCGACCATTGCGTATGTCCGAATGATGAGCCGCCCCACATGGCAAGCCGGCCATCGAACCATTCTTGGTCCTGAAGCCACTTCAGCGTCTCGAGTCCATCTGCCCGTTCATGGATGAGTGGATAAAACTCCCCTCCTGAACCGTAGCGTCCTCGCGTACCCTGAATTACTACAGTATAGCCGCGCTTTGCCCAGTAGCGAGCAATGACATCGGCTCGTATTTGATTGGAAGCCGTCCTTGTCAGTGGGATTCGAACAAGAATGGTGGGCATTGTGGCAAGCCCGAGAGGGCGATAGATATCGGCCAGCAAGGTAACCCCATCACGCGCGACGAAGCTCTGGCCTCGCTTGATTTCCACAGTATGGGTGGCAGGTCGCACACCATCAGTAGGCAGGACGAATTGTTCCGCAATAAAGTCAAATGCCGGAGCACAGCTGACAACGATGC
The DNA here is from genome assembly GCA_015904055.1 of Nitrospira sp. The sequence continues at coordinate 1,507 of JABMDE010000214.1, read as the reverse complement.
CGGCAAGTATGAGCCCCACGCTGATCTTCACTGGCTCACGAACTCTTGATAGGAAATGAGAAAGCTTTGTCGGAAACAGAAACCTCACAAAGCAGCTCTCGAATCAATCAGACCAAGTCCTGCGCGCTCGCTTATGGCGGCAGTATCCAGCAAGCCAGCCTGTCCGAACATGAGCGGATGCGTCGCGATGTCCTGTTCAAGGAGGTATGTGCCGAAGGCGCCTTCTTGTGCAACAAGAATATCCCGATAGCTGTTCGCCACCGTCAGGGCTACACGGGTTAGCACGCTCGTTTCCCCTACTTGAGCGCCGATGACGATTGGAATGCCGACTTCTTTGGCTCGTTTGGCGACAGCCAACGAACGGAGGACACCGCCCATCTTCGATACACGGATATTGATAATCCAACTCGAATGGGAGTCGCTCTGAATTGCTGCAAATTGATCCAACCTCAGGAAGCTCTCATCCAGAATGATCGGAACGCCCATCTCTCGTGCCAACCGCCGACAGCCATCGTAATCACCGACCTTGAGCGGCTCTTCGATGGCGGTGATATGGCCAGGAAGTTGCTTCAAGTAGCTCAACGCGATGTCGGCATTGCTCCACAGATTATTAGCATCAAGCCTTACACTTATCTTTGAATTCTCCATTGAGGCCAGTCTGATCAGTTTGTCGATGTCCTCCTGCAGTCGTCCCGTCACTTTCACTTTGAAATCGGCAAACCCTGCGGCTTGATATCGCTGAAGCTGTTTTTCAAAAGTTTGGATGTTATCCGTGCCCAACACCGCCGAGTATCGAAAGCGGCCATTGAGGGGCTGAAGACCCAGCAAGGCTTCAATCGGCAATCCTGCCTCTTTGCCAAACAGGTCGAGACAGGCGGTTTCGACCGCACACCAGGCTGCTGGATTTTGATCGATGATGGAAGCATGTTCGATCGCCCAATCCCTCAACTGTTTGACTGTATTTAACATCATCCATTGTTCGCGGTGCGCCTCAACAAAACGCCCGATCGAGTCGACCGTCTCACCCGACACGTAGCGTCTGGGACAACCCTCCCCTATTCCTTCCACACCATTCGCGTTGGCGACGATGATCAATACACTCTCGGTCTTCGCACGAACTGCTGACGCATGCACAAAGGCCTGCTTGAATGGAATATCCAGCGATTCCACGGAGAGGTTCTTTATAGGCATAACGTCCCTACTGTAGGTGCTGCAAGAAATCGAACGAACAGTCATCCGTGTATTGCAGTCGAATCAATTTGAACTGCGCGTCACGCTGCCCCTTGGCCACATAATGCCTGCGATAGGCCTCCGCCGTACCAGCTCGAAGCAGCACGACACGAAGCGGCTGCAACCGGCCACTCTCCCGCTTGGCGCGGTATTCCACATTCATCCGTGCCAGCTGTTCATCGACCTCGTTGCTGAATGAGCTGGGTACGACAGGCTGTTCAAGATAGAGCCGGTACCCTGCCGTGTGAACGTCGGCAAGCATCACGTAGAACTGGCA
>JABMDE010000213.1 GCA_015904055.1 Nitrospira sp. | reverse complement strand
TTACTGACCCGTGTCATGTTTCCGTATTTGCTCTTTATCAGCCTGGCTGCGCTGGCCATGGGCATTCTCAATTCTGTGCGGGCCTTTGCCGTGCCGGCCTTCTCACCTCTGTTTTTGAACATCTTCATCATCATTGGCGCGTTGTTTGTCTCACCGCAGCTTCCCGAGCCGATTGTCGGTGTGGCGATCGGTGTGGTGGCCGGAGGGGCAGCCCAATTTGCCATGCAGCTCCCCAGCCTGAAGCTGCGCGGGTTATTGTTCGGGTTTCGATTCGAGCCGGGGCATCCTGGCCTGCGAAGGATCGGTTGGCTGATGGTGCCGTCGTTGCTTGGCCTATCGGTCACTCAGATTAATCTGACGGTCAGTACGGTACTGGGATCGTTCTTTGCCGGAGGGCCCACCTATCTCTTCTACGGGATGCGGTTGATCCAGTTTCCGCTCGGAATTTTCGGCGTGGCCTTGGCGACGGCGATTCTGCCGACGTTGTCGGCCCAAGCGGCGCGTGGGGCGTTGGACGAATTGCGTACGACGCTCGGCTTCGGTCTGCGTATGATCCTGTTCATCATCGTGCCGGCAATGGTGGGCCTGATTTTGCTGCGTACCCCAATCGTGCATCTCTTCTTCGAGCACGGCTCGTTTACGGCACAAGATACGGCGGAGACCGCGCTGGCTGTCCTCTGCTATGCAGTTGGGTTGTGGGCGTTCGGCGGGGTGCGGATCATTGTCTCCGCGTTCTATTCCCTCCAGGACACAAAGACGCCGGCAATTTCAGCGGCGATTGCAGTGGCAGCGAACATTCTCTTCTCGCTGGCACTGATGTCCTCTCTAGGAGCAGCTGGGCTGGCCCTTGCGACGGCATTAGCGGCCATGGTGAATGGGGGTATTCTGGTGGCGGTGCTCAATCGGCGGCTGGGGGGCATCGAATGGGGGAGTGTGGGGCGGTCGTTCCTGCGAGTGCTCGTGGCATGTATGCCGATGGGTATCGCCTGTTGGTGGGTAGCCGGAGCGCAGATATGGACGCACCCCGACGACTGGATGGCCAAATCGTCGATGCTCGTCCTTGCCATTGGTTTGAGCGTATGCGGCTATCTTGGAGCCCATGCGCTGCTGCGATCCGATGAACTCGAGGTGCTGTGGGGCATGGTGCGAAGAAAACTCGGACGGCTGGCCGGACAATAGGTGCTGCCATGCGGCGTGCAATGATCTTCAAGTCGCCTTGGGGCTGGGTCGGCATTTCCGAGACTGCCAAAGGGATCGACGCGATCGCGTTACCCAAGCAATCGAAACGGGCCATTGAGTTCGACCTTCGTGCGGTGGCAGGCGGGCTGTTTGAGCCGGGAGAGTCTGCGCGATTGGAAGCCGCGCGCCGCCAGGTGCTCGACTACCTTGCGGGGCAACGGAATAGGTTCGACCTCCCGCTTGACCTCTCGCGAGGGACTGCATTCCAGCGGCGAGTATGGCGGACGCTGCAACGGGTTCCTTTTGGCAAACTCCGTTCGTACCAATGGATTGCGGTTCGCGTCGGCGGGCGTTATGCCCGGGCTGTTGGCAACGCAGTTGGTGCCAATCCTCTGCCGATCGTCGTCCCCTGCCATCGCATTGTCGCGCAGGATGCGTCGCTGGGCGGCTACTCGTGTGGTCTGCCCATGAAACGAAAGCTATTGACGCTTGAGGGGACGTTGTCCATGCTGAAGCGCAGATAGTCTGTGGCGTCTGGTTCGAACGAGTCAGATTTTTGGAAGGCTGGGGCCATTGACCATCTGCCATGCGCTCTTGGATATTCGGATGAAAGCCGTACTTCAGCGAGTCACTAGCGCGTCGGTTGAGGTTGAGGGCACGAGTGTCGGCCAGATCCGGTCCGGGTTACTCGTGTTGCTAGGTGTGGCGAAAGGCGACAGCGAATCTGACGGGCGGTATCTCGCGGAAAAAATCAGAACCCTGCGCATTTTTTCCGACGAGCAGGGGAAAATGAATCGGTCGCTTGTCGATGTGGGCGGAGCCGTGTTGTTGGTATCGCAGTTCACACTACTTGGCCGGACATCGAATGGCCGCCGCCCCAGTTTTGACGACGCGGCACCTCCCAACGAGGCCAAGCGGTTGTATGAGCAGGTTGCGATGGATTTGCGGGCACAAGGGACCGTCGTTGAAACCGGAGTCTTTGCCGCGCATATGCGGGTGGCGTTGTTGAACGATGGACCGGTCACATTTGTCGTGGATAGCCGGGAGGACCGCTCCTGATGACTCCCGGTCAAGTCTCCCAGGCGAGGACCGATAAAGCAGCAGGAGCATCAGCATGTTGCCGCGAGTCTGTTATACTTGATGCCATAGCGTGGTCACATTTCATGAGGTGTTGCGATGGGAGCTCAAGTCCCTCCACAGCATCCGTTGCGCCGGCTGTTCGGAGCCCTGACCGAGAAAAGCTTCACTGAGCATCTCGGTTGGCCGGACCAGAATGTCACCGGTTACGTCTCCGACCTTCTCGTCGATTTTACGCACACCGATCACCTGTATAAGATTAGAAATCAGCACGGTCAGCAGGTCGATACTGTCGTCGAGCTGTTGTTTGAGTCTGAAGTGATGCTTGAGGCCCAGTCGTTGGACCGTGAACGGGATGTCCACCGCCATATCGGAGATTTTACCCTGTTCATGGCCGGGCTGTTTCCAGAATATCTCCGTCGGCTCAAATCAGCGGGATTGATCTATCACAAGGACTTTCTCGTGGATTACATGAAGACCGGCAAGCGGTCATACGGCATTGTGGCTAAGATCAGTCGTGACGATGCTGAAGGCGATCCTCCCTTATTTCAAAAATTGTCCGAGAATTTTGAGCTTTGCGTCACTGGTTTGGGGTTCGTTCGATCTGATTTGGACCGCATGCAAAATCCTGCCTACCAGCGTTTGAAACCGGCGAATCCTATTCTACTCGTCCATGGAGGCGCAGGCCGTCGTCCGATGACCGCCGCTCAGGCAGCCGGTTTGCGCGCTGCATTGCGTGTCGGTTATCATCTGCTCGATCGTGGAGGTTCCGCGCTCACTGCAGTGGAACAGACCATTCGTGTCCTCGAACAGAGTGGACTATTCAACGCGGGCGCAGGCAGCCGTCTGCAACTTGATGGTGTCCGACGGATGGATGCGTCAATTATGGAAGGGGATGGCTTGCGCGCCGGTGCCGTCGCATCCATCGAAGGGATCGTCCATCCGATTGTTGCCGCTCGTCTTGTGATGGAGACCGCGGGCCATGTGTTGCTCGTGGGGCCTTTGGCGACGAAGTTCGCCAGGTACTTCGGGCTAGAGCGCCAGCCACAGCGGACTAGACGACGCCGACTCTCGTATGAGGGCATGCTCACACGGAACAGTCTCGCGGGAGAACGGCATGGAACAGTCGGCGCTGTCGCACGAGATCGGTCCGGCACAGTCGCAGCCGGCGCGTCGACCGGTGGGATTGATCGTATGTTGCCCGGTCGAGTCGGCGACACGCCACTGATCGGTTGCGGGGTGTATGCTGATAATCAGAGTGGAGCTGTGGCGATGACCGGCATCGGGGAGGGGATTATTCGGATGGCGGTGGCCAAAGAAATCTGCGACCATCTTGCAAAGGGAAGGCGTCCAGCGGCTGTCGCTCGGCAGGTGTTGAGAAATCTGGTGACGAGAGTTCAAGGAGCAGCCGGCACATTGGTCCTGGCTTCAGACGGCCGATTTTCGATTTCGCACGTGACCCCCCGCATGGCCGCAGGATGGTGGGATGGAAAAGGTGAGCCGACAGTCGGAGATCGGTTCCGATGACCGAGAGCCTGTTTCATCTTGCCTTTCCGGTAACGAATATCGAGGCCACGAAGCAGTTTTACGTGGTCGGTCTCGGTTGTACGCTGGGTCGTGAATCACAACAAGCCGTGACCCTTGGCTTGGCCGGGCATCAGCTTGTCGGCCATCTCACGCCGGATCAGTCCATAAAACAGCAGGGGATCTACCCCCGCCATTTCGGACTTATTTTCTGCTCACAAACAGAATGGCAGGCGCTGGCAGATCGCGCCAAATCCAAGGGGCTGACGTTCTATCAGCAGCCACGCGTACGGTTTCCTGGCACCCGTATCGAACACCGCACGTTCTTTTTGGAAGACCCTTCGCACAATCTGCTCGAGTTCAAACATTATACGTACGAATCGGCTGTTTTCGGTGAGCAGGAGCATAATCAGGTCGGTGATACCGGTGAAGGATGACCGGCAGCCCGATTCATAATGGAGTT
>JABMDE010000212.1 GCA_015904055.1 Nitrospira sp. | reverse complement strand
TTTCCATCGTGAAGCTGGCCATGACGTCCTTCGTCGTCGGCACACCATGGTAGAACGCAACGATGGTCATGAGTTTCTGACCCTTTGTGAGCTTGACTCCGTACCCGGCTGGAAACCGGGTCTGCGCCATCTCCATACCGGCCCCGGCAAAAAATAACGGTTCGCCGGGACAGGCGGCGCTGTCTTTGTCCTGGTTGATCATCAAAATATGGTGCAGATACTGGCGGGGGAGCGGCGTCCCGTCTTTTTGAAATACAGCAGAGTGGAAGCCGGTCATGATCATGTCATCCGGCACGGTAAAGACGTGCTTCGGCAGACTGGCGGCCAACTCACCATCATGTCCCGACGGCAGGTCCACTGGGCCGAACGTGATGGTGGCACGGTCGTTCTCAAAGGACACGCTCGTCGTCGTCCGGCCTGCCAGCTGTGGTACATGATGATCATGGTGCACGCCATCCGCCAACACCGCGTCCGTGATCGTCAGCAAGAGAAACACTACAAGCGAAAATATCAACATGACCCCTCCCGGCTTGAAAAAGATCCGCCTCTTATCAAGATCCCCCAACATTTCCACAGCACATCTCCTGACAAACCCGCAGATCCCTGTTCACCGATCTCAGCAACGTGAGCTTTATCAGCTGTCTTCCACCGCGTCCGGCAGAACGCCAGCACTACAAGTGCGTTCATATGACTTCTAGAATCCGATGGCCCCATAAATACCGGTCGTCCAAAAATTGTTCACCGTGTTGGTTTGATTGGAGGCCACATGGAATCGGCTGTCGATGCCCAGCCACAGCTCTTTCCACATTCGATATTCTGCGCCGCCGCCGAACTGCACCCCGATGTCCAAGTAATTGACCTGACTGGACGTCGGGCTGATGACGTGGAAATCCAGCCCGGCCGGAATGACCCAGGGTTGGAAATCAGTTCCCTGCATGAACTTCACCTTGGGGGCCACGCTCGCCGTCAACATGGTCATCTGCACCTTGGCTGGAGTCGCATTACCAACCAGGGCTTCCCCGTTCACAACGCTGCTGGAAGCCCACCGCTTGAATTCCAATCCGATTTCGCCCACGACTGCAATGCCTTTCGCCATGCCCCACAGATCTCTGGTGATCATGAGCTCCGCTCCGCCGCCGATGTTATAGCCGAATGTCCCATCGTTCCCCTTGCTATGCACGTCGGTGATCAGCTCGCCTGCGCGATCGCTCGTCATTCCGGCAGCGCCCCCGCGAAAGAACACGCGATTCCCTGTCGTCGTCGTGTCTTCAGCCAGGGCCGCTCCCACGCCACTCAGGGCGCACACCACCACGAGCGGCATCGCAAGGGACCACATTCCGATGTTCCTTCTGCTTTTCCAAACTTGCATGACTCCCTCCTCCCTGGTTATGCATCGAGGAGCACGGCCTTTCCTTCGAGCGATCAGCTGGCAGACACCCTCCGGTCCACCTTCGCCGGCTTGATGAACAGGTGATGCGGCATATCTTCATCGATCAATCGACACAACAGACATACGAACCGCGAACGCCTCTTCCAGATTCAGCTCAACCCTCGCAGAGCGCTCACACATCGGACTGTGCGATGCGGAGGTTCGGACACCAGTCCACTTCGGCCTGCCGGGCGATCCTTTGTAGCTGAAGCGACATCGCAGGCGCGCCCTGTTCGCGCGACACTCCCACACACCGTGAACACATAAACTGACAATGGGACAGGCATGCCCGATCCGGACATTCGCCGGCGTCGCCGACTCTCGCCGCCTGCTGCGCGCAATAGACCGCCGGGTCCGGCGCGCCAAGACTTTCTTGATAGCAGAGGAGGGTGTTGTAGAACTTGACCGGGCTCACGACAGGCCGCCCGTCGATGGTGATATGGATGCCGTTCGGGTCCGCGCTCTCCCAGATCAAGTGTGTGATGACATCGACCGATTGCGGAAAATCTTCGAAGCAGGCCACGTACGCCGGCCCCTGCTCATCCGCCTCCATGTCGGAGGCCTGGGCCATCCGGATGAGTCGCAGTGCGGCCGGGGCTTGAACCAGCTGTGCTTCAGGAATTGCGATCGTGAGACGCACCGGTGGCTCCAGCGAGAAATCGTAAGATCGGATGATCCGCCATCGCACCGGACTGCAACGTCGTGGGCGCGCCGGTCAATACCCGCCCCGCCGTAGGCCGGTGTATCAAGGCAGCCGGACCGAAGTAGCCGAAGACGTCCTTCAGATTGGAGAATGCGCGGTGAATCGGCCCCATGTCCTGATTGGTCACATACTGCATCGTGAGCACGATCCGTTCTTCCCGGGGCCCGAGCGGGGTGACGGCATGCCAAAGCTTGTCGCCGTTAAAAATGACCAGCGACCCCGGATCAAGCGGAATGGATTGCTCGCTCACTGTTTCCGCGGTTCCGGGCGCAGGCATGTGGGCTACCAGCCGGCATTGCTCGGAACGCTCGATCAAGCCCATCAAGACCGTATACCGCTTGCCCTTGTAGTACGAGGTATCGTGATGAAATCCGATGTGGTCTCCGGGCTTCGTGTAGTAATAAAGGGCGCAGGAATGGGGATCCTGTTCCGGACAGAGCTGCAACTCCTCCTTCACGATCTGACTCAGAAATCGCCGTAACGCCGGGGATCGATAGAGCGAGACAATGGCGGATGACTCATGGAACTCATTCCGGATCGCATAATAGCTGACGCTGCCTCCCTGCTTATGGCCCGGCACGTAATTGCGAAAGATGTTTTTCCGGAGCAGCTCAACCTCGGTGAGACAGGGCCCGACGATCTTTTTCGGGATGAACCGATCCAGCACGAGGCACTCGTTTTGTTCCCAGTACGTCCGGCTTGACTGCGCAAGATCCGCCCCCGCCAGCGTGCGAGTCAGGTTATTCTCCACCTCGATCGTCTGACATTGCATAGATCCTCCTCTATGAACACATCCATCCGACGGACAGCCCCATCATTTGTCACTGAGCCGGGTTGATGACGTCCGGCTGAAGGGAAGGAATCGCGAACGGACAGCAGCCGTAAGACACGGGCGCCAATCGATCCCGGCATTGGTCCTGCCTGAATAGAAAGTGAGGGGGCCACTTTCACGTGTAACCCCCTCACCGCTGCATCGTGGCGGTCTGGGCAACCGCACACTTTCGAGGAAACCGAACCGGGTAGCGACAGGGCATTTCGCTACCCGGCATTCACAGAGCCGAACCGCTCCGTATACCTTTTAGTCTTCCGCAACGTTCGTGCCATGATTGTTCGCAGTCTCTCAACCGAATCATTCCTGCGTCAGAAGCAAGGATGGAGTTTCTCATCGGATCTCAGTGTCTGTTGCTGGTTCCCAACGAAATCCATCCGCTTAGACAGTCGCAACAGAGATGTCGCTTGATCATTCAGATATCATTCACTTGCGCTGTCCAGAGTGATAGACCACGGGTTCGATCAACAACGGGCGAAAAGGGGCATCCACGAGACGCCTTTCCTATTCGGTTTGATACCGCCGAATACCAACCGCCCACGCGCATGCATGTTCTTATGTCTGTGAGATTCGAGCGCCGCATCCACCGGTGCGGAAAGAAACCAGGGCGATGAGCACAATCTCATCGATTGCGCCTGTGAAGAATGTGGCTGGACGAGGGTCAACCGACCGGCACAACGACGTCACAGAACATAACTCGGCCCGGTACTCCGAACCGGAGTACCGGGCCTCATCAGACCAACCGCGACCTGCTCCTGGCAGGCTGCTTGTGATCCTCTTCCTCAGTACCCGGTCTTGGCCCCTGTGCCTACTTGCGCGGGGAACGGATTCAGGATGTTCTTCGGGGCATCATTCCAAATCACGTCCGCCAGGTTCGACATGCGGCAGACAATCTGCGCCGCGACACCGCCGGCCGCTCCGAACAACCCGCACCAGCCCAACGTCACAAAGCCCCAATGCAAGGGCGCTGAGAACAGCTCATCCACGAACCAGAACGCATGGCCCCACTCGTTCAACCCCACGTTAGGCAGAATCATCATCGGCCCCACCACCGCCGCCACCAACGGGAACGAGGTCGCCTGCGCGTACAGCGGCAGCCGCGTCTGGGCATACAGATAGCTGGAC
>JABMDE010000211.1 GCA_015904055.1 Nitrospira sp. | reverse complement strand
TCGGATGATTCTCGTCTGCCGATGTTCAACTCGACTCGATCAACCAATCCGTCGTCACATCTATTGCGACAGAACGCGGATGTACGCCACGACGTCCTGCATTTCTCCATCGGTAAGTTGTCCGCGCCAGGAATGCATCGGACTAAAGACCACCCCATGCTCGATCGTGCGCAGTAACTCTTCGTCGGACTTCAGGAATGACCGAGATCGCTGCAAATTGGCCGGGGGAACTGTCAAGGACGCAGCGGCAGGCCCATCGCCTTGACCGGTAAGGCCATGGCAATCCTGACAATGGCGCTGATAGATCGCTTTCCCGCGTGCGCGGTCTGGTGGATAATCTTGAGCGGAGACAGTCGTCATGGAAGCGGCACCCACCGTGATAAGCGCCGACAGTCCGATGAGAAACCAGTGTTGTGTATGGTGTGAGGAGAATTGGTTCTGCATATGATCAACTCTTCTTTGTGGTGTGAGCAATGAACGAACTGAAGAGCTGTTGCAGCTTCTTGCTGCTGCAAGCCGGACATGTGACTTCGCCCCGCTCATGCTCTTTGAGCGTCACCACGATCAACGATTCTTTTCCACAATCCAAACACTTGTAGTCATACATGGGCATGATGGGTTCCTCTCTTGTTAACCAAAGATCATGAGTGGATAGGCTCGCTGGTGTAACAACGCATGCGAGACACTACCGAGCACTATGCGGGTGACGCCGCGGCGTCCACGAGATCCCATCAGGATGAGGTCTGGATTCAAGGCCTTGGCTTCCTGAAGGATTCCATCGACCGGAGTGCCCGACAGAGTCGCTACGCGGGTTTGATAGCCATACGGCTTCAGCTTGGCGGCGATCTCGTCGAGGAAATCCTTCGCTTTGCCGAGGGAATGGGATTCCATATGCCCGGACAAGACAGCATCCACCGGCCAGGGCGGTCGGGTGTGGGGCAAGACGGTGAACAAGGTGATTGTGGGTGGTTCGCGGAAGGGTTTCTGTTGAAGGAAGGAGAGCGCATGGTCAGCATCATAACTCCCTTGCAGGGGCAGCAAGATGTGGCGAAGCGCTTTCAGGGGACCGGGAAGAATCAGCTTCGAGCCCGGCCCGAATGTCAGTACTCGGTGGGAGACACTTCCAACGAGCCGTTCCTTGATCGGTCCAAGGCCTCGAGCACCCAACAGAATGAGGCCCACCTTGAGCTGTTCAGCCAACGCCACGATCTGATCCACCGGAGATCCAACGACCAAATGCCTCGTGACCGGTCCGGCATCCAATGGCAGCAACGACACGATGCGATCCAACAACCGAGTCCCGTCATCGCGCATGTTTCGCTCAACAGCCTCGTACAGCTCTTGTGACACTTCCGGCATCATCATCGGATAGGCTGGACTCGGAACATCAAGCACGTGCAGGAGGTGTAATTCCTCGACACGGGTCAGGTACTTGAGGGATCGCACCGCTTCATACGAGTTGTCGGAACCGTCGACTGCGAGCAAGAGTTTCATAGAATCACCTTTCTGCTGTGGCCTGCTGATCCACCCCCACCATCAATCACATGGGCAGTACGGCCGTCGCGATCATCAGATAAATCCCCACGCTCAAAATGTCTTGGACAACGGTCGCTACCGGTCCACTCGCCAAGGCCGGATCTGCACCGAGACGCGCCAATCCCATCGGTAGGAGGCTGGCCATAATGGTGGCGATGATGGCGGTCATCCCCAGCGAAGTTCCCACCACGATCGCCAAGGCCGGGTGTCCACTCCAGAGCCACAGTCCACCGCTTGCGACTACAGCAATGATGACTCCGATGGATGCGCCGATCACCGACTCTCTCGCCAATTGCTCCCACAACGAGACCTCTCCATAGGCCAACCGACGAACCAAAACGGTTTCAGTTTGAGTCCCGACAGCGTCGGCCATATACACGACCAGAGGAAGAAAGAACGCGAGGGCCACCTCGCGTTTCAGCGACGCTTCGAACGCCGAGGCCACACCACCGGCCAGGAATCCTCCACCCAGGCCGACCATCAACCATGGCAGACGCGCGCGCACGGCGGTGAGTATCTGCTGCACGGTGAGCGACAGATGGAGATGATCCATGCGGCTCACACCGCCCATCCGCAAGAAATTGTCCACATGTTCCTCATGCAGCAGGGCCAAGAGCCGCCCGATCGGAATGGCGCCCAACAATCGACGACGGTTGTCGATGACGGCCACGTCGGCATCGTGGCGTTCAACGGCACGTAATGCGACTGTTTCAGCTTCGTCCCCGGGAAAGACCTCGATTGGAGGGGAACCTTCGAGCTCGGTCAGGTAGGTCTGTTCCTTCGCCTGGAGCAGCCGCTCGATCGGAACCTGGCCGACCAGTGCTGCCTGATCATCCACAAGATAGATGTGGCCCACCTCATCCCACGTATGACCTCGAAGCGCCCCGATCATGTCTCCGACGGTGCTGTGTCGGTCACTCCGTGGAATGTCCACCGTCATCAGGTCTGCAGCAGTTGCCATCCTTCTCCCTCTGGTTTGACCGTCACTGACAATCCACCGGACAGAAGAAGATAAAATAGACCACGATTGCCATGCCCACCCCTATGGCCCCAAGAAGTACCCACTGTGCACGTGTCATCGTTATCCCCATTCCTGAACATGGTCTTCAGCAAGTCCAATGCCGTTCTTGAAAGAACTGGTACGGGGTACAGGGTGAGTGGGTAAGGAGTGAAGAGGCACAGACATTCTTCTGCATAGTCCCCTCACTCCGCACCCTAAACTTTTGTCGCCTTCTGCCACAGGAGGCAAACGGCTGCTGTAGCAGAGCTCCCCTCCTTCTGAAGGCGGAATGTAGGGCGGATCCCTGATAGCAAGAGCGAGAATGCCAAACCCATGGTTTCTCCAAGTCTTCAGGCATCAACCATCCACTCTTGGCGGTGGCACCGCGCTTGCTCAGTTGTCCGCCAGGAGGATCGTTCATGGAGAAGAAGACGGATCTCTTTGAGACTATCCTGGTTCCGGTCGATTTCTCCCCCTGTTCTGACAAGGCATTCCGGGTCGCCTGTCAAATGGCGCGGCTGTGTGGGGCGAGTGTGCAGGTCTTGCATGTGATCGATACGAGCACGCTCGCGGCATTCCATCGATTGGGCCTGTTGGCTGTTCCTTCCGATGCGGCTCCACAGCGTCGCCGATTACGTCATCACGCTCGCCTAAAAGTACGGCAGTTGTTGGAATCGTCAGTGGCTGAGGAGGTGAAGATCACCCGCCTGATCGTGGAAGGCACACCGTTCGTGGAGATCGCCAAAGTTGCACGCACGGGGAAGCTCGATTTGGTCGTGATGGGCAGCTATGGCGGCCGGTCCGGCAGTGTGGACAAGCTTTTCTTTGGCAGCACAGCAGAAAAGGTCGTTCGTACTGCTGGCTGTCCGGTATTGACCGTGCCCTGTCCGGTCTCCACATCACAGCAGAAGTCAACGCATTGACAATCAAGGGAGGATGTCATGGCGAGTGAGAGCAATTTGTTGCAGGGGCGGAGATGGGGCATGGCGCTGACCATGACGTTCATGGCCTGCGTGTATGGCTCAGCTCTTCTGGCGCAGTCCGAGCAGGTGGTGGAGGTAACGATCAAAGATTCGCGTTTCATGACGAAGCAAAGTCCACTCCGTCTGGGATTGCCGACCGTTATCAAGGTGCGGAATGAAGACGTGGAGCGACACGATTTTAGCTCGACCATGTTTAGCGGGCTGTCCACAAAGATTGAGAAAGACGGGGTCATTGTGTACGGACAGGGTCTCAGTGGGGTCATGCTCGATCCCAAGCGGGAAGTGGTCGTGCGGTTTGAGTTGTCTCGACCTGGTCGGCATGAGTTTCGATGTTCGATTCATCCCAACATGAAGGGTGAACTCTTAATTCTGAGTGCGGAGGCCGTGTGACGGAGGAATATTGATGTCTGCCATCCTGCTTGCGACAGATCTCTCGAGAGGGGCTCAAGCAGTCGAGCAGTATGCCTATGCTTTGGCTGCTTCATGGGGCCTGCCAGTAAGGGTGATCACGGTTCTTGAGTTTCCTCCAGGGATGGATCCGGACTATGCAGTGAACCGACTCTATCTCACAAAGAGGATGGCGGAGGCCACACAGAAATTGGTCGATGTGAAACTGAGGGCGAATCAGTATGGGCTTTCGGTGGACTCGCGTATTGCGACGGGGATTCCGTACGAGGAGGTGCTGGTTCAAGCTCGAGCTGAAGAAACCGCAGTGATCGTGGTCGGAACAAGAGGAAATACCGGTCTCAAGCATATCTTGTTAGGCAGCACGGCAGAGCGAGTGATTCGGATGGCACCCTGTCCGGTTCTGGCTGTGCCGGTGCACGTGCAAGAGGTGGGCGGACACCAACTGTCTCCCCCGGCACTCCACCGAATCCTTGTTCCGATCGACTTTTCAGATTGTGCTCTCGACGCGCTGGAGTACGCGGCGTTGGTCGCCCAGCGGGCACAGGCGTCTCTCACGCTTCTGCATGTGTTGGAGCCGGTCGCCTATGGACTGGATTTCACGTTTCCGCATGTCGTCAAGCGAGAGCAGATTCTTGGGAAACTGACGGGACAACTGTCCAACCTTGCTTCGGCATATACATCGGCTGGAGTCTCGTCCGACTTCACCATTTCGGGTGGACTGCCGGCCGATTCGATCCCCTCGAGACGGCCAGATCGCAGTCGATTGATATGATCGTGATGGGAACCCATGGCCGCCGCGGCTTGTCCCATACGCTATTTGGCAGCATCACAGAGTCTGTCCTTCGAAGATCCTTGCGCCCTGTGTTGACCGTCCGCAATCCGAAGTTTCAACCAGGTCATCGCCGTGTGTCCTCTGAACAATCCATCGTAACCACCGTGTAACCGAGGAGTGAGTCATGCGAAGGAATCCAACAACAAGCAGTAAAGGAAAAGGCCGATCTTCCTCTGCAACCAGCTTGGCGGAAAGACCTATGGAATTCCCGGATGGCATGTGGGAGCGGATCTCGCAGAAAGCGTACGAGCTCTGGGAAGAACGGGGTCGTCAAGACGGGAATGCCCTCCAAAACTGGCTCGACGCAGAAGAAATCGTGATGGGAGAAATCCATGAAGCTCGCGAGTGAACAAGCAACAGGATTCTGGACTCAGAGGCCTCCGTTTCTGGATGCGATTCTCGCACGCCTGGAACACCTCTCCCTTAAGCCAGAATTTCGAGTGCAACGTGAGGTGGCCTTTGCACGCGTGCTCAAGCCATATCTGAACGGTGGCGCAGGACGGCTTGTCCCGCCGCTGGAACAGGAAGTAGAGCTCGCGAATCTGTACCTCTTCTGCGACTACTATCCGGAAGACGGACAGCTGACACTGATCGAACAGTTGCGCGATGTGATCACCGAA
>JABMDE010000210.1 GCA_015904055.1 Nitrospira sp. | reverse complement strand
ACGCCCGAGTGGAATTCAGGCTGGTCAGATGCCGGATGGAGGTGAGTGTTCAAGAGGCTGAGATGAGTACGTGAGGAGTAGGTGTCGGATCGATAGCAATACATTCAGCGGAAGGTGATTTCTCATGCGGAACCGAGTATCCTTCCCCGGCAAAATTGGTAATGAGCCGAAGAAGCTATGGCCCTTCACTCTGATTTCCCCGCCTCGCCCTACGCTCCGCTGATTCCAGAGCAACGCTGGTTTCCGGCTGACGAAGCGCTCCATTTCCATGATCCCAAGATGGCCTGGCACAAACACATTCAGGACATTCACCGTAAATGCCCCAAAAAGTTTACTGCCTGGCTTTGCAAGTGGATGTAAGAGTCAGGCTGTGCCCGTTCCACAGCGAGTACCGGTCGCTTCTCACTGCCAAGAGGCCGATCTTGGTAAAGATCGTGAGAGAGCCGCCGGAAAGGGGAATTAGGTACTACCCAATAATATGGGTAGTGAATTAGGTAGTGATGGAATGAGGGAAGGGTGAATCAATGGCCCGTTGTTTGGCGAAAGAGGGTACTACCCTTAACGGAGGGTAGGAGAGAGGGTAATAGCTGAGTTGTGGCCAGACCGTATGAGTCAGAACGCTACGACCTCTTTAATGCCGAGAAGTGCGACTTGATCGGGCTCATCCGGCAGGGCACAGCGCTGTTCTCAGCGCTCCGTCATTCCCGCGAAAGCGGGAATCCATGGGTAGTGGCGCTGTGATAAAACAGCCCGCAGTCTACATTCTTGCAAGCAAGCGGAACGGGACGCTGTATGTCGGAGTCACCTCGAATCTGATCGAGCGTGTCTGGGAACATAAACAGAATGTCGTCGCGGGTTTTACCCGGACGTACCATGTGCACAATCTTGTTTACTTTGAGCAGCATGAGGGCATGCGCCAAGCCATCTTGCGCGAGAAGCAAATCAAGAAGTGGAATCGCGTGTGGAAAATCGAGTTAATCGAGAGGACCAACTCAACATGGCAGGACTTATGGCCGAGTATTTGCTGACCTCCTGGATTCCCGCTTTCGCGGGAATGACGAGACTGAGGGGCGGGAATGACGGGCTATAGGGGTCGCAGGCGGTCGCCTGACGAATCGTTCCGGAAAGCGAAAGAGAGCTGAGCCATGGCTTGTCCACACGACTCCGAGAAATACGACCTCTCCGACGCCGAGAAGCGCGACTTGATCAAGCTCATCGAGCAGGGCAAGCCGCTGCCGGAGAAATACCGGTGTCTGCTCTTTGCCGACAAGCGCGAGGTGGAGCTCGTCTGGAACGGCAAGAGGCGAGAAGTCTGCACCGCCAGCCTGCCATTCCAGACCCTCGAACATATCGATGAGCCTCGGACGGAACAGCGCGGCGATAGACCTGTGACCGTCCTTGACCTGTTTGGTCTGCCGATCGATACTGGGCTCTCTAAAATCTCTCTTGTCTGTATCAGGAGCTGATCGTGGGTGAAACACGCGTTGACTTACAGCATTTGCTCGAAGACCTGCGTGACGCCTATCCGGGCGCGCTCGAAGAAACCATTTTGACTGAAGTGGTCGCCAATTCACTGGACTCGGGCGCGACCTGCCTCCGGCTCACGGCCGATCCTGCGTCGTTGGCGTTGACGATCGTGGATGATGGATCGGGCATGCGGCGGCGAGACCTGGTGCGGTACCACGATCTGGCCTCCAGCACGAAGAGCAGGGGCCACGGGATCGGATTCGCCGGAGTCGGGATCAAGCTGGGCCTGCTGGTCTGTGAAGACGTCGTCACCGAAACCAGGCGTGGCAAGGAGCATGTCGCGAGCCGCTGGCATCTCGCCGGTCGTCACAAGGCGCCGTGGAAATGGATCCCGCCATTGGGGTTGGTAGCGGATCATGGCACGGCGGTACAGCTCAAGCTGCACAATGCGCTCTCGCCGCTCCTGGACGAGGGCTATCTCGAAGGGGTATTGCGACGGCAGTATCAGCCGCTACTCGAATCGGAATTCGACGAAGTGCTTGCGGCGCATTATCCGAAAGGTTTCCGGTTCGAGGTCAATGGCCGGGTGCTGGAGCGTCAGCCTGTCTATGGCGTAGAGCGATCGAAACTCGCGATCTGTCTGGCTCGGAAGCGCAAGCCGGTGGCCATCGGTTATTTGGCGCGAAGCGAGTCTCCGTTTCCGGAGGATCAGCGAGGGCTGGCGGTCAGCACCTTCGGCAAAGTCATCAAGCGCGGATGGGACTGGCTGGGGATTACGCCGGCTGCGCCGGACAGAATGGCCGGGATGATCGAAGCCCCGGCGCTGGCCGAGGCGCTCACGCTCAACAAGGGAGATTTCGTTCGCGTCGGGACCAGGGGCGCGTTGTACCTGGGCTATCGGAAGGCCATCCAAGAAGCAGTCTCGCAGCAGTTGGCCCACTGGGGAGATGTTCGGGAATCCGGAGACAAAGCCGGACGCCGAGCGGTGAGGCCGATGGAGCGTGATTTGGAAACGGTCTTGGTGGATCTGGCGGAAGAGTTTCCGCTACTGGCTTCGCTGGTTGAGCGGCGAGCCGGTGGGCAGAAGCGGTTGCCTATCGGACAAGCCAAGTCGGCAGAGGACGGGCATGCCGTCCTTGCCATGTCCGTGATGACCGGCACGGAAGTCCTGGAGCCTGTTGTCGCTCCAGTAGACGCATCGCAGGAGGCGGCTGGAGTCCCGCCGCCAGCCGAGTCGGAACAAGAGGAGCCACATTCTCTGCCAGACTCTTCGCCCGGCATCGCTGTAGTGCCTGGAGGAAAAGGGCGGTCTCGGCCTGGTCGCTACGGGCTCACGATCCGGTTCGAGTCCCACGAGGGAGACCCAGATCTTGGCCGTCTTGTCGAATCCACAGTCGTGATCAACGAGAGCCATCCTGCCTACCGCCGCGCCGTGGCCTCCCGCTCGGAGGGGTACCATATTGCGTTGGCCGTGGCCTTTGCCTTAGCTCGTTTGGCGGTTCCACCTGCGGAGGAACACGAGTTCGTGACGTCGTTTCTCATCCGCTGGGGCGAAGCGCTCGATGGGCCTCGCCGTCGCTCCCGCAAGCGGTCGTAGGCCAGCAAGTCTTACTCCCCGAATAGCGTCAAGCCGGGTACGATCTGAAAGTGACGTTTGTTTCGTGTCATCAGGGGAAGGTGTTTGACGAGAGCGGTGGCGGCAATGAGGGCATCGCCTTTCTCAAGTGAGGGGTGCCGGTGGCGAAGGGCGGAGTATCGTGTGGTGATTGAATCGGAGAGCGCGATCAGACGGCATTGGGCCAATTCGGCCAGAATGGAGGCGCGTTCACTATCGCGGAGGCCCGGTTTGCTCAGGAGTTCTTTTTTCGTGATGACCGAATAATAGAGAATGAAACGGCTGGGATCGAACAATGCGTGAAACCGGCCGGTATTGAAATAATCGATGAAGATATCCGTGTCTACGAGGACTGAGACTTTTGCCATGCGTCAATCTCGTCCAGAAACGCGTCATCGGACTGTTTGCGGCCCTGCTTCCGCAACGCGCTGACATAGGCGGCGCTGTCGTCCACATCCGTATGCCCGTACGGATTGAACTTTTCCCTCACGAGA
>JABMDE010000021.1 GCA_015904055.1 Nitrospira sp. | reverse complement strand
AATCACGCTGGGCGTAGAAAAGGAGTGTAGCGTGCCGACGGTGACCAGCAGCCCAAGCGCGCCGATGGCAAAATAGGTCGGGATGGCGAAGAACGTTCCCGACTCTCGGACGCCGCGGAGGTTGACGAGCACCATAAAGACAATGGCGATCAGTCCCAGCGCCTCCCGATGTATGAAGAGGCTGGGGATGGCTGAGGTGAGGGCGGCGATTCCAGCCGCGACGCTGACGGCGACGGTTAAGACATAGTCGATCATCAACGCTGCGGCGGCTACCAGGGCCGGCTTTTCGCCAAGATTCGTCCGTGCGACGATATAGGCGCCGCCCCCCTCGGGGTATTCATAGATAATCTGGCGATAGGAAATCGTGAGGACTAGTACAAGAAAAAGAATGGCCAGACTGACTGGAATCGACCAGGCCACGGCTGCCGTGCCGGCGAGGGCGAGTACTAACAGGATTTCTTCAGTTCCGTATGCGACTGAGGAGATTGCGTTCGAGGAAAAAATCGGAAGCGCGATGGTTTTCGAGAGCCGTTCGTGCCGTGCTTGTGCCGTCTTCAGGGGATCGCCGACGAGCCAACGTTTGAGAATCATGGAAGGATTATGGCACAAACCGGCGGTGAGGGCGAACGGGAAGAGGGCATGATGACACTGGGGCGAAAGACTCAGGCTCGTGTTGCGCGAGCCTGTAAAAACCGGTGTGCTGCGTGTACTGTGTGTTGAGTGGGCGGGGGCCTCTACGAAAGGGATAAGGTTGCAGGTTGTTCTCGGCGGTTGTGGAAAAATGGGTCTTGCAATAATTTTTTGAAATGGATATATAACCGATTCTTAGTATAGGGTGCGGGTAGGGCTTGTCTTGCTTGAGCGGTGACCAAGGACATTGTCTGGCAGCACGGACATCCTGATGAGTCTCCCCCAAATAGAACATTGTGTTTTACCAGGCCATCCAACTTGCAATAGTTAAGAAAACAATAAGAAAAATGACTGTCTCGTCGCACATCGTATATCGCGCAATGATTTGTTGTTGATTGATTGGATTGTTATGGAGGAGGCTGGACGTATGGGTGCTTCAACAAAACAGATATGTTCGGGGCTGCTAGGATTTGCAGCGGGCCTGGCCTTGATCGGGGCGACGCCCGTTCTCGCGGCAATGTCGCACGACGCGCATGCGGCGCAGGACGCGAAAGCCGATGTCGTTCAACCGGTCCATGCGCAAGCTGGGCCAGTCTTGATGGATAAGATGTCGAAGGCGATCGAGCAAATTGAACGCCAGGTTCAATCAACGGGGCCGTTTCAGGGGGCTGGTGCGCATGCCATGCAGCAGGGGATCCTGCTCGTAGCCGAGGACCCGGATAAAGTGAAAGTGACGCAGGGCGCTCGTTGCCCCGCGCATGCACCGGTTCGGGCCTACGACATTACGACGATTAACATCGAAATCACCGTGAATCGGTTTGGCGATTTCTATCCGGGCTACATGTATACGTTGACCGAACAGCTGAAGGGGGTTCGTGAGGAGGAAGAGAAGAATAAGGCAGCGCGGGAGAGCGAGGATGTGACCTTCGCCGGTGGTGCCGTATCGAACGGTTTGCAGGGCGACCTGATTCAGCCATTGGTCATTCGCGCGAATCAGGGAGACGATCGATGGTGAACCCACGAATATGATCATCAATGGGTCGCAGCTGTTGGTTGCCAGCACCGGCAAGCCGGCGACGGCCAATAACCCGGATGCGTTGGTGGCGGCAGGGAAAACCGGTGAATTCGAATGGTATATCCAGCCTGATAAGCAGGTGGGCGGCCTCGCATTTCACAGTCATGCCACGCGCGAACAGTACTCGTTGGGTCTGCTGGGATCGCTCGTCGTCGAACCGCGCGGCTCGCGTTTCCTTAGCCCCTTTACCGGCGAGGAGATGAAGAGTGGCTGGGAAGCCATGATCGATGTGGCGAAGGGGTCAGACTTCCGCGAGTTTGTCATTTTCTATCATGAGGCCGGTGATGAGACCTTCCGTTTGCTAAACCGCAAGGGAGACATGCTGCCGCAGCGTGATGCGCATACGGATACCTATCGTCCCGCGGCCCGGTTGCTCAACTATCGTAGCGAGCCGCACGGAACCAGACTTGAGATGCAGGAGCATCTTGTCGGATTCGCCGATGAATCGCAGGGCTATGGGTCCTATACCTTCGGTGATCCCGCCACCACGATTCCGCGCTCCTATCTGGGTGGAAATCACCGTGAATCGGTTCGGCGATTTTTATCCGGGCTACATGTATACGTTGACTGAACAGCTGAAGGGCGTTCGTGAGGAGGAAGAGAAGAATAAGGCAGCACGGGAGAGCGAAGATGTCACCTTCGCCGGCGGTGCCGTATCGAATGGTTTGCAGGGTGACCTGATTCAGCCATTGGTCATTCGCGCGAACCAGGGAGATTGCTTGCGGGTCACGCTCCGCAATCAAATCGACGGTGAGCCTACGAATATGATCATCAATGGGTCGCAGATGTTGGTTGCCAGCACCGGCAAGCCGGCGACGGCGAATAACCCGGATGCGTTGGTGGCGGCGGGGAAAACTGCTGAATTCGAATGGTATATCCAGCCTGATAAGCAGGTGGGCGGCCTCGCATTTCACAGCCATGCCACGCGCGAACAGTATTCATTGGGCCTGCTGGGATCGCTCGTCGTTGAGCCGCGCGGCTCGCGTTTTCTGAGCCCCTTTACCGGCGAGGAGATGAAGAGCGGCTGGGAAGCCATGATCGATGTGGCGAACGGGTCGGATTTCCGGGAATTCGTCATTTTCTATCACGAGGCAGGTGATGAGACCTTTCGTTTGCTGAACCGCAAAGGAGATATGCTGCCGCAGCGCGATGCGCATACGGACACCTATCGTCCCGCGGCCCGGTTGCTCAACTATCGCAGTGAGCCGCACGGAACCAGACTTGAGTTGCAGGAGCATCTGGTCGGATTTGCCGATGAGTCGCAGGGGTATGGATCCTATACATTCGGTGATCCTGCCACCACGATTCCCCGTTCCTATTTGGGTGACCCGGCGACGTTCCGGATGATCGGCGGATCCGAGATCGTGCATTCCCACCATCTGCACGGGGGGTCGATCCGCTGGGCCAGACAGCCTGGAACCAGCAAGCTGGATCAGACGCTCTCCAAGAACGGTCCGGTGAAGTTCCCTAATATCAGTGATACGTCGGATCGGTTGGACGTGCAGTCAATCGGCCCGTCGGAGATTTATGACGAGGTGACCGAGGGCGGATCCGGCGGGTTGCAGGCATTGGCCGGAGAATTTGTATTCCACTGCCATATTCCGCAGCACTATGTCACGGGCATGTGGGGGTTCTGGCGTGTGTATAACACGCTGCAGGCGCCGGGCTTCCAAACCGACGTGATGAAGGCGCTCGTGGAGTTGCCGGATCGCAAGGGCAAGATCAAGCCGGCGGTGAGTTCCGACAAACTGGTTGGGACCACGGTGGATTGGTACGGCGGGAAGAAGTGGGAAATTACAAAGGACAAGACCGACTGGAAAGCCAATCCGGTGAAAGTGTCGATCAAGGATTGGGTAGAGTACATGTTGCCGCCGCAAGGCCTGCCTGGCAAGACAGAGGATCAGGTTCAGCAAGCCAAGGCGCATGATGCCACGGTGGTGAATTGGAAGTGGGAAGGTGCATTGGCTCTGAACGAGCCGGAGACGCCGCATAAGTGGGCGGATTATGTCTCGCCCGCTCCGTTAAAGCGTCCGCCGGTCACGTTCGATCCGCAAACCGGAAAACTGGCGTTCCCATGGCTCCGTCCGCATCTCGGCAAGCGTCCGCCGTTTGCTCCGAACCACGGTGGTGCGCCATGGTTGGAGCCGTTCCATGTGAGAGAGGACGGCACCAAGAGCACGGAACCGGCCAGGCCCGGTGAGCAGGGTCCGTGGAGCTTGTGCCCGGAGAATTCTCCGCGGAAGTACTTCACAACCCATTCCATTACATTGCCGATCACGCTGAAGCCGGCGACGGCGAACTCCGCCGCCCTGGTCGATCCAATCGGTATGATCTATGTGCTGCACGAAGAAGAAGCAGAAGTGCGGCAAAATCCCAAGAAGCAGGTTCCATTGGTAATTCGCGGCAACGTCTATGATTGCGTGGACGTGATCTTCAAAAACGAAATTCCCGACGATGCCAGAACCGGGTGGGCAAACAAGATCAATCTTCACCCGCATTTCTTCCAGTTCGACACGAGCTCTTCCGATGGGCCGACCATCGGGTTCTCGTACGACATGTCGTTGCGGGCCTTCACCATGTTGAAAGACCCGCAGCCGGAGAAGGGCATGCCCTTGCCTGGGAATACCGTGTTGACGGCTGATACAAAGGCCGGTTCACGCAGTATTACGGTGGCAGATCCGTCGAAGTTCCATGTCAATATCGAGTTGGGCGTCGGGATGGATGATCCCAAGTTCTTTGAAGTGGCCCGGATCAAGACTATTAACGGGAAGACGATCACCTTCGATGCACCGCTGAAGTATGGGCATAAGAAGGACGATATCGCCAGCGTCGAGTTCATCCGTGAGCGCTGGTATGTCGATGCCGATTTTGGGACCGTCTACTGGCATGACCATGTGTTCGGCACAGATACATGGGGCCATGGATTGTTCTCCGCATTTATCACAGAGCCTCCGCGTTCGACCTATCATGATCCGGTGACTGGGAAGGAAATCCGAAGCGGTCCCATTGCGGATATCCATACGCTGGAACCGGTATCAGCTCATATTCGCGGCAGCTTCCGCGAAGTGATGATGCACATTCAGGACAGCAATGCGCGGGTAGCGGAATTGATCACTACGGACAATCCCCAAGCAAGGATCGGGGCAACCACTGTGGACGGGCCGCCTTCGCATCAATTCCCTGAAAAGATCAACAAGTCGCCGATGTGGTTCCTCAATGGAGGAGAAGCCACCACGGGAAGCAGCTATAGCATGCGTGTTGAGCCGCTGAGCGTGCGGCTCATGAATAACCCGGATCCCTCGAAGTTGTTTGTGTCCGGAATTCACGGTGATCCCGGTACGCCGTTGTTGCGGGCCTACCTGGGCGATCCTATCGTCGTACGGGCGTTGGTCGGTTCAGCCAACGAAGTGCATACGTGGCATGTGACCGGCCACTGGTTCCCGATGGAGCGGTACGGGACGACAGCCATGCCGAGGAGTACGATCCACCTAGCGATCGGAGAGCGCTATGATCCAGCGATTCCGGCGGCTGGTGGTCCGCAAAAACAGTCAGGCGATTATCTCTACTACAGTGGCCGTGCATCGCACTTCGCCGAAGGTAGTTGGGGAATCTTCAGAGTATTCGATGAATTGCAGGGCGATTTGAAGCCCTTGCCGAGCCGTGAGCAGATACAGAAGTCTGCTCCTTCTGTGTGCCCGGCTGATGCGCCGGTGAAGTCCTTTAATGTGTCGGCGGTTGACCAGCAGATCCGGTACCATGACGGAGCGCCTGGTGTGATGGAAGTGGATCTTGAACGGAAGATGGTCTTCGGTAACGAGCAGGGCAAGATGTATGTGCTCGAAGGGGATCGTGGGCGTGTCAAGGCTGGTGAACTGAAGCCAAGCCCGCTGACGCTGCACGTGAACGTCGGTGATTGCCTGAAGATCAATTTGAAGAACGAGATGGCGAAAGAACGCGCAGGGTTCCATGTCGACATGATGGCGTTCGATCCAAAAGATTCGTTCGGCGCCAATGTCGGCAATAATGCAGGGGATCAAACAATCGGCCCAGGGCAGAGCAAGACCTACACCTACTATGCCCATCCTGAGTATGGAGAACTGGCCGCCCTCATTCAAGATTGGGGGAACGTGGTCGAGAATCCACGGAACGGTTTGTTTGGATCGATTATTGTCGGCCCGAAGGGTTCGCGGTATCGCGACCCTGTGTCGGGAGACGATATTACGATGAAGAGCAGCTGGCGAGCCGATGTGATCGTCGACCGGACGATTCCCGGCAATGATAACAGGAAGAACTATAGAGATTTCTCCCTGATGTTCCAGGATGAAGATAATATCGTAGGTGTGAGTTTCATGCCGTACATTCAACAGGTAGCCGGTATCACGGCGGTGAATTACCGCTCAGAGCCGACTGCATGGCGAGTGGAAAAAGGCTGTGAGATACCGGAAATCTTCAGCTGCGTGAAGGCCGGGAAGGCCGGGGAAACGCCCGCGACGCCGTTGTTGCAGGCTCACGTGGGCGATCCGGTTGCGATTCACGTGCTCGGTGCATTTAGTGAGCAGGTCCAACTGTTCACTGTCGATGGTCACGAATGGCCGCACGAACCCTATATGCAGGGTGCCGATCAAGTCAGCACCATGGAGTTCGGAGGGTCAGAAGTGATTAACGCCTATCTGACCGGCGGGGCCGGAGGTCCGAACCGGATCGTCGGCGATTACTTGTGGAAGAACCAACGCCCGGCTTATGTCAATGCGGGACAGTGGGGACTCTTCAAGGTACTTCCGGTCGAGGACCGGCGTATCATGCACCTGACGCCACAGGGTCCAGCCACTAAAACGGCGGAGAACCAAATTGGCGAAGCAGTTGCCACACCGACCTCGATGATCGGGCAGTAGTCATTCAGGCGG
>JABMDE010000209.1 GCA_015904055.1 Nitrospira sp. | reverse complement strand
GCGAGAAGCGTGCCTCAAGATAAGCTCTCCCGTAGCAATATGCTACCTAAAGACCACTCGTAGACCACGAGTTTGATAGGCTGGGTGTGGAAGGTCCGTAAGGGCTGTAGCTAACCAGTACTAATCGGTCGTGCGGTTTAACATCCTTTGCTCCTGATAGACATGGTCTTCATCCCAACGCGCAGAACGCGTTGTGAGTGCTGAAAAAATGTTCTGAGTGCAGAGCATATGGTTCAAACGCACTGAGGACTCAGCACACATATTCAAGACTTATTCAGTGTTCCCGGTGGCCATACCGGAGGGGCCCCACCCGTTCCCATACCGAACACGGAAGGCCGATGATACTGCTGCCGTGAGGCAGTGGGAAAGTAGGACGCTGCCGGGTTACAAAAAGAAGCCTGCTGGTGAAAACCAGCAGGCTTTCTTATTTTGCGCCAAGCGATAATGTCTAGGAAGAAGATCGATAGCATGTGTTTGCAGCATCAATTGCGTGACTATAATAAATAGTCAGCGGTTTACATGAAGTGTGATATGGGCTACTCGTAGCGTCGCTGAGACTATATGACAAGGGAGAGGATAGCAATGATGCGCTGGGTAATGATTCTGCTGTTGGTGTGTATCGGTGTTGGGCCGGCGTATGCCGGCTGGGTATCGCTTGGTGGAGATGATAAGCTGGGTCTGACCATTTATATCGACCCCTCAACCATCGACCGCAAGCAGGACCAACGAAGTCTCTGGGTTCTCTACGACTTTAAAACAACGCAGACCAAGGAGGGGGGCGTCTCGTTCCGTTCCGCCAAGATGCAGCGGGAGTATGATTGTGGGAAATCACGCACGAGACTTCTGACGATTATGCATTATTCTGGCGCGATGGAGAGCGGCGAGATGGTTTTGAAAAGCAGTCCTCCCAATCAAGAATGGGCGTCTGTAGGCCAACTCGAATCCGGGACAATTGCCAAAGATCTGTGGACCCTGGCCTGCAGCTAGGACTGAGCCGCAGCAGGCAATTCAACCGCCTATTTTGGGCAATGTTGGATTGCATAACTTGCCTCGTTCTCCCCGATCTCCACTCAACTTCGTCATCGTTCGACCGTGAATAATTTCAACTTCTTATTGCCGGTTGTGCAGCATCGGGTAAGATAGTCACACGCAGCATTGGGCCGGGCAACACAGCCGCCGTATTGACGACATCCAGCATGGCGAAACAGTTCCGAAGAGCGATGGAGCGCAGTCTATTAGACTGCCTGGCCTACCGTGGCCTGATCAATCAGGATGACTTGGATGCCGCCGTCAAAGAAGCCTTGTCCCGCGAAGTGGAGCTGGAAACCGTCCTCCTCGATAAGTATCACGTGCCGAAGAGCGATCTCGGTGCGGCACTGAGTGAGTTCTATCAGTGTCCGTATGTGCCCTTCGATGAACGGACCGTCATCGATCCAGACCTCTTGAAAAATCTCAGCTTCGATTACCTCAGGAACAGCGCCTGGATTCCGCTGAAGCGTCAAGGAACCGTGTTGGACGTGGTCATTAATGACCCGCATGACCTGGACAAGGGGCTTGATATCCGTCGGGCCTTTCCCGGTGTCACGGTTCGGTTTTCGGTTGGTCTCCGCCGTGATATTGAACAGTATATCCTCGTTGTGACCGGGCAGGCGGACGGGGCGTCGATCACGGAAATTCTTGGAGAGCTGGTCAATGAGGCGGGGTCAGAGAGGACCAGTGAGGCTGACAAAGGGGACGTTGACGAAAACGATTCCGCCATCGTCCGGCTGGCCAATCAGGTTATTGCGGATGCCTACCGGCTGAATGCGTCGGACGTGCATATTGAGCCCTACTCGGACAAGAAGGAAACCTCGGTGCGTCTCCGTGTCGACGGCACGTGTTTCACGTACATGCGAATTCCCGCGGTGTATAGACGGGCGATCATCTCCCGTATCAAGATCATGGCGAATC
>JABMDE010000208.1 GCA_015904055.1 Nitrospira sp. | reverse complement strand
ACTTCCCCCTTTGCTTGGCGAACGTCACTGGAAAAAGGCCGATCGTCGCTCCGAAAGCGGGACTGCCACTCCCTATGAATGCGGCATCCGGCCGACCGGAAGCGCTCAAGTCCGCCCGCCGGTGCAATATTATTTGATCGCCATGTTCTTCGTCATTTTTGATGTGGAGGCTGTGTATCTTTATGCCTGGGCGGTCGCAGTGCCGGAAACAGGCTGGCTAGGTTTTATGGAAGTGACCATCTTTGTGTGCATTCTGCTGGCGTCGCTTGCCTATCTGTGGCTGACCGGCGCGCTGGATTGGCATACACAATCTCACCGTCCTCCTGCCCGTCAACGCGGGACCCCACAGACAGCGAAGATCAAGGAGTTCTACGATGACCGAGTGGCGTAACGGCAGACTCGAGGGTGTGCGTATTACCGATGGCGGCGACGGCCCGCTCACCTCTGTCATCGGCCAATCGGTACTCTTTGCGAAGCTTCAAGATCTCTTAGCCTGGGGGCGCAAAAATTCACTCTGGCCGCTCAACTTCGGTTTGTCCTGCTGTTTCGTCGAAATGGCGACAAGTCTGACCAGTGTCTACGACGTCTCCAGGTTTGGGGCAGAAGTGGTACGTGGTTCACCACGCCAAGCCGATGTATTGGTCGTGTCCGGCACGGTGTTTTTAAAGGTGGCTCCGGTTATCAAGCAGCTCTACGAACAGATGCTGGAGCCGCGTTGGGTCATTTCCATGGGATCCTGCTCGAATTCCGGGGGAATGTTTGATGCCTATTCTGTCGTGCAAGGCGTCGATAAATTCATTCCCGTGGATGTGTATATGCCGGGATGCCCACCGCCGCCACATGCCTTTATGGAATGCCTCCTGCTCCTCCAGAACATGGTCGGATCAGAGCGCCGACCTTTGAGTGTGCACTTCGGTCCACAGGAAGTTCAGAAGCCTATCATGCCCTCGATGAGGGATCTGAAACGAGCGGAGCGGATGAGTCAGCGGGAATATCCCGGCATTGATGTGCTCCCTCGGACAGATCTTCTCTCTCCCCATTTTGCAGGGCAACCAGACGGTCTATCGAAAGACAACTCATGACGTCACGACCATCAGTTATTCAAGACGCCTCCATCGGCGCACACACAGGACTCGTCGCAGAGATCGCGGCCCACTTTGGTCGGGACGGATATCTCACTGCCGTGCAATCGACCAAGGATGGGATTACGACGATCTGGGTTGAGCAGCATCGGCTTCGAGAGGTGCTCCGCTATGTCAAATCTGAACTGCCTCGTCCCTTTCCCATGCTGTTCGACCTGAGCGCAACCGATGAACGGCTCCGCCGACATCATGACGGATTGCCGATCGGAACCTTCACCGTGTTCTATCACCTCTTTTCATTTGATCGAAACCAATCTCTGCGCATCAAGGTGGCACTCGATGGTGAGCCACTCGCGCTGCCATCATGTATGGATCTGTGGCCAAACGCCGATTGGTATGAGCGAGAAATATTTGACATGTTCGGGATTCGTTTCGACGGACACCCATTTCTCCGTCGTCTCCTCATGCCTTCGTGGTGGGAGGGGTATCCACTGCGCAAGGATCATCCGTCGCGTGCGACGGAAATCGGACAATTCCAATTGCCGCCGGAAAAACTGGTCATGACCCAGGATGCGCTGCAATTCAAGCCTGAGGACTGGGGCTTGGCTCGCACCCATCACGACCACGATTCCGACTTCGACTATATGTTCATCAATCTTGGCCCGGCCCATACCGGCACGCACGGTGTGCTCCGGCTCGTGGCGCAACTCGCGGGTGAGGAAATCATCAGTATCGTCCCGGATATCGGCTTCCATCATCGTTCTCAGGAAAAGATTGCCGAACGGCAAACCTGGCATTCCTACATTCCGTACACCGATCGTGTGGACTACCTGCAAGGTGTGCTGAATGAGATGCCGTATTGCCTTTCAGTTGAACGATTGGCAGACATTACCGTGCCACCCCGCGCACAAGTGATCCGGGTCATGATGTCCGAACTCTATCGAATCGCCAGTCATCTCGTCTGGTACGGGACCTTTGCCGGTGACATTGGTGCCTTGTCCCCGGTCTTTTACATGTTCAACGATCGTGAGCGCATCCTTTCGATTGCCGAAGGCATTTGTGGCGCGCGGATGCATCCGAATTGGCTCCGGATCGGCGGAGTAGCACGCGATCTTCCAATTGGCTGGGACAAGCAGGTCCGACAGTTCATCGATTGGTTTCCAAGCCGGCTCGATGACTATGAGGGCCTGGTGATGGACAATCCGATTCTCAAACAGCGGACGGTCGGCATCGGGACCCTGTCCCTTGAAGATGCCATCGCCTGGGGCGCCACTGGTCCGATGCTGCGCGCCTGCGGCTTGCCGTGGGATTTGCGC
>JABMDE010000207.1 GCA_015904055.1 Nitrospira sp. | reverse complement strand
AATGGAGACCAGAACGTTGAGCGCCGAGGATCTGGAGCGCATTCTGTTCCTGATGAACGAATATGGGTCGATCACGTACGCGATGGACCGGGCCAACACATACATCGCCGCCGCTAAACGCGAACTCGACCTCTTCGAGGAAAGTCCCGTTCGGCGCGCCTTGACGGTCACCGCCGACTACATGATAACCCGGGACCGATAGCCGTTCTTCCCGCCTGCATCTCCGCCGCAGACCGGCCCTGGAAAGAACGCCGCCAGAGTGGAGGGATGTCCTTCCCGTTGTCATTGAGCCAGTCATCGTCAGCCACACACACAGCAGGGAGCCACGCATGTCACAGATTCTTCCGTTTCAAGGCACACTGTACGATACCGCCGCCGTCGGCACTATCGAAAATTTAGTCGCGCCTCCGTACGACATTATCGATACGGCCGGCCAGCAGGCGCTTCATGACCGGCATCCACAGAATATCATCCGTCTGGAACTCGGACTCGACCGGGCCGGCGACAACGCCACGGATAATCGCTATACCCGCGCCGGCGCCGCGCTACGCGAATGGATCAAGAGCGGCGCGCTCAAACGGGACCGAGAACCGGCCATCTATTACCATACGATCGAGTATCGCCCGCCTTCGTCAGGACCGGGCGCACCCACGAAGCTCCTCCGAGGATTTCTCACCGTTGTGAAACTCGAAGCATTAGATTCGGGGCACATCTATCCGCACGAAAACACCCGCGCCGCGGCAAAGACCGATCGGTTGAATCTCATTGAAGCATGCCGTGCAAACTTCAGCCCCATTTGGTCACTCTACTCCGATCCGCAAGGAGCCATTATCGGGCTGCTCGAAGCCGTGACAAAGGGAACGCCGGCCCGATACGACTTCCAGGACGATGCAGGGTGCCGGGAACGTCTCTGGGCCGTGACCGATCCGGCAGTACTCAAGCAGATTGTGGACCAGATGCAGCGCACACCGCTCTTCATTGCGGACGGACACCATCGGTATGAAACCGCCCTGAACTATCAGAAGCTCCGCCGGCAAGCCGGCTCACCGGCAGGCCTCCAGCCCTACGACGGGGTCTTGATGCTGCTGGCCCCGCTGGAAGATCCGGGTCTGACAGTACTGCCTACACACCGGGTCACCACCACTCCGCTGCCCCCGTATGATCGCGTCAAAGCGCTCCTGGGCGACACCTTCGACTTTCAGGAATTCCCCTATACAACTGAAACGAAAAACGAGGTCCGCGGACAGTTCCTCACCACCTTGCGGACGAATGGGCGAACCGCGCCGGTCTTCGGCATCGCTTTGAAAGGGGACAGCCGCTATCTCGCACTCACGTTAAAACCGGCCCATCGCCCGTCCCCCCAGGCGTCTCCACGCACAAAACTCGATGTCTCGCTGCTACAACAGCTCATCGTCGCCAAGCTCTGCCCCACACAACAAGAACAAGAAGCGATCCTCTACACCAAGGACGACCACGAAGCCCTCGACTGGGCAGCCCAGGGAACCGGAACCGGCGCACTGTTGCTCAACGCGACGAAGGTCGGCGAAATCCAAGCTGTCGCAACCGCCGGCGAACGCATGCCGCATAAGTCGACCTATTTCTATCCGAAACCCCTGACAGGGCTGGTCATCAATGTAATGGAAGGATAAGCGACCGCATGGGGGGACTCGCTCATCGTGCTCGCGCACCCCGCACGCAAGAATGATCAACGGTTCACATCACGGGCTATGCTCGGTGCCTGCGCGCAGTGATGAACGAGTCCCCCACGCGTCTGAGCGAGAGGGGTAAGGACGTGACCGCCAAAATATTGATTGTCGATGACGATGCCGATATCGTCGCGATGCTGGAAGACCGGCTCCACTCCCTCGGCTATAGTACGGTGGCGGCACGGGACGGGCGGGAAGCGCTGGAGCAGATCGCGCAAGAATCGCCCCACCTCGTACTCCTGGACCTGACGCTGCCTAAACTCTCCGGCCTCGATGTCCTGAAACAACTGAACCGGTCGAAGCACACGGAGACCGTGCCGGTCGTTGTCATGACGGCCCACGGCTCGATCGACGCCGCCGTCGACGCCATGAAAGAAGGCGCCTACGACTTCCTCACCAAGCCCCTCGAAAAAGATCATCTGCTCATCGTCATCCGCAAAGCCCTGGAGCGGGACTCACTGCAGCGGCAGGTCGCATATCTCCGGTCCGAGGTCGCCGGCCGATATGCCTCCATCGTCGGGAGCAGCCCGGCCGTACAATCTGTGCAGGAAGCGGCCCAGCGGGCCGCCAAGTCAGACGCCGGTGTCTTGTTACTGGGAGAAAGCGGAACCGGCAAAGAACTGTTCGCCCGCTCCATTCATCAGTGGAGCCCCCGCCAGACCATGCCGCTCATTGTCATCAACTGTGTGGCGTTGACCGAAACGTTGCTCGAGAATGAACTGTTTGGACACGAACGCGGCGCCTTCACCGGAGCGGACCGGCTACAAAAAGGCAAATTGGAAATGGCCGATGGCGGCACGGTCTTTCTCGACGAGATCGGAGACATGCCGCCGTCACTTCAAGCCAAACTACTACGCGTATTGCAAGACCGTGAATTCCACCGTGTCGGTGGTGCCAAAAACGTTTCGGTCAATATCCGCATCATCGCCGCCACAAACAAAGATCTGAAGAAGGCGGTGAAAGCCGGGCAGTTCCGCGAAGATCTCTATTTCCGCCTGAACGTCATCACTCTCACACTCCCGCCCCTTCGGGAGCGCCGCGGAGACATCCCGGCCTTGGCACAGTTCTTCCTCGACCGGCATACCAAAGATGCGAACCGGCCCGGCATGACCCTCAGCCCCGCTGCGCTCGATGCGCTCACCCGCTATCCATGGCCCGGAAACATCCGTGAGTTGGACAATGTGATCGCCCGCGCCGTCGTTCTCAGCCCCACGGACACCATTGAACCGGCGGTGCTGGCTCTGCTGCCGGAGGACGCGGGACTTCGCGCCCAGGACAACAACGCTCTGTCCTATCTGGATTTGCCCTACCACGAATCTATGCAGGAACACGGCCGATACATCATCGACCGCGCTATTGAGCGGGCGAACGGCAATCAAACGAAAGCCGCCGAGTTTCTCAAACTTCAACGCACCTATCTACTTCGGTTGATCAAGCAGCAAAAAACTAGGCAGGAGTGAGAGAATACGAGGACCGGCGCAAGCCGTTATGTCTGCACACCGGCAGACTTCCGATCGTCCAACCGTATCAACCCTGCTCGCACATCGTGCTCCGCCTGCCCGTACCGTTCGGCGGTTCCGATATCAGACCAGTATCCCTTCAGATCATACCCAAGCACGGCCTCGCCTCGCGTGATGGCTGCCACATAGGGATCGATGATCGACGACGCTACACCCTTTGGCACCTGACGCAGCAACCTGGGATTCACAATATGGATTCCGGCAAACATCCGTGGGATAGTCGGACCCGGCGATGAAAGGCCTTTTCCCGTAATGCGCACGATCCGATTCTCCGCTCCCACCTCCACCAACCCCCAGCCGGCGGCATCGGGATCTTCCCGCAACACCAATGTCGCCGCTGCATGGTTTGCATGATGGAACGCCCAGAGCGTCGTGAGATCCAATTCGACGAGGGTATCTCCGTTCAGTACCAGCACCGGTTCACCTGAAAAATACGGCTCCGCCTGCTTGATCCCCCCGCCTGTCCCAAGAATCATCGGCTCACGCGAGTAGATAATACGAAGGCCGAACTGCGAACCGTCGCCCAGCGCCTGTTCGATCATGGGGCCAAGATAATGCAGATTGATGACCACATCATGAAACCCATAACGCTTCAGCAGCAATAAATTCCAGGCGATCAGCGGCGTCCCGCCGACGGGAAGCAGCGGCTTGGGCATCGTATTGGTCAGTGGTCTGAGGCGGGTTCCGAGCCCCGCCGCAAGGATCATGGCTTTCATGGCAAACCGTAAGGGGTGAGGCATGAGGAGTGAGGGGAGAACATCGGTTGATGGGCGCTTTGTCTCTTCACCCCTAACCCCTTCCCCTTCACTGACTACTGCAGTTCCGGCACGTACGGAGTGAGATGCGTTCGGAGCGTCTCCAATTCTGGATACTTCTGGAGGTTGCGTTTGACATAGCCCAAGACACGAGGAATGTCTGCCAGGAATTTTGGATTGCCTTTGACGCGATCGATATACACAAACCGCCCGGCTGCTTTGAGATTGCGCTGGATGCTGGTGAGATCGAACAGGCGTCGAAAGGCGGCACGATTGGCCCACACAAAGCGATGTTCGGCTAATTGATCGAGATAGTACTCGACCAGGACGTCAACCAGCGATTCATCGAGCTGGATATAGGCATCCCGTAAGATCGACGCCAAGTCATAGGTCGACGGCCCCATCAGCGCGTCTTGAAAATCGATCACGCCGAGCCGTGCTCCATCAACCATCAGATTGCGTGAATGGTAATCCCGATGCACGAAGACACGCGGCTGGCCGGCCAACAGATCCGCAATCTGTTCAAACTCGCGGCGGATCGGCATCCAGTCGTCGGCGCACATCGGCTTGCCCTGGCGCGCCACGATGCCATACTCCAGAAAATGATCGAACTCCCACAGGAGCAGCGGCGCATCGAAACTGCGGTGAAATGCCAGACACCCCGGATCGGCAGGTGTGGTTCCCTTGAGCTGCATCTGCACTAACACATCAATGGCCTGTTTGTATCTGGATTCCAAACCGGGCGCGTCCACCACGCTGACGGCTTCCGCCAACGTCACGTCGCCGAAATCCTCCAAATACAACAGTCCAGCCTCCTGATCGTAACAATACAGTGTCGGCACCGACACCCCGGCCTTCGTCAAATGCGCCATGATGTTGAGAAAGGGCAACTCAACAATCCGATGTGTGGCGCCGCTCACAGCCTCTTCGGACTGTTTGAATGCTTCCGGCTCGGCCAACTGCATCAGGATCAGGGAATGAGGAGGTCCGCCTGCAAGAGCCACACGGTAATAGCGCCGATTGGACGCATCACCAGCCAACGGCGTCATCCCTCGCAAGATCAAGCCGGGAGCAAGATGCGCTTCAACGGTCCGCGCCACGAGCGTTTGATCCGGCGGAGCAAGCGGAGCTTTGGGAGGGGCAGGATTCACAGTCGTCATAATGGGGCGGATTATAGCGGGGGTCCTCGAACTTGTCACGAAGACCGCACAATCGATCAGCGCTTGCCGCGTGCGGTCGATGCCGAACTCACTGGCCACAGACTGTCGAGACGAGACATGACCGCTGCGCCGATGGCCGCACCGATAGTATCAGCCACCCAATCGAGCCAGCTTGAGTCTCGAAACGGCACGAACGATTGATGGATCTCATCGCTCATACCATACAAGGATGTGAAAAATACGGCGAGCGGCAAGGCCCTGTTTCCCCATGACTCGTTCGTCCCCCAACACAAGGCCCGATAGCACAGCCCTCCCAATACCGCATATTCGATCACATGCAGTGCCTTGTCACTGAAAGACAAGACGAACAACGGAAGATCGTCTTCCGGATGGGGCTGCGACGACAAATAAAAAATCAGTCCGGCATAGGCGCATACCGGCACCCAGTATCGAAGCAATACGCTCACCGCGTTTCCTTTCCAGCGAGAAGACGTCGGCAAATACCGCCGTTGATTGCATGCCCCCTATCCCTATGACATACTTTGTTAAACAATGGAATTGTTTCCCCAATGAAGCGCGCCCACGTCTGTTTCGTGTGGCATATGCACCAGCCGTACTACACCGATCCGGTGGCAGGATCGGCCAGTATGCCCTGGGTTCGGCTCCATGCGACCAAAGCCTACTTCGACATGGCGTACCTGCTGGAGCAATTTCCAGCTGTGCATGCGACGTTCAACTTTACCCCATCACTCCTGCTGCAACTCCAAGAGATCGGCACCGGCGCCGTACGTGATCTCTTTCTCGAACATGCACAACGGCCTGCCGCCGACCTGACCGACGAAGAACAAGCCTTTCTGATCCGCCATTTCTTTTCGGCCAATTGGGCCACAATGGTGCGTCCGTACCCGCGCTACCATGAATTGCTGGTGAAGCGTGGAATCGATATACGGGGGCAGGATCTTCAACACCTGGCCGAACGGTTCTCCGTTCAGGACTTTCTGGATCTGCAAGTCTGGCACAATCTCGCCTGGTTCGGCTATGGCGCCGTCGCTCGCTATCCCCGCTTGGCCGCGCTACGCAACAAGAATCGAGGCTTTACAGAAGAAGAGAAACAGGAAGTGTTGGCGCTCCAACTCGCAACCATGCGCGAAATCGTCCCTCTCTATCGACAGCTCTTGGAACGGGGGCAAATCGAGTTGACGACGACGCCCTTCTTTCATCCGATTCTCCCGCTCGTCATCGATACCGACCTCACCCGGCGCGCCAGACCTGATCTGCCGCTGCCGGCTCGATTCCATGCCCCGGAAGATGCCGCGGCCCAACTCCGGCTGGCCGTCGACTATCACAGCACGACCTTCGGCCGCGCGCCGGCTGGCTTATGGCCGTCGGAAGGGTCAGTCTGCCCCGAACTGCTCCCCCTCATCCATGACACCGGTCTGCGCTGGCTGGGGACGGATGAAGGCATCCTCGCCCGTTCAATGGAGTTGGAAGGACGGCCATGGAATCGGCAAGGCTCACTCTACCGGTTCTATCGGGTCGGACTGTCCGGGCAAGAATTGACCATGCTGTTTCGAGACCGGGACATATCCGACGCGTTCGGATTTGTGTACCACAAGACGACGCCGGAATCCGCCGCCGACGATGTACTCCGGCGGCTGCGGCACATCGTCCGGGAGACGGCACAGGAGGAGATCGTCATCGGCGTGATCCTGGACGGAGAAAATCCTTGGGAGCATTACCATGACGGCGGCGAGCGATTTCTCTCCCTCCTGTATTCCGCTTTTTCACAACGCACCCTGGATCAGGAACACAGCGTCACGGTCCAATCCACAACTGTCTCCGAGGCGATGACGGCGGCGCCTCCCTCACAGCATCTGTCCTGTCTGCATTCCGGCTCATGGATCAATACCGACTATAAAATCTGGATCGGCCATGAGGAGGACAATCGAGGCTGGGAGATCCTGGGCCACACCAGGGCGCGCCTTGCAGCCCTCGCACCAAATCTTCCACCGGACCGCGCGCGGGCGGCGTGGAACGAACTCTACGCCGCGGAGGGCAGCGACTGGTTCTGGTGGTATGGCGATGATTTCGAAACAGACTTCAAATCGGAATTCGACCGGCTGTTCAGAGCGCATCTTCGCAACGTGTGGATGCATATGGGCCTGACGCCGCCGGATCAGCTGAGTCGGCCGATTTGCACGGCAGCCTTCGTGCCTGAGGCCGAGAGTGTCGTGCAGCCACGCTCGTTGCTGTCCCCGACGATTGATGGAGTGGTCACCGATTTTTTTGAGTGGCGAGGAGCAGGGACCATCAACACCCAGCCGCCGCTGGGCGCCATGTGGAAAGCAGATGGTCTATTCACTGGCGTCCGATTCTGCTGGAGCCATGAGTGGCTGTCCCTCCGGTTTGACTTCGACGAAGCAGCACAGGCACGGCACCCCGACATGCGTGTAGACATCACGTTGCATGGCCCGCACCATACGTTTCGACTTGCGTTCACCCTGGACCCGTCTGGCCCGGATCATTTTATGGTGTCTCAAGCAACCGGACCGGACACGTGGATGGAGATCGGGCCCTACCGCTCAATTTGCCGCAGCCGCGTGGTGGAGCTCGCCCTCCCCTGGAAAGATCTGCAGCTCGAGCCCGGACAGGACGTGCGGATGTCGATCGTCATCGTGGAGCACGGGCTCGAAGTGTCCCGTTACCCGCATCAGCGGCCTGCACGATTGACCGTACCAGGGCCGGAATTCGATGCCACCATGTGGCGAGTGTAACGGGTGGTAAGGAGTAAAGAGTGAGGGGTAAGGGGAGGAGGAGAAAAGATGCCTGATTTGCGACGCGATCCCATCGTAGGCCGTTGGGTGATTATTTCCACCGATCGGAACGGCCGCCCACATGACTTTGTCCCGTTACTGCCGGCC
The DNA here is from genome assembly GCA_015904055.1 of Nitrospira sp. The sequence goes on along the minus strand of JABMDE010000207.1, from coordinate 29 downwards.
AGGCCGGTGTCCTCGGTTCTCTGCCCGTT
>JABMDE010000206.1 GCA_015904055.1 Nitrospira sp. | reverse complement strand
CGGATATATCGTGCCTGCGATGCGATGCTCTCATATCAAACCTCCTGCGGTTGATATGATTCTACATCATTTCACATCTCGTGACGACACTATCTAGGGGTGGACGACGACGCGAGACACCGAGGATCGATATGAGAGCAATGGTGCTGAGTCGAACCGGCGACGTGTCAAACAACCGGCTCGAGTTGCGCGAGCGTGCGGTCCCGAAACCGGAAGCGGAGCAGGTGCTGGTCAAAATTCATGTGTGCGGAGTGTGCCGGACCGATCTGCACGTCGTGGAAGGTGAGTTGCCAGACCTCACGCTCCCATTGATTCCAGGCCATCAAGCCGTCGGAACCGTCGCACAGGTCGGCCGGGAAGTTCAGAATATCCGAGAAGGAGATCGTGTCGGGCTCGCCTGGCTTCAAGGCACCTGCGAGAGGTGTGAGTTCTGCACCAGCGGACGTGAAAACCTCTGCGAGGCAGCACGGTTCACCGGCTATCGAATCGATGGCGGATATGCGGAGTATGCCGTCGTCCCCTCTCGATTCGCCTATCCAATCCCGCCGGTCTTTTCGAACGAGGAAGCCGCGCCGCTGCTCTGCGCGGGCATCATTGGCTATCGCGCGTTGCGGCTCAGCGGAATCAAACCGGGTCAGCGCCTTGGCCTGTACGGATTCGGCGCATCCGCGCACATCGCCATTCAAATCGCACGGCACTGGGGTTGTCAGGTCTATGTCAGCTCGCTCAAGATTGAGCATCAAGAGCTCGCACGGCAGCTGGGAGCCGTCTGGGTCGGCGGGACGACAGAGATGCCGCCTGATAAGCTGCATGGGTCAATCATTTTCGCGCCTGCCGGCGAATTGGTTCCCCCGGCACTACGCGCGCTCGAACGCGGCGGCACGTTGGCCTTAGCCGGGATCCATATGTCGCCGATCCCCTCACTAGACTATGATCGGGATGTCTTCGGCGAGCGGGTCATCCGCAGCGTCACAGCCAATACCAGGCAGGACGGACTTGATCTCTTATGTGAAGCGGCGGCGATTCCTATCAAACCACGCACGGTTCGCTTTCCCCTCGAACAAGCAAACCGCGCATTGCAAGAATTGAAAGCCGGACGCTTTCAAGGGGCGGCAGTCCTCACAATGTAACCGTGCGGGACTGGAAATGATCCAGAGGCTGCTCGTTCCTCGTGACCTTGTCAGCCAGTCCTCAGCACGTTTCCGATTAACCCCAACCACGTGCATACCAATGGACAAGGAGATCCAATAATCGACCGGTCGTTCATTGTACCTCCCTTCAGGCTACCCCCTATTTCCGACAACCGGGACAAGTTGTGTCGGGAAAATTTTACTCGCAGCACAAACTCTGCTATACCACACATAGGCAATCACCATTTTGAAATCGAAGGGGGGTGGAGTATTCATGGCAACGAAGAAAGCAGCAGCAAAGAAGCCTGCAAAGAAGGCGGCTAAGAAGAAGTAGTAGTCGCTCCATGAGGAGGCGTCGGTCACGGCGCCTCCTCACCATCCCGCATCCTCGATCTTCCCGAGTCTCACACCGCATCACGCGAGTCGTTATCTCATCGAACACTTCCTCGGCAATGCCTCCGATAGACTCAAGTATCCGAGAGACCCCACGTCACAGACGAGAGCTCCCCTTCACTGACCAGCCCTCTATCGGGATGGAACCGGCGAAGCGCACCTCATGAGATGAAGAACTCAGACAAAAGAGAATGGAACGACCGGCAAGCTGAGCTCACGACAACAAAGAGACGGTGCAGCAAAAAAAAGGGAAGTGATGGCCACATCACTTCCCCCGTTCCTTAGCGCCAGAAGAGAGTCCATAGCGTAAAGAAAGCAGCGGGTGAATCTTACCATGAACATTCCCCCCGACAACAAAATAAATATATCAATACAATCAATTGCTTACGAAATCACGCTTGAAGATGCCACATAAATGGCTGTCTGACCTTCCTCCCGAAAATACACCATTAGCTTATAAGTTTTGACTCGTCCCATGAATGTAGACCAAGCGAGATCTGAGGATTTTGCCTGTGCGTGATCGCTTGACGATGCTGATGCGTCGACGTGAACCTACCATAGGAGCATCAGCTCACGATGAATAGTTCTGAGAGGCTGACGCTATCGTTTGCGGTCAAGAATACTGGAAGCCCGCTCAGACGTTTCCTTGACCAGCACGCCCATCTTCGGATGCGACGGCTCGAAGTCAATCGGCCAATTATGGTGGCGCAGCCGTTCGCTGGCCG
>JABMDE010000205.1 GCA_015904055.1 Nitrospira sp. | reverse complement strand
GCCTCACTACTGCAGAATCGGTTCCGGCCGAACACTCTTCGGTGACGTCGTGGAAAACCGAGGCGGAACCGTCGTCCTGGGTTGACCGCTCTTCTGCCGGTTTCACGCTGAAATACGATAACTGTTTTGCGATCGCCAGGTCTCCGACTAGAATACGTCCATGACAGATATCGTAAAGCCCAGTGTCCAGGCCTTCCTGGTCTGCGATCAGGTGATTGAAGATAGTCTGACGAAGAAAAAAAGCCTCATCGGCATTTTCACACACCTCCAAGCAGGCGTCTTTCCGTTCCAGCATCAACAAATGGGGTTGTATTTTTGCTTCACAGACGCCGAAGGCGCGTACCACTTCGACATTGACCTGATCTACCTCAACAACGAACAACTGATCTGCCGGGCCACGCTCCCCAATATTGTCATTGAGGACCGCCTGCAGATTTCTGATTTCGGCATCAACATTCCCTCCTTGATCTTTCCCGCTCCCGGCCGCTATGAGTTCCGACTGAGAATGGAAGGCTCTCTCATCGCCCAAAAAGACTTCAGTGTGATGCAGCTATCCGGCCATCAGATGACCGAACCGTCCTCCTGAGCAGTGTCACCATTCCCATTCCTCCCCCCTGCCTGTCTGTGGTAGAACTGCCTCCGGCAGGGCCTGCATGTATCGGTTCGGCTCGACCAAAGAAGGAACTCTATGACGACACCGGCGCCTTCGGGCTCTTCGAATTTCATTCGTGATCTCGTGACCGCGGACCATACCGCCGGCAAACATGGCGGCCGAGTCGTCACGCGATTTCCACCGGAGCCTAATGGGTATCTCCATATCGGTCACGCCAAATCCATCTGCCTCAACTTCGGCATTGCCGACGAACATCCCGGCGGCACGTGTCATTTGCGGTTCGATGACACCAACCCAACGACCGAAAATCCTGAATACGTTCAAGCAATCCAGGACGATGTACGCTGGCTTGGATTCAACTGGCATGGGAACATGTTCTATGCGTCGGACTATTTTGAGCAGCTCTATAACTTCGCTCTCACGTTGATCAAGAAAGGCACCGCCTACGTTGATAGTCTCACAGCCGATCAGATGCGCGAGTATCGCGGCACACTGACCGACCCAGGCCGAAACAGCCCTTACCGGACCCGATCAGTCGATGAAAATCTGGATCTGTTCGCACGCATGCGGGCCGGAGAGTTTCCCGACGGTACGCACGTCCTCCGTGCCAAGATCGATATGGCCTCCCCCAATATCAATCTCCGGGATCCGGTGCTCTATCGAATCCGGCATGCGTCTCACTATCGGATCGGCACCGCATGGTGTATCTATCCTGCCTACGATTTCGCCCATCCGCTGTCTGACGCCCTGGAAGGCATCACCCATTCGATTTGCACTCTGGAATTTGAGGATCACCGCCCCTTGTACGATTGGATCGTGGCTGAAACCGATGCCCCGCATCGCCCGCAGCAGATCGAGTTCGCGCGACTCAATCTTACCTCCACCGTCATGAGCAAACGGAAGCTGCTCGAATTGGTCGAGAAAAAACTGGTGGCCGCTTGGGATGACCCACGCCTCCCCACGCTGAAAGGCCTGCGTCGCCGAGGCGTCACGGCTGAGGCCATTCGCGCGTTTTGTGACCATATCGGCGTGGCCAAGCGTGACGCCATCGTCGAGATGCAGCTGCTCGAACACTTCATCCGCGAAGACTTGAACAAGCGGTCTCCGCGCGTCATGGCGGTCCTTCGACCGTTGAAGATCGTGATCGATAACTATCCGGAAGGGGCGGTTGAAGAACTCGACGCGGTGAACAACCCTGAGGATGCGTCGGCTGGAATAAGGCACGTGCCCTTCTCGCGGATGCTCTACATCGAGCAGGACGATTTCCGCGAGGATCCGCCGAAACAGTTTTATCGGCTCGCACCAGGCCGAGAGGTCCGGCTACGCTACGGATACATCATCAAATGCGTGAGCGTG
>JABMDE010000204.1 GCA_015904055.1 Nitrospira sp. | reverse complement strand
TTGTCAGCCTGTCACCCTGCGAACAGTCTCTCGGTTTTTTGAATTGGCACTCGCCTTATCGGCTTGGAAAAAGGCTGGAGACTCAGAGTGGCCGTTGCGAATGAATCCGTCGTCCGGCAACCTGCATCCGACGGAAGGCTACGTGGTGTTCCCGGAGATGGCTGGACTCGATCTCAAGCCGGGACTGTACCACTATGTGCCAAAGGAACATGGACTCGAATTTCGCGCGGAGTTTCCCCCTGAGCTGGTGGCTCGTTTGCTGAGCCCCTTTCCAGCAGGGGCATTTCTCTTTGGGCTCACCTCGATCCATTGGCGCGAGGCCTGGAAGTACGGCGAACGGGCGTTTCGCTACTGCAATCATGATGTGGGACATGCGATCGGTACGGCGCGGATAGCCGCTGCAACATTGGGTTGGCGGATGACGCTGCTAGATGGTGTAGATCAGAATACGGTCGCATTGCTGCTGGGAACCAATCGAACCGTCGACTTTGCCGATGTTGAGGCAGAACACCCAGATTGTCTGGCAGTGATCTGGCCGGTTGGGGACGTGAATGGTGAAACGTTAGACGGGAAACGTGAAGAGGGCATAGAGATTCCGCTGTTTCTCGATTCAAAGGTGAGGTGGTGCGGGATATCGTTGAGTGCGCCTGGCACGGAAGGGCCAACCGATTGAGCGGCGAGCATGGGGTTGAGTGGGAGATTATCGATGAGGCGGCGGTGGCGAGTTGGAAAACCTCTTGTGAACACCATTCTGTGGCAGCTCCTTTTTCTAGTACGTCTCACGTTTCACCGTTCATGTCTCACGAGAGGCTTTTGGCAGGTCAGATCATCCGCCAGCGCCGGAGTGCTGTCGCGTTCGATGGCAAGACATCGATTCCATCCGCAACGTTCTTTCGTATGATGCAGCGGGTGATGCCTTGTGCGGACCGGCCGCAGCTGGAACGGCCGATGCCATGGGATGTCTGGCCCTATGACCCCGCGATTCATCTGTTGATATTTGTGCACGGTGTGGATGGACTGACGCCGGGATTGTATGTCCTTGTGCGCGACCCCAAGAAATTGCCATTCATTCAGCAATCGATGAATCCCGAACTCTCCTGGACGACTGCACCGGGTTGTCCTGACGAACTGCCGCTCTATTGGCTGCTCGAAGGGGATGCAAAAAAACTGGCGGTGCAGGTCAGCTGTCACCAGGATATTGCGGGCGACAGTGCGTTCTCATTTGGAATGTTGGCGGAATTCGAGGGGACATTACGGGAGCGAGGCGCCTGGTGGTATCCCCGGATGTTTTGGGAGTCGGGGCTGCTGGGCCAGGTATTGTACCTGGAAGCGGAGGCCGCAGGTGTCAGAGCTACCGGAATCGGCTGTTTTTTCGACGACCCGGTGCATGAGGTTGTGGGAATCAAGAATCTAACTCTTCAATCACTGTATCATTTTACTATCGGCGGTCCGGTGGAAGACGGCAGGTTACAGACCTTGCCACCCTATGGAGAACGTGACAAGTGATTAGTGATGGGTGATCAGTTCAGGAATGGAGGACGAGCCCCATCACGCATCACTCATCACCGTTCACTGGAAGAAACGCATGTTTAAGATCAAGAAGAAAACTGAAAAGCCGAAGCCGACGGTGCTCTATAACATTGTCGAAGACTATTCCGAATTCGATGCGCCGGGCAATGTGACC
>JABMDE010000203.1 GCA_015904055.1 Nitrospira sp. | reverse complement strand
GAGCTGCAACATCCGCCCTGACTCGACTTGGCAGATCCGCTTGGCATCGCGCTCCGTTTTGACGTCGGTCAGCGCCGACCCGTTGCACCCAATCACACGGTCGCCGACTCTCAGACCGGCCTTCTCAGCCGGCAAACCGCTTCGCAGTTCTCTCACAAGATAGAATCGGTCTCCCCGTTCTTCCTCCAACTCCCAATGGACCCCGATGCGCCCGGATCCCAACAGACCGGTCTGAGATCCGAACAGGGTGAGAATCCGGTGGACGATCACACGCGCCGAACTTTCCGGATTATCGATCGTGGGATCGGTCAAATGTCCTTGTCCGCTGAAAAGCAGCACGCCCGTTTCGACATCAATCATCCGCAGTGCCAACGACACGCTGTTGGCATGCTCTTGCTGACGCTGTTCCCATTGCTGTACTTCCCCGACGATAATCGCTTCCGCGCCGACCAGCTTGCCGACCTTCAGCACATTCGCATCATCGGCATGGGTCAGCTGAATCACCTGTTCTTGCAGCACTTCATCCAGTTTCGCCCGTTCCACCATCCGCATATCGAGATCCAACATGAGCGTCGTGACGATGCCTGCCACGCGAGACCCGGTGCCCGGCACACCGGCCATGTCTTCGAAAAGCATGACCGCCATCGTCCGATACTGGTCGATCGATTCGCGATCGATCGGGCCCCTCCCCGACACCACCGGCTCCGGCCTCGACGCCGAACCATCGAGAGAAGCAGGCGCCCCGACCGTGACGCAGGCGCGCCGTCTCTGCATAATGGCAGCCGGTGGACCCCAGGCACAGAGTTCGTTGTCGATCAGAACGACATGATGTGGATGCTCACGCTGATCGAAAGCAATATTGGTAAAGGGATATACAAGACAGCCTCCGATTACCACAGACAGCGGGCAATACAGCAGCTCATATGCCCACTGTTTTCTCGCCGTCAGGGAATACTCCCAGATCAGCATGCGCCCATCATCCCTCAACACGCGATCCGGGTATCCGATGTTCTCGAGGACCTGCGCCTTGGTCATGGGAACGGCCAGCCGATCCAGCTTGGCCTCCGATTTGATGATCGTGTAGCCGAGGCCGCAGCCAGATACCAGCGCCGACACCAGGGCTATCGTCGCAAGACGTACTACGGCGCGCGCGCGCGATTGGCTCCTACCGAATGGCAACATGCGGTGAGCGTAACACCACGCACGGAAGGCTGCAACGGAGATCTCGTGGAAAGACGGATGAAGGTTGAGGCGATCAGCTAATTGCAGGACGGATCGAACGGCATCTCCGCATAGGGACGGTAGGTATCATCGAGGGTCAGCAACAGATCACGCCAGACCGAGGACGGATCTTTTTCGAAAAGTAAGTTGGGATCGGCAGGCATTAAAATCCAGGAACCGGTTTTCATCTCGCTTTCCAATTGACCGGGCCCCCATCCTGAATATCCCAGATATGCGCGGAAGGCTTCCTGACTGCCGGCATCGGTGAGAATCCGTTCCACCATCCCCGTGTCACCGCCCAGACAGACTCCGTCGAATACATGATGCGCGTTCTCAGGAAACTCCCTGCCGCGATAGAGCAACATCACCTGGTTGGTCTGCACTGGGCCACCGGCATAAAGGACATGGCCGGCCCCTTCGATAATCGGCACCTGCGGCAACGCTTCTGAAATGGACATCGCCGTGGGACGGTTGACAACGACGCCCAAGGCGCCCTCCGGCCCATGTTCGCACAACAGCACCACGGTCTGACGGAAGTTCGGATCGCGGAGGCTGGGCGCGGCAATGAGAAAGAGGCCTTTACCGAGTATGAGATCCATGCACAAATCCTACTGCGCTTGCCGGTCTGGCGCAAGCCTGAAGCCCAATGGATATTCGTTCCTGGTGCAGCATATCACGTAACAATGGATCGGTGATTACAGAAGCGGGTGCTCATGAATCATGCGGGCTACGCCTTGTACAGCGATGTCCGGCGATCACGAAGCAAGTCGTTGTAGCGGTTCAGGCTTTTGTCGCGAGCCTCGGCCGGATCGATATCAACAATTGCAAGATCTTCCCGATCCCGTGAAGCTCGATGCTGAATCACACCCCTGGGTGTCACGACTTCACTGTGGCCGATATAGGTCAACCGATCCTTCCCTCCGCGGGCTTCACTCCCAATACGATTACACGTAATGGCAAAGACCCGATTCTCCAGACACCGCACCGGCATCGAATCCGGGCAGTTCGGCAACACGAGGTTGGACGGATGGCAGATAATGTCGGCGCCCTGGACCGCCAATGAACGAGCCGCTTCCGGGTAATACCAATCGAAACAAATCATCACCCCGATTTTCGCCGGCCCGATATCCCACACCTGAAATCCGGAATCGCCGGGTGTGAAGAAAAGTGTCTCTTCATAAAAGAGATGCGTCTTGCGGTAGCAGCCGATGAGCCCTGCAGGCCCCACGATCACGGCGGAGTTATAGCACGCCGCGCCGACCCGTTCCGGAAGACCAGCCACAATGTGCACCCGGCGTCGTTTGGCGATCTCCATCAAACGGCGCGTGGTTGGGCCGTCAGGTACCGGCTCGGCCAGCTGTTGTACTTCTTCCTGCGATACAAATTGATACCCTGACGCAAACAATTCAGGCAGCACAATGAGATCCGCAACCGCCTGTTCCAGCTTGGCCGTGACTATCTCAAGATTATTGGCCACCTCACCGAACTGTGGATCGAATTGGTAGAACCCGACTCGCACCGCATACTCCGTGTCATATAAAAGCGGGCAGGGATTGTGTCCCTGCCCGCTTCAACAAAGGCACCTTGTCGCAGCCGTGGCTGCTTCTCGTCGACTACTGCTCTTTCACTTCAATCAGGTGCGTGGCCGCCCCATCGGCATGTTCGGTACAGGCGGCTGCATGCCCAGCCTTTCCATGTTGAACGGCTTCCATTAGGTGCTTGATACCTTCATCCAAATGCGGGCTCTTCACTTTCGCACCCCGTGCACTCTTGAGCGCTGCATCTGCATGTTCGGCACAGACATCCGCGTGTCCTTCCTTGCCGTGCGACACGGCGGCCTTGGCATGATTCTCCGCATCTCGGACATGTCCGGCGAGCGCCATGCCGTTCAGCATTGGTATGCCGACAAGCGCCCCTACTGCGGCTATTACCAGCGCACTTCGATGCATCTTAGTCGCCATGGTTGCCTCCTCCCTGGTTAGATTGCAACTCTCCAGCGGAACGGATCACTCGTGCATGCACCTTACACAGGGTTCCAAATCCTGTCAAGAAGGCCTCCCAGAAGGGCCGGCCGCCTGATCGAACCCAAGAATCTTTTGAAGCATGTGTGTGTCTTTCTCAACCGGGCAGGCGAAATCCCGGCTCCACTCCCACCAGGACCCAGGATAATTTCTAATCGTGGGATACCCTGCCAGCTTAAGGATGACATAGAGCCATGCCGATCGAACACCGCCGGTGCAATAACAGATCACTTCCTGATCGCTCCGGATGCCCTTGTCTTCCAGCATCTCCCTGATCACGTCGAGATCCTTGATCGTCGCATCCTTGTTGAGAAATCCGTTCCAGGCCATGTGAATCGCCGAAGGAATATGGCCGGGCCGCGGGATGCCGGAGACTTCTTTTCCCAGATACTCTTCGAGGCTCCGGGCACATACAATCGCCGTTTGCTCATGCGGCGTTCGCACGATCAGCTTCAGCTCCTCTTTCACAATCACCAGCGCCTTTACCGGCTGAGCCTTGAAGTTTCCT
>JABMDE010000202.1 GCA_015904055.1 Nitrospira sp. | reverse complement strand
GGGAGGCCGTAGGTGGATGGAAACCCATGCCGTGCCCTTCCGGAATCCCGGCACCGGCAGCATAGAGCATCTGGCGGTGACTCATGACATTACCGAGCGCAAGCAGGCCGAGAAAGCGCTGCGTGAGAACGAGCAGGCGATACGAGCCCTCCACGAAGCGACCGCCGTCATCGGGTTGTCCTTCGATGAGCGAATACAGGCGATCTTGGAGGTCGGGTGTCGGCGGTTCACAATGCCGATCGGCATGCTCACGCAAGCCGTGGGCGAGAGACTCGTATTCACCCATGTTTGTGCGCCAGGCACCGGTTTCACGGCCGGCATGGAGGCGCCACTCGGCAACACGTACTGCAACACGACGCTTCAGAGGAACAAACCGGTCTACTTCGAACATGCAGGAGTCTCGGACTGGCGAAATCATCCTGGCTACAAGGCGCTGGGCCTCGAATCTTATATCGGAACCAAGCTCATCGGTCGAGAGCAGGCCTATGGCACAATCTGTTTTGCGGGCCAGGATCCGCACCCAGCTCCGTTCAGTCAATCCGACGAGGACTTTATCCAGCTCATGGCCCGCTGGATCAGCGGGGAACTGGATCGGCAGCAGGCGGAACAGGCGCTGAAACACAGCGAAGAACGGTATCGGTCGCTCTACGACGACACCCCGACCATGTACTTCACGCTGGCGACGGACGGTACGGTGCGCTCCGTCAACCGGTTCGGGGCGGAGCAGCTCCTGTATCAGGTGGAGGAATTAATCGGGCATTCTGTGCTGGGCCTCTTTCACGAAGACGATAAGGAAACCGTGGCTGCGAGTCTGTCCGAGTGTCTTGCGACACCGGAGACCACGAAACACTGGGAGTTTCGGAAGGTGCGGAAAGACGGGAGCCTGCTGTGGGTGCGGGAAACGGTCAAAGTAGGCCAGTCGTCTACCAGGGAGACCGTCGTATTGGTGACCTGCGAGGATGTCACCGAACGCAAGCGGACAGAGCAGGCGCTGACGTTCTTCCGGACCTTGCTTGACTACGTCAATGATTCCATCGAGATCATCGATCCCCAGACCGGGAAATTTCTGGACGGCAACAAGGGTGCCGCATCAAACATCGGCTACACCCGCGACGAACTCCTTGGTCTGACCGTGCCCGATATCGACCCGTTGGTCACACCGCCGATCTTTGCAGACGTGATGAAACGGCTGCGGGAGGAACCCGGTCCATTGGTCCTGGACAGCATTCACCGTCGGAAAGACGGCACGACATTTCCAGTCGAGGTGAGCGCGCAACTGATCCGGCTAGAGAAAGACTATTGCGTCGCGATCGTACGCGACAGCACCGAGCGCAAGCGCGCCGAGCATGAAGTGAGCGAGCGGATCCAACAGACCTTGCAGATGCAGGCTGCGCTCCTCCGTCTCACACACCTCGACGATACGGGAGTGCCATTTTCTGACGTGCTGCCACGTGTATGCGAGATCGTGGCAGAGACGCTTGGAGTGGCTCGCGTCAGTGTGTGGCAGCTCTCTGAGAACGGGACGGAGCTGGTCTGCCAGAATCTCTACGATCGTTCGCACGCCGTTCATTCTGCCGGCAACAGGCTTTCGGCCTTGCAGTACCCCCGCTACTTAGAGACCATCGCGGCAAGCCTGGTGGCGGCTGCGCCTGACGCGTGTGCCGATCCGCGCATGAGCGAATTTGTCGAGCACTATTTCCGTCCGCTGGGGATTACCTCCGTGATGGATGTGCCGATTCGTCATCAAGGCACACTCGTGGGCGTGCTGTGGCATGAACATGTCGGGGTGCCCAGGGACTGGAACTCTGAGGCCCAAAGCTTTGGCGTGTCGGTTGGTGAAATCCTTGGGCGTATGATGGAAACAGTGGAGCGCACACGGGCGGAAGAAGCGTTGCGGTCCAGCGAGGAACGAGACGACTCTTGATATTCTATGGGATAGGGACTGTGGTACCAACAAGATGTGGTGGAGCCCGAACGCGCGGGTGAAGTTCGGCGGCGATCCGAGCGGCGAGGTCTGGGTATCGAGACTGCACCCTGATGATCGGGACAGAGTCCTCGCCCAGGTACAGGATGCGCTGTCCTCGAAGGCGCTCAGGTATTCCGCAGAGTACCGATTCCGTCTCGAAGACGGATCCTACGGCCACTTCCTGGATCGAGCCTCTATCATTCAGGATAGTTCTGGAAAGCCGACCCGCATGATCGGCGCGATGATCGACATGACGAGCGCCAAGAAGGCCTACCTTTCTCTTCAAGAGGCCTATCATCCCGGATTCCGCAGTTGAGTTGAATTGAGATAGAATCGGCAGCCAAATTCTTCTTGGAGCACCGGAGGTTTGGCATGCGTCCTCGTCAGCCC
>JABMDE010000201.1 GCA_015904055.1 Nitrospira sp. | reverse complement strand
GCCACCCGCTATGCCAAACATGCCGCGTCCTTCCTCGCCGCCGTGCACATCAGGTGCATCGCTCTTTGGGCGGCCATCTCGTGACGACACTATCTAACATCTTATGCAAATTCTACTCACCGTCACTGTTTGATTGGCAAAATCCCACAGTCTCTCGCTCACTGATTGATTCCTCAGGCTTCGAGGCCTCTTTCCGCTGCTTGCGGAGAATATCCAAACTTTTGATCGGATGGTCATCGCTCGGCGGCAGATCGTCATGCGTGCATTCGAGCAGCGCGCTCACTACAATCTCTTGAACATAGGCCATCGAGAACCCTTCGGACTTTCGAGCCGCTACCTCCAGGGCTGACTCGGAGAAGAAACCTCTCCCACGCTTACGCAGAAGAGCCAGTCGCTGGTCGTACTTGGGCAACTCAAACCTCCAGACCCGGTCGAATCGGCTCGGGCGGTGGAGCAAGGCTGGATCCAACCTATCCGGCTCATTCGAAGTTGCAATGATCAGGACGCCGGACGGTGGCTTAAGGTCATCCAGCAGCTTGAGAAGATGCACAAGGGAACATTTACCGGCCTCAAGCAGCTTGTCCAGATCCTCAAACATGAGGACGGCCGGTGCTTGCTTCGCAGCCCAATTGATTGCGCGTTCAACGCATTGATCATCCACATCCACGCCGGGCAGAATTGCGATGCATGTCGCATCCACGGTGTTTGCAATTGCGCTAATAGTCATCGTTTTCCCACAGCCGGGAGGGCCGACAAATAGGAGACCTCTCCGAATCGGCAAGCCCAGTCCTTTGTACTTGTCGGTACCTGAGAAGAATCCTTCGACGTTATTCCGAATCTCTTGCATAAGCCTAGGGGGCAAGAACAGATCATTCCAGGAGATTGTCGGTTTCGGCTGGTTCGGCCCATTGACGACCAGGATCTCTCGGTTCTCGTTCCGCTCCCGCAACAGTCCATACTTCTTCAGTCCGTAAAGCAGGTTTCGAAGCGCGGCGCTCGACTTGGTTGCCATCAGAATGAGCGGCTCCAGAGCAAGGCATTGCTCCATAAACGGCGAGTAAAAATGAATCGCCGATCCTTTCCACTCGACTTCAACGGTGCCGATCCAGGCTTCGCTCTTAGGCTGATTCTGGGTGTCTCGGTCACTGTCGGAGTCGGTCATCACAAAGTTTTCTTCTACACCCAGTAACTCTTGGGCAGGTGATTCTTTCCCCACTGCACATGCTGTCAGGACCTCATGATTGGTGCTCTGCAACCAATCCACGAGATACTGAAGATAGAGATCCCGTACCAATGGTCTACAACAATGATAGGTGATCCAGCCGTCTTCTCTCGGATGGGCCTTCAAAAACGACTGCACCTCATGATTGACCGACAACAAGCTTCGCATCGCTGTGCCCTCCTCTGTTCGTTGGAGGCAGAGCCTAGCACGGAGGTGCGACAGAATAAGTCACTGGGCGTTGGAGACAGCTAGCAGGACGTTCGATACGATTCAGCAGCGGCTGTCAGTTGACTGGATACGTTATCAATCAGCGCCTGTGGGCTGAGCGCCTTCGCCCCAGGCCCGAAAGACAGAACCCAGGCGGTCAATTCGTCGAAACCGCCGCAACGCATGGTGAGAATCACGGAGCCGTCCTTCTGGAGCTTGAGGGTCTGGGTCGGATGCCATTGACGCTCTTCGACAAAATAGACCCAATCAGGAGCAATCCAGATTTTCACTTCCTGCGAGGGCTTCTCGATCAGACCGAATGCTCGATCGAGGCGTTCTGCAAAAGGAACAGACTGGGGAAGCTCGAACATGTCCTCCGTAACCGTGATGGTCTTGATTCGCTCCAGCGCGAACGTTCTCAGCGCTTTCGCGCGATGCGAATGACCGACGAGATATAACCCATACTGGTACAGGACCAACCCATAGGGATCCACCAGATAGTCTTGTGGGCGCCCTCCTGGCTTCTGGTAGCCGTGGAGAACAACCCTGCGCTGGCGAAGCAATGCCTTGCGAACAGACTCGATGACTTGTTTTTGTGCCGCATAGGCCCGGATCGGTCGCTGGAGCGACGCAAAGGCCGTTACGATTCGTTCAAGGTGATTTCTGACCTTGTCGGGCAGGCCTGCCTCGACTTTCCGAATGACGGATTCCAGATCGTCAACAAACGGCGTTCCTCTCAAGTATGCGAGATGGCTCTGAGCGAGATGGAGAGACATGAGCTCGTAGGGTGACACCGTGACCTCCAGCCCCTTGAAGCCGGCGGGAAGCCTCCACCTCCCCTCTTCCTGTTCCTGTTCCAGCGGGTAGCCCGAATCTTCAAGCTGCTGAAGGTCTCGGTGAACCTGGCGCTTGGTAACTTGCAACTCATCGGCCAATTCTCCGACCGATGCTCCTCCGATGAGCCGGCGAAGCAGGACACTGATACGCGCCACCTGACTATAGCGTCTGGGTTTCCGTCCCTTGTGATAGGCCACGGCAAGCTTTCTACTAGCGGTAGGAGTCCTTGACCACTGGGGCTCCATGTCCGGACCAGTACCCGGCAATCATGTGAGGAGTGGAATGACGGATGGCAAATCGACCGTCTGGTGCCAGCACCAACGTTCCGGCGGCGCCTTGGATTCTCGCCACCAATTTCTTCAGCACTTGCCGAGCCGCCGCGTTCGGCGTCTTTCCCTCTGCCAGTCGATCGCAGATTTCCTTGGCCACGGCGATTCGGATAATCCCTTCGCCGATCCCGGTCATCGCCACAGCTCCGCTCTGATTATCAGCATACACCCCGCAGCCGATCAGCGGCGTGTCGCCGACTCGACCGGGCAACATGCGATCAATCCCG
>JABMDE010000200.1 GCA_015904055.1 Nitrospira sp. | reverse complement strand
CTCGTTCGCGATCTGAGCCACAATCATCTTGTAGGCCCGGACGTCGATTCCATCGAGCAATCCAGAGAGCGAAAGCAGAATGACGGTCAGCGCGACGGCAATACCGTATATCCACCAGGGTATTAATGACTGCCTCGAATAGTGATGGGTCTCCATAGGACACTGGGAAAAGGGAATTGCTTACGGAACTACCGTACGGCATCAGTGTACCTCCTTCCCTCATGTGTTCCTAATAAAACAAGATTCTTGGAACGCTTGGACGCACGCACGAATTACGCCACAGTAATCCGATCGGGCACATTCGATATCACTCCATCGACACCCACAGAGAGCGCGTGCCGGATGTCTCCTGGCCTATCGGCAGTATAGACACACACCAGCAGACCCGCATGATGGAATGCATCGATCAGACGACCCGTAGCGGTGTCGCGCCTGAGACCGACATACGTCGTTTCATATTTCGTGGCACAGGCAACAGGCGCCCGGGGCAACCGGCTGAAGAGCACCATGAGAGCGGCTTTGGGATCGGCGACTCGAACTTCCCTCAACTCGTCATAGATGGCAGGGCCGCTGAACCCGCCCGCCTGTACCATTTCGACAACCTGCCGAGCGATGCCTTTGACCTTGATCTCCAGCATCAACCCGCATCGCGATGAGACCGCTGCGAGCACTTCCGCAAGCGTTGGAATGCGTTCGCCGTTCCCCGCGTCCAGCTTCCTCACCTCATTCAGCGATAACCGATCGATGCGTCCCCTCCCATTGGTCGTCCGATTCACGCTTGCGTCATGCAGAACGACCAGTGCGCCGTCGGCCGTGCGTCGCAGGTCAATCTCGACAAAGTCGACGCGCAGGTCAATCCCCTTTTCAATAGCAGCCAATGTATTTTCCGGAGCATGGCCGGCAGCCCCCCGGTGGCCAATCCTTAATACCCGGCGCACGGAGCCTCCTTCGAGCCTTCGCCAAAGAGGGCCACACAGCCGGGGTTAGGGAGTGGTGGCGCAATTCGCAAGTTATGGGCGTCAAGGTTGCCAAGATATTCCTTCATACGTTGTCGCTCGTGCGTCTTCACGAATTCGATCACTTTCCTGTCGATCTCCAGCAACCCAAGACCGGGAGGAATCTCATCCGGTCGGATGACGAACAGGTTCACGCCTCGTTCCTTGGCATTGGCCTGTGCGTCCTTGACACGGTGGTGGATGTAGCGCTCGTTTAATCGCAAAAGGTCGCTCAATTCACGAAGATCCCGCAGGGGATTTGGTTCCGCCCGAACACTATGTCGTGGAACATTGAGAAACATGAAGATCGTATCGCAGCCCAGACTGAACGCCTCTTCGACCGGCAGTGGGTTGGCGAGGTCCGCATCAAGGAACCGTTGGCCCTTCATTTCAACCATCTCAAAGAGGGGGTACAATGCCATGGACGCACGAATGCGTCGAAAAAAGAGATCCACCTTGGCTTTCTTACTTCGTGAATCGTCACGCGTATCAATAGAAACATCCGCATCTTTATTTGAGAACATCACGGTCGATCCGTCTTCATACCGTTCGGTCAGGATATGCCAGACGATGGGACTTGCCAGCACTTTTTGTAGATCGAATTCCCCGCCGAGCTTGGCCAACAGTGGCAACGGGTCGAGGAATGCTTTCAATCGCTTGAATTCAAAATACTTATCCAGTTCATCAAACATTTCCTGGATTTCAGGTTCTTGCACCACTCGTCGGAACGACTTGTGCTGGGACGCAAATGTGTCCATGAGGCGAAACACGAAACTCACCGTGCGGCCCGCTCTTCGAAATGGCATCCGCACACATAACGAGATGACGAGCGGAAGAAACGTGACGGCTCTCCTCAGATCGTACAGAATCGATCTGCTTGACCCCCAATCTT
>JABMDE010000020.1 GCA_015904055.1 Nitrospira sp. | reverse complement strand
GTATTTCTTCTCAGCATGCATGATGGGGTGCATCTCCTCCGCCCGCTACTCTAATTGAAGAGAGGCGAAGTGTCCCACTCATATTGGCACAGAGGGGCGATGGCATTGACTACATCGGGCTAACAAGCTGGACTCTTCCTCAGAGCCAGGTGTGCGAAGGACAAGCTGGTATGTATATCCCCCGCAGAATGAGCAGGCCTTCCCATGAATCTCCCGTCTGACTGTTCCGATCTTGCCGAGCTGCTTGTGCATGGTCAGTCCTCCGATGAAGAAGTCGCATGATTCTGCATGTGAAAGTCGAGACGGCGCCCGGATGTGACGGATTGCATAACGGGACAATAAACATATGTGAGAGAACTGGAAATACCGTAGAGGTAGTATGAAATGAAACGAAAGGGGGGATGTCTGTTTGGGCCAGTGTATGGGTGGAGCGGTTCTTATGCGCAGTACGTGTCTATATGGCGCATAGTGGAGAGCCGCAGCGCGGGCGAGGTCTGATGACTCGTCCGGATGGCATGGAGACGTGACGAGGTTATTGTTGCCGCACCAGCGTGATACTGCCGGTGCTGCTATTCGGCAAGGACCGTTGAGATTTCCAGAGAATGACTCTCGGCAGTGATGCCTCACCAGGGCTGTAGTCTTTGGGTCTTCAGAAGCCGGATTATTGCATCCGACTCTGCCTCTTGTTGCTGCTGGACATTGGCTTTGTAGACTTGGGCGATCAACAGGATCCAGCATCGCCTTCCTGCTTTCACACCTCGCCGCACTGTCGGCATCCACTTGGTGGTCCATTCATGTCCCAACCACTGAAGCAATTGCGTTCCTCGCGCCCGCATGCTGCCGGTCGATGGTTGAAGGTACAGTGAGAACTCCATGTCGTGGGAACTTTGAGCGTCCGAAGCACCAATACAGATGCCTATTTTTTGAAGGGGGGTGCTGTAGCGAAGCTCGACATCAACTGGGCGCAGGACACAGCTACGCGCGAGCATCTGTACGGTGCTTTGTCTATGCCGCACGTGTGTTCTATATGCCCGCCACGCCTGCCATGCCACAAACGGCATGGCAATGATGTCGGAAATGTTCTGCATGTCCCTCATGTCATATCCTCGATACGTTTTCAAAGTCGTTGTTGGTTCGTCGGGGGCTGCAATACCGGCTGTGGTGAGCACACCAGCCTGCTTCTCTGGCAGTACGAGAGTGCTGGCGTGTAAGTTGATAACATGGGGCTTCACAGGAGTGGCCGTTTTTTCGAGGGCAGGGGGCCCGTCCTGGCTGAGCATGCAAGCCAGGTTTTCGCGTGCTACAAAATGGCCTGAGGGGACGTCGAGCTTTATTCCTCCAGAATCATGATCCTGTAGTCCTGCGCATCGATGTCTGACGGCTCCTATTTTGCCGAACTGTTTTTGCATAATCAGTCCTCCAGAGATGATGATGTCGCTCAATGCCCTGTGTGAACGGCTGAATTGCGATTGAGTCGCTTCACATGCATGCGTGCAGAATAAAATGCGTAGAGAGAATTGGAAATACCGTAGGTGTAGCGTACGATTAAACGAAAGGGGGATATCGATACGTTAGTGCGTGTGATTGGGGCTAGCCTGCGCTACTCATAAGCATTTTTGCGGCAATCGACAATCCGCGAGGAACGCGATTCCATGCGATTTTGTCTCTCGATCATTCGGCCCGCTCGGGGGTGAGCCTAAGGGTGGTCGAAGGAGCAAGGCCTCGTCATGAATAATGAAGGCTAAAACCAGATGAGGACCTGGCTCGTGGCATTGCTGGAACGGGATAGGGTATTTTGCGAGGCCGTGAATTGATTGAGCCGTGTTTGGTCGGGAGGGTTAACGGTGAGAAGATCGACTTTGATACAATTGGGTTTAACCCATTGCACTTCAGCTAAATTAACTGAGATGTGGGAATCTTCATCCGGTATCCACAGGTGGAGCTTTACAAGGTCACCAGGCTGTAGCGTATTCGCTGACGCCATTGGCTGGCGAGGGGTTGAGAGATCATACACGCAGCCTTCTCCTTGAAGGCCGTCGCTCCCCCTGGAGAGAATACAGTTGATCGCGACTTGACGGTGGAGTTGAAATGACATGATGTTCTTCCCGTTGAAAGAAATTAGTTATGGGGTGCAGAATAATACAAATAGCGGTGTATCTGCTATACCTCTAGGCCGGTGAAACTACCCAACGAAAGTGGGGTATGACTCGCTCAAGTTAGGTCTTTGACCATCACGATCCAGACATGTAGCGGCGGTTTACCACATGCCTGCCTCTCCTTCAGAACAGGTACGAGACTTTGGAAGTAGTTGATATGGTGTGACTTTACTGTTTGAGCCTGACTCACCGGGTGGCATCAGCGTAGCGGTTAGTACTTCATCGGCCTCCCTCTCGTCCCCGGTCCTCAAGAGTCCCTCTCGATTTAAAATTTTCACTGCATTTGTACGAGAGACAATCGGTGGATATTCCCGAAACTGGTCTGCCGAGACAAAGGGCACCTGAACTGTCACGGTACGATGGTCCTCGTAGATAAACCGGCGTAGACGATCATCGATCGGGGTTTTCAAGCTGATGATGGTGGAGGTTGCGGGGGCGATGGCAGCGATGGAAATGATGTACGCGGGCCTGGTAGCGCGTGGGGGTGTATCCATGTGTCCTGTCGCGTCTATATTCGGCGAGGTGAGCAGCTGTGTTGCAGGACTCAGGGCCGGCGATCTGACGCCCAGACGAAGATGTGTAAGAGGCTGGTCCGAGGCATTTTCCAGCAACAGCTTGAGGATCACCCATGATTGCGGATTGGCGATGGGGGCTTGTCCGGTTGGTTGCGTCTCTTCAGCTCGGCGAAGGCTGCAATTTGTGACCAGGTTCCGCTTCTCGAAAAAATAGATTGTGGTCGTGCTTTCAGAAAAAGAGGCACGTTCATACGTGTAGAACGCGACCCCCACCTTGATGATCGTTGGTCTGAACCAGGACACGACAGTCGGGAGGCAGAACGGCACGATGACGGCAAATAGGCCAAGGATGATGATCTTATTCAGCCGGCTTTGCCGCCAAAACCAGTGCCAGCCATTCTTGAGAGTCTTCATGCACCTCCGCTTGTGGACGGTCGAACACGTCTTTTTGCAGAGGTTTCATGCGAGCAGGATGCACAATACGTCCGCCATGTGACAGAGACCATCAGAGAAAAAATATGGCGGAGGGGGCGAGATTTGAACTCGCGGATGAGTTACCCCATCTCCGGTTTTCAAGACCGGCACGTTCGACCGCTCCGTCACCCCTCCGCTGCTATGCGAGGCCGTCGCATGAGTATTGGGGCTTCGGCGCCGGAACGGATTTCGACAGTAAGATTATCGTCAAGGAAGATGCGCCGCGGCTGTTGCGGCGGACATTTGATAAACCGTCATGGCAGGGAGAGCTGATTGTTTTTTCAGGCAACACGGATTGCTATCAGCCGTTGGAGGCCTCGTACGGCTTGACCAGAGCTTGTCTGTCGTTGTGTGGAGACTATCGGAACCCTGTCGGCATCATTACGAAGGGCGCGCTGGTGCTGAGGGATCTGGATATCCTGAGGCAGTTGAATCGGGACGCATGGGTCCGTGTGTATTTCAGCATTCCGTTCGCGTCGGATGAGATCGCTCGTAAAGTGGAGCCACATGCGCCATCAATCGCCAAGCGGTTCGAAGCCATGAAGGTGCTGGCGGATGCCGGCATTTCGACGGGTATTTCGATCGCGCCTGTGATTCCGGGCTTGAATGACGGCGATCTTCCGGTGTTATTGGAGCGCGCGAATCAGGCGGGGGCTAGGACGGCTGTGGCGACCTTGCTGAGACTATCCGGCAGTGTTGAGCCGGTGTTTCTGGAGCGTATGCAGGCCGCGTTTCCCGATCGGATTGGAAAAATCGTCGCTCGACTGCGTGAGGTAAGGGGTGGTGCGATGACCGACGGCGAGTTTTTTAGACGGCATGCCGGGACCGGTGTCTATTGGCATATGATCGAACAATTGTTCAGTGTGGCCAAGCGGCGCGCCGGTTTTATGGATGACGATACTGGCGGGATTCCCAATACCTTTCGCCGCCCAGGCGTCGAACAAACAGCATTGTTCTAACCTGCATGATTCATGAGCGCTTTTGCTGCAATTGCCAGTCCGTTCTTCGTCGCTCGTATCTCGTGAAGCCCGCCTCGACTCAGAGAGGCGAGCGTGAAGCGCAGGACGAGAAGCGAGCAAGTCTCATCTTTGGTTGCGAGATACGAGATGCGTTTCACGAGGCACGATTAATAGAGTGATTACGCGACAAACTGTCATGAATAATGCGGGCTGAATAGGAGTGACGATGAAGCACAATCCTGGATTTTTACAGCTGGTGGAGCGCGTCAAGCAGCGGGTGAAGGAATGCACGGCGGCGGAGGTGAAGGCCCGGCTCGATCGGGGAGAGTCGTTTCACTTCATTGATGTGCGCGAAGACAATGAGTTTGCGGCAGGTCATGCCAGAGGAGCCCGGCATCTGGGCAAGGGGATTATAGAACGTGATATCGAGACGGCGGTTCCTGATAAAGAAGCACCCATCGTGCTGTATTGCGGCGGAGGGTTTCGGTCGGCGCTTGCCGCCGATGCCTTGCAGCAGATGGGATATGGCAATGTGGTCTCGATGGATGGGGGAATCAGAGCGTGGCGGGAGGCCGGTTATCCCGTGGAATAACCGGCCGGCATGCCTGTCTGCGTTACTTATTCGTTCGGTCGAACTCTTTGACGACCTGTTCTGTCAGATCGATGGTGTCTTTATTGTAGATCACGATTTTGACGGTCTGCTCGCTTCCCTTATCGACCACGAGGGAGAAGCCTCCCTTCTCAGCCATGGCTTGGGTGGCCACTGAGATCTTCTTCATGTATTCCTCAACGAGCTCTTTCTGTCTCTTTTGTAGGTCTTGATTGAACTCCTGTGCGCGCTTTTGGTAGTCCTGAATTTTGGTTCGGAACTGCGTTTCCTTGTCTTTTTTCTCCGCCTCGCTGAGCTTGGGCAGCTGGTCCTTGATTTGTTTCTCGTAATTGCGGAGCTCCTCTTCGTCCTTGGCTAGGAGTTTTTGTCTGATGGTCACATATTCTTTCAATCCATCGAGCGCTTTTTTCCCGGCCTTTGATTTTTCCAGGACGGACTGGGGATCCACTACACCCATTTTGAACGGCTCATTGGCCTGGCTGATTGGCGCCAGTGTCAAGAATGCCAGAGCCGATAGCCCCACGGCGCACAGTGTTCGCACAGCAGCATGTCGCATGAAAACTCCTTGCAAAAGAGAGAATATCGATTTATGGAGGATAGCCAGGCGCTTGGGGCCTGTCAAGCCAATGTCACGCAGATAGGTTGCTCCAGGTATCGAAGTTGATCGGCTCTACCTCGATCCCCACCTCGATGTTGTGTTTCCACTTCAATCGGCGAGCAACTGCCCGCAGGGTATGCTCATCCGCCAGGTTAGGATCGAACGGATTCGGCACCTTGAAGAGGATTTCTTTCTTGAGCGGTGGGTCGAATCCCAGTTCATCCATCGCGAGTGCCAGAAAATTCAATTGGGTCAGCCGTGATGCTTGGTTCAGACCGAGCAGCGCCGCCTCCGGGGAAAGATCAGGAGGGCCAAGTTTTTGAAAGACTTCAATGACGCGGATCTTCAGCTCCGCGCGCTGAGCATCGGTCAGAGTAGGGAGGGTGAGTTCAACCAACAGGGCATTCGTGGCACCCTCGAATGACGGTATTTTGAAGAGCCGACCGAGAAGTCCCATGCTACTCCAGAATCAAACGATGACAGATACGGAATAGTCGCTACGAGTTGCCAGTGCCCACCAACAGGGCCCTATCGGCCCATGATCGGAGGGCGAGTGTACTGAAAAATGAGCTAGTTTTCTAGTCCAACAAAATGGGGTGATTGTTTCTCAGCATGCTTTGCCTGGCGATGCCATTACCTGGCTTCTTGTGTGTCTATTTTCCCGCGGGAAGGATCCTAATCTAGTCGCATTGCTTGAACTGAGACTGCTGGCAACGTTTTGCCAGTTCCTGCGCCTGCTCGATCTGCGCGGCAGTCATGTGTGGACTCAGCTGGTCTCGGCGTGCCAAGGCTGCCTTTCCGTCATTGCCGGGTAACATCGTACTAGCCAGGTGATACCACATGAACGCACGAACCAGGTCTTTCCGGACGCCCCGGCCCCGTTCGTACATCAGGGCCAGATTGTTCTGCGGACCAACATAGCCCTGTGCCGCCGCCTTCCGAAACCACGTCAGTGCCGTGGGGTAATCCTGCCGGACGCCTCGTCCTTTTTCGTGCATCAAGCCCAGATAGAACTGCGCCGATGCGACTCCTTGCTCAGCCAGAGGACTGAAGAGGCGGGCCGCCTGGGTATACTCACCGCGCTCATACGCAAATTCCGCCTCCTCAAGAGAGTTTTCCGCTGCAAGGGACGGGAGACCTGTGCCTGCCGCACTGGCCAGAACAAACAGGAACACACAGAACACAGGCCACATCGATCACCAACCTTTCACCACAATCGTGACACCAGACAGTTGCAGCAAGTCTACTGCAAAGTCGGAGGCTAATACATCATTTGTGGGATGAGAGGAGAGCAGGGAAGGCGAGACGAGGTCTTTGGGGTAGATGGCTAGGCAGGTATTAACGTATCCTTCACGCGCTGAACCTTAATCTTCCTTGTGTGTTTCTCTGCTTGAGCCAAGTCGTACGCAGCCTGCATCCGTAACCAGGTTTCTGCGCCGCCACCAAATGCCTTTTCGAGCCGGATTGCCATCTCAGCGGATATCCCGGCCTTGCCGGTGACCAGATTGTTCATGGCTTGCCGGGTGACACCTAGGACCTTAGCCCCATCTGCGATCGATAGTCCCAACGGTTCGAGACAGTCATGTCGGACTGACAATCCAGGATGCGGTGGGTTCTTCATGCGCATAGTCCAACTCCTTAGTGATAGTCTATAAGATCTACGTCGTATGCGCTGCCATTCTCGAACCGAAAGATAATTCGCCAATTGCCCGATACGGTCACGGACCAGAAACCAGCCAACTCTCCTTTCAAGGGATGGAGTCGATAGCCTGGCAGTCCCATATCTTGAACGGTCAGCGCTTCGTTGAGTCTCGCCAGGATACGGCCAATCTTTTCGACCTGCGATGCGGGCAACTTTCGACGGTCATCATCTTCAAAGAAGCGTGCAAGTCCCTTGTGCTTGAAGCTCTCAATCACTTCTTTATCCTGCGCTCGTCAGGTTTTGATGTCAAGCATAGCTTGACAATAAGGTTAGGGCATGCGGAGCTGGTCAATCAAAGCGCGCGAGATCGGCCGGACACGGCGCTGGAGGGTGTGGCGGCTGCTGGGGATGTTGGGTTGCAAGACCTGGCTCCCCATTCTTTGCATTTGAGCTCGTGTAAATAATCAACATCGATGGGGCGATATGCAGGGATTTGTGTGAAAGATTGGTTCCTGACAGCGTTCTTTGTTTCTTGACACCTTTGTTTTTCCCGAATTGTTCGTATTGAGGGTCAGAATCAAATATTTTGACCAACCGCCGCTTGACTGTTGAACGCCTGTGGACTATGAGGGAGAAATCCAGCTCTTCTTCGCCTCGTTAAGACGAATGTTTTCATAAAACCACTCAACCCATTCTCCACTGATGTTAAGGTCAATACCCTTGGCTGCGATTTTAATCGTAAGGCCACTAAACTGGGCCGCTTCATATTTAGACATGACCATGAAAGCCTGTGATGTCTCAAACACTGGACTCCTCATGCGAAGTGAAACGCAGTAGTAATCAGATTCCAGAGGGAAGGAGTAAGTTTTGTTCAGGATTCTTTGGTGAAGATCTTCTACGACTCCATCAGATTCAACCGGATCAGGGCCTGGTGGCGGAACAACATAGAGATCTTGAGTTTTTGCAATAGGGTCATGGAAAAAGAACGTGCTGCAATTTCCGTGTGCCTTGTATTTAGTTTGTGATGGATAAAACGTGGTGCTGATATAGTGCCCACGTTCATCGAGCTCGCAAGCAAGGGGAAAATAGAGAGCATTGTCCAAATACTCAAAGTGTGTCCCATTAACAAATTGCAGAATTTCGTAAGCAATACCAAATCCCCACGGTTTCGTAGAGGGTCCCCAAAACTCATAGGCCATCAGTTGAGTCGTGACAGCAAGGGCTCCACGCCTTTCCTCGTCGGGCTGATTAGGCTCTGTTGGAGCCGTGCGATGGAGGCCTTGAGTGCCAACGAGGGCGAGTGCAGTCAGTTCACCAGAGCCATCACAGTGCGTGGCCTGCAAGTAGAGCGTCCCAGGATACAAACTGTTCCAGAGAAAGCAGTGCTGACCATGAGCGTCAATCACCCATCCGATGAGTCATACTTCAACGCTACCGAGATTTGACGTTTCTGAATGGGTGAGCACTTCTCTTACGGACTCAAGGGTAATATTGTTGAGGGAGAGAGAAGATTGAAGGGTTCGAATGACGGAGTTAGCGGCTACCCAATGACCCGTCCAAGCAATGGCGAAGTTGTCATGGATAAGCAGAATCTTCTTTTGGTAAGTAAAAGTTCCAGCAAAACCTGAGAGCATAAGATCCCCAATAAGCGTCGGGGTTCCAAACGATTGAAAACCAGCTATCAAGGTCATGATTTCATCCGTAACTGTATTCTTACATCAGGGTGTATGAGTAAAGAATAGGGACATTCTGCATTCCTTGGCAGCCTGACTCAACTCTGGCGACCATGGCGAAGTGAAAGAAATAGAGGTCTTTCCCGCACTGTCGGGTGAATTTATCCCAACTTGCCGAGACGCGATTGGAGAATGCTGATGGTGGCGATGGCGGCTGTTTCGGCTCGCAAAATCTGCTGACCAAGGGTAATGGGTATCGCGTTAGCTTGCTCAGCGGCTACGATTTCATCCTTGCTCCAGCCCCCTTCTGGTCCGATCAAGATCAGCACGGAGCCAGTCGCGTCTTGCGGGAGTTCAATGGTTTGTAGACTCTTGCCTTCCAGCCGCTCGGCAAGCATGAGTGTCGCCGTGACGGTCGCGCGGATTCTCAGAAGTGTTGCAAGAGATTGTGGCGGATTGTGGCGGAGCGATGGTCGGGAGACGCCACTGTTCAGATTGCTGCGCGGCTTCCAGGGCGATGCGGTGCCACCTGGCGATCTGCGAGTCGATGCGATCAGCTTTGATCTGTACCACACTGTGCCTACTTTCAACCGGCACGAGTTCATCTACCCCCAGCTCAATGGATTTCTGAATCACCCAGTCCATCTTTTCGCCCTTGAGCAGCGATTGGCCCAGGATCAGCCGGGGAGTCTGGCGGGGTGGTGCCTGGACTACCTCGAGAATGCGTGCGGTGATGGTTTGTTTGGATATGTCGGTGATTTCAGTTCGGTACCGATGGCTTGCTCCGTCACCGAACAGGACGGTCTCGCCGACGCCGATACGGAGGCTATCCCGGAGATGGGTCAGCAGATCGCCGGTAATTGAGATAGTCGGTGACGCGATGCAGTTAGGAGATACAAAAAAGACGGGCATGGGGCACTCTGGGGATCCGGGTATGAATGGGCTGTCCCAGTCTACTCGAAAAACGTCTTCATCTTGTCGAAGAAGCCATCGCCGTCGGCTTCCATCGACATGCCGCCTTCTTTGGCAAATTCCGTGAGCAGCTCTTTTTGTCTGGCGGTCAATTTGGTGGGGATTTGTATTTTAATCGTGTACAGCTGATCGCCGGTGGCTCCGCCTTTGAGGCTAGGAATGCCGAGGCCCTTGATCTTGAGCACCTTATCCTGCTGGGTCCCCGGTGGGACCTTGATGACAGTATCGCCTTTGAGCGTGGGAACCTCTACTTTTCCGCCGAGCACGGCTGTAACCAGATTGATCGGCACGTCGCACAGGATGTCGAGGCCTTTGCGCTGAAAAATAGGGTGGGG
>JABMDE010000002.1 GCA_015904055.1 Nitrospira sp. | reverse complement strand
AGGCCGCCGTCAGTCCCGTCAAGCCGGCGCCTAGAATGAGTACGGTGGGCGGACTCTGAGTGGTCACGAGAATCGGGAGCGAAACCAAATGCCCAATGCAATGGCCAGCCGATGGCTGGTGGACAGGCTGATACGCGGTCCGAAGACCTGATAGCCGGATCGTTCGATCTCTTTCAAGATGCGGCTGTAAATGCCGCGCATGATTTCCGCGACCGTGAGGAATCGGCGCTCAGATGAAGATAGCGAGGCGAGGGCGGCCTGGGCTTTTGCATAATATTCATGGGCCCTGGCGGCCTCTTGTTTCATCAGTGCCGTGAATTCCGGCGAATAGGATTTGGTCAGCAGCGCTTCTTCGGGACAATTACAGGCGCTCAGATCGTTGAGCGGAAGGTAAATGCGGCCTTCGTCCACGTCCACGCCGATATCGCGCAGGATATTGGTTAATTGGAAGGCCATGCCGAGCGAGACCGCATAGTCTTGCGCGCGCGGCGAGGTGACGCCGAAGATATGCAGACAAATCAGGCCTACAACAGATGCGACGCGGTAACAATAGAGCGACAATTCGTCAAACGTGAGATAGCGATTGTGAAAGAGGTCCATCTCGACGCCATTGAGCAGTTCGTCGAAATAGGCTTTGGGGATAGAGAGCGCTTTCACGTGGTGTGAGAGGCTGATGGCGATGGGGAAAGAGGGACTGCCGCCGTAGGCGGCGTCCAGTTCGTAGCGCCAGCGCCGGAGCTCTTCTTTCGGGTTGCTGTTGGCCGGTGGTTCATCGACGGCGCTGTCCACCGCTTTGCAAAAGGCATAGACCGTGTACATGGCGTTGCGTTTGGCTTTGGGCAGAAACAGAAACGAGTAATAGAAGTTGCTGCCGCTCTTCTTGGTATAGGTCGTACAGTAGGCTTGTGCGTCAGCAGCGTTCATGATGGCCATAGGCGGGTTCGGAGTTCGGTGAGCCGGATCACGCGTAAGTTGGGGCTGATTGCATCGGCTTCGTGCAGGTCTTGCACGGTGTGTGTGTTGGTGACGGCCAGCACGTTCATCCCTGCCGCTTTAGCGGCTCTGATGCCGGGGAGTGAATCTTCGATAACCAAGCAGTCGTTCGGTGCCAGTGCGGGGTAAATCTGTTGCCGATTCAAGCCGGCCAACGCATGCAGGAACGGTTCGGGACTCGGCTTGCTCCTGGTCACGTCTTCCGCGCTCGTGATGTGACGGAACGATTGTCGGAGACCGGCTTGTTCCAGGATCAATTCGATTTCAGGCCGCAATGCGCCGGAGGCGATGGCAATGGGATAGGCGGCTGCGGCTTCTTCGACGAACTCTCTGACGCCTGGGAAAATGATGAGGTGGTCCCGAATCGAGGCCAGGTAAGCGACAGCTTTTTTTTGCATCAGGTCTTGTACGATCGCTTTGGTTGACGGGCGTTGGTTCACGCGCAGCGCTTCCAGAATACAGCCGCGATCATCGAAGCCGAGGTAATTCGCATAGTAATCGGACTCAGTCAATGGAATGCCGATGGCGGCGAGTGTTCGGCGCAGTCCTTCGAAGTGCAGGGGTTCGGTGTCGGCGATCACTCCATCGAAATCGAAGATTATGGCCCGCATGGCTCGTTCACTTTCTCTCTGCCTGGTGTGAAATGGATGCTAAGCGGGCCGCAGTATAGCACAGAGGGCGGCGACACACATTCTGTGTCGCCGCCCTCTGTGCAGGAACTCTGTGCGGATCGCTGACGACTGCGTCAGGGCTTCCGCTTCAGTTGTTTTTCTGCGAGCCACCCTTTGGTGCCGTAATTGCTTTGCACGTAGTAGACCCATCCATGCTCCTGCAAGTCGCCATCGAGAATCGTGAAGGCAGTTCCAGGAGGAATGGCCGGACCGATCTTTGACCCTTCCGCATCCTTCCGGAGAGAGACCTTTTGGTTAGGCGCGCCCGGGTTCGGCAGAACCGTTACTCGTTGTCCTTCGGTGAACAGCGGATCCGGTGTTGCAACCGTCGGCGGCGCACTTGCGGTTGGAATCGGGAGGCTCTTCGGCGCCGTCGGTGCGGGTGCTGACGCGGCCGGCATACTTGGCACCGGTGCGGGCGTCGGTAGAGGTGTTGGTGCCGGTGCCGGTACGGCTGCCTGCAGAGGCTGGACCGGTGCTTTATCAGGAGCCGGCGCAACTTGCTGCGGCTGGCTAGGCTGTGTGTTTGGCAGGGGGGGCTTCGGTGCAGCAGGCTTCCTCGCCACCGGTGGCTGCGGAGGAGGCTCTGGTGTTTCACCGAGAAGTGGTCCGACAACATCCATGACCATTTCCGGCTCCATGGCGACATAGGCGCCGCCCCCTGCTGCTACCAGCAGGAAAATCCAAATCAGAGGGGATCCGCCCGATTTCTTCGGCGATTTCTTAGGAGGTGACGATCGGACGTCCATCGTTTGCTCCAACTCTTCTTCCGTAAATTCCAAGTCCGGTTCCGGCTGACGGGCAAAGAAGAGATTCCAGGTCAGAGGGCGGCCGGCGAATGACGGGCCTTCAGCGGTAGCAAACATCAAACACCTCCCTGTGGCGAACGAGTCTTGATCGAAAATCTTGTGAACGTACTTATCACCAACCTCACAGAGTGTCAATTTCACAGAGAGTTTCGGCAGACTGCTTTATAACTTGTATGGTGAAGGAGCTTCAAAGTTTGTGTTTCGTCGCGCGTGCTTTGTGACGCCACAGCATCGTGGCCGGCGTTCAACCATGATGCCTCGCTCGTTTCTGCCCGGGTAGTGTTGTCGTAAGGCGATCTGTGCAGTGTCTTTCCCGGCTCACAGAAAAAATTATCCGCTCTTGAATCTCTCGGCGTCCCGTTGGCACAATGGGCGCGCCATGAAATCCTACCGGGAAGAACTCTGGTTCGAGACGAGGACGAAGCGGGCCTACCTCAACATTACGCCACAGATTGAGACGGCGGTCACGAAGAGCGGCGTGCGGGAAGGTCTGGTCCTGGTGAACGCGATGCATATCACGGCGAGTGTGTATATCAACGATGATGAGCAAGGTCTGTTGCGCGACTATGATGAATTTCTCGAGCGGCTCGCTCCACACGAGGCATCGTATCAGCATAACGAGACAGGCGAAGACAATGGAGACGCCCACTTGAAGCGGCAAGTGATGGGGCGTGAAGTCGTCGTGGCCATTACGGGTGGCAAGCTGGATTTCGGCCCCTGGGAACAAATATTTTATGGCGAATTCGATGGGTGCCGGCGTAAACGGGTTTTGGTGAAAGTCATCGGCGAATAGCCGGATGCTGAAAAAACCCGCCAGCGGCGTTCTCGCATCGCTCAGAGGCTCAACGTACCGAAGCGTACGCTTCGCCTCTTCGCTCGCTGCGGTCTTGCGGGACGGTCTTTTTGAGCCTCCGGCAAGAGCCGGTGCGGCAGCATCCGGATGGAACGCAGGTGACGTGGCGGGAACTATCTCGGCGCTTGCACCTGGCTGGAAAGTTTGGCAACATGGATTTTGTATTGTGTCGGGAAGAACAATTGGTGTTGTCGGCCCATAGGGAGCGTTCATGTTAGCCTGGTCTCGTCCCGACCCTCTCACCCGCGATCTCATTCATCTTATCAATGCCCGGCGTCATGACCACGGTGATACCGACGATGCGATCGATACGTTGCAGGCGTTTCTTGAACAGGGGCGGGAGCACGATCTGTTGACGGTGCTCGCCGCGCTCGACGAAGAAATGGCGGAATGGCTGTTCGACCTTGTTGCCGAGGCCAGTTGCACGTTGCTCATGGACGGGCCGAGCGAGGATAAGCCGTCCTATGCCACCATCGCGGCCCTGGCGCTTCCGTTGCAAGCTAATCTCACGTCTCCGCTCAAATTGAAAATCGACCCGATCGCGACGGCCGAACTGCTCCACCGGCATTTACAGCTTCCTCCGGGAACGGTCGTTCGTGTGGAGCCGCGCTTGCTGACCGATGCCACGCTTGAAACCCTGAATTGCCTGAGGAGCATGGTCCGGTCTGGACCTCTTCCGATGTGTGGGTCTTTACAGCCGATCTGCCTATCGAGTGGCCCGGTGAAATGTTGACAAATCGCTTGCTGGCCGAAGGCTGTACCAGGTTTGAGAATCATATCGTCGAAACGCCTGAAAACTAGCCTGCGTCCGTATTCTTCTGTCCCTATTCTCTCCAAAGCAACAGAGTGCCAGTAGGCGATCTGCCGGGTGCTGCGGGAAATACGCGTTTCAGTGATTTTCTCGTTGCCTTGTTTTATTCTCGGCGACATGGGGAGAGCGGAGAAACAAGCACCTTCCGGGAAAGCCATGGCGGGCGTGGCGTCGCTTATCGGGTTGGCTCTAGTCTGGAGTATCGTCTGGGCCAATCTGCCTTCACGGGAAGAATTGTTGTCCGAGCAGTCGGCGATTCCTGTTGCGCCGGCCGTGTCAGAGCTGGATCTGTCGATCCCGGGTGTGTCCGCTAAGCCGCCTGGTGCACCGACGGGCTCAACGACAACCGGCGGGTTTTCCGTGCCCCGTGAGATTCGCGCCAAGCAAATTGCGGAAGTGAAATGCGATGCGGAAGCACAGCGAGTCTGCCCGGACTCGCTGATGGGAGCCGAGCGGTTGCAGTGCATGGCCCAGCATCTGAAGCAATTGTCCCCACCCTGCCAACATATCGTGCGCGAACGGATGGCGCGATAGTCCTCGTTTAGTCGAAAGTCCCAATGGCGCACAGTGAGTGCTGAGTTGTGAGCACTGAGTGATCAACTGCAATGCGCCAGTCGGTTGCCACTCTTGACGCATTACCTCTTGCGTCAGAATGTCGTCACCCATCAGCTATCGGCGCTTGTTCTTCTCTGGATAGGAGGCTATTGGGTAATGGGATTACGCGGCAATCCGTTCAACGACGCTGCGGAGAGCCTGGGCGAATTCGCCGCCGGTGCGATAGCGGCGCACGGGGTCTTTCTGAAGCGCACAGGTCAGGACGTCTTGGATGAGGGGAGGCAGATCGGCGCGAACCGCCGACAAGCGGAGAGGCGGTGTATGGGTGATTGCATACAGCAGGGCCGAGAGATTGTCCGCCTTGAAGGGCGGATGGCCGGTCAGAAGTTCGAACATCACGATGCCAAGCGAATAGATATCGGATCGTCCGTCCACTTTTTTCCCGGCGATCTGTTCCGGTGACATGTAGGTGGGAGTGCCCAGCACCGTTTCGGTTTTGGTTCGTGCAGACGAGGCCATCGTGGCAATGCCAAAATCCATGACTTTCACGACATGGTCGGCCGTCAGCATAATATTGGCCGGCTTGATGTCGCGATGAACGACACCCTGCCGATGGGCGTAATCCATTGCATCGGCGACCGTGGCGAGAATGGGGATCAGTTTGCTCACAGGCATGAGATTGTGTGGGTGTGACCACTCCTTGAGCGTTGAGCCCTGAAGCAGTTCCATTGCGATGTAGACCAGATGGTCTTCTTCTCCGGCATCGTAAATCGTGACGATGTTCGGATGAGACAGGCGGCCGGTCGACTCGGCTTCTCGGAAAAACCGAGTTTTAATTTCCTGCAACTTGTCATCGGCATCGATCTTGTCGAACCGCATCGTCTTGATGGCGACAAACCGCTGAATCGTGGGGTCTTTTCCCAGGTAGACGACACCCATTGCTCCTCGTCCCAGTTCTCTGAGGATCCGGTATCGGCCGAGCGTGCTCGGGGGATTTTTATTGGCATTAAGAATAGCGGTGCCGGCCTCTATTTCACCGCTGGACTGATCCGGCTGAACCTCTCCGTGTTCTTCTGCGGTGAGGGTCGATTCATCGCCGTCCTCTTCCGGCGTGGACACAGAAAAGAAACGGTGGAGTGCGTCAAAATTCAGCAGCCAGGCGGCGGTAGCCCAGAGGGCCGTCAATGTGAGACTTGCGGTGTACGCGAGGGCGTAGTGCTGTGATCCGATCTGTTCAATGAGCGAGAGTCCTGCCATGCGGAGTGTTTTGTCCGTCGCGATGAGCACGAATATGGCGGTGAGCGGCAAGATGAGCGTGCGAATGAACGAAAAGCCCTGGCCGTTGTCGGGCATCCGCCGATATCCGCGGAGCGAGAGGATGCAGAGGGTCGCGAGCCCGCTTCCCTCAACGATCAGGCGAACGGTCTGCGCACTGTCCAGGCCGAACAGCGTGAGAGAAACCGCCTGTGCGGCCGGCAGTTTGCTCAATGCCGGACCGACAAGAAGGACAAAGAGCACGACGACAAGATATTGGAGCGTCCAGCTGGATGCGTTGATCATGGATGTGTGAGTTTCAAGACTGAGCAAAGTCTAGCGGATAGCGGAGGGGAGTCAATGAATAGCAGGAAAGTCGCAGGCGGCGTATCCGCCTAACGCTGGGCAGCTGTATTTCTCAGCTTGTCGAGTAGTGATCCAGGCACATGCAGCGTGCCTTTGCCGATACCGACATCAATATCAGGCTTGGTGAGACCGTGGAAATCGCTCCCGCCGGTGACGAGTAAGTCCAGTTGTTTAGCCAATGCTAAGTACTCGCGTGTTTGCCGTGGGGTGTGCGTGCTGTAATGGACCTCCACGCCGTCGAGGCCATCGGTTTTGAGCTGGCGGACCAGATCCGTCAATGTGCCGTCCCTGGTCTTAACCCAGGTCGGGTGAGCGAGGACCGGGAGCCCCTTGGCTTCCCTGATCCACTGCATCGCGTCTGAAGGAGTCGGGAGTTCACGCGGAACGTAGGCCGGACGTCCATCGGCCAGCCATAGGTCGAACGCTTCTTTGGCCGAGGCGACGACCCCTTTCTCCATCAAGACCCTCGCAATATGCGGCCGCCCAACGGAATCGGTGCCGGCAAGTGCACGGACCTCTTCATAGGTGATGGCGATACCTGCTGCCTGCAATCGCTCGATGATTTTTGGATTGCGGCGGTGGCGACTATCCCGAAGGCGAGCGAGCCGCTCGTTCAGCCGTGCATCGTGGTAGTCCAGAAAATATCCAAGAATATGCAGTTCTGATGTTCCCATGATGGAGCTGATCTCAACACCAGGAATGACGTCGATCCCATGCTCCTGCCCAGCCAGAGTGGCTTCACGTATTCCCGTCGTGATGTCATGATCGGTAATGGCCAGGGCTGTGACACCGGCTTTGTGCGCGAGATTGATGACTTCAGTCGGGGTGACGCTTCCATCCGAGTGAGTGGTGTGCAGGTGGAGATCCAGACGGCTCATGTCGATGGACCTGAACGCATTGGTTTGTGGGCCAGGAGCTGCGCGGTGTAGACCAGGCTGGACGTCTGGTTTCCCGTATGGCCGCCTTCGTCGTAATGGAGAATCTGAAGACCGGAGGAGAGACGCAGTAATTCGTTGGGCGTCAGGCAAAACTCCCAGCGCTTCGGGTGTTGATGGTGAAAGTAATTGTCGATCGTGAAGGTCTCATAGGCCAGGACGCCCCCCGGCTTCAGTGCGTCGATAAGCGAGGGGAACAACGACCGATAGAGGTAGAAGAAGACGACAATCACGTCGTACTTCTCCTTTCCCAGGCCGGGGTCAAAAGGCGCCGGCTGTTCGAGGTCGAGCGTGCGTGTCGTGATAGCGGAGCATGCGCGGCTCTTTGCCGTTGCTGCGAGTTGTGCCAAGGCGGTTTCGTCACGGTCGATGGCATCGACCTGATAGCCGTGTGAGGCGAGGAATAGCGAGTGGCGGCCCTGTCCGGCTGCCAGATCGAGAGCCGTGCCTTTTGGAAGCCGGTGTAGTTGTTCGACAAGAAATCGGGAAGGGACAAGACCCGTGTGTTGGAATTGCTGTGCCGGTTTTGTACGTTCAACGGTCACGATGTCATGGCGTCGTAACAATCCGCAATCATGAGAATGCGTCCGGTCAAGGACAACTTCCACGGGGTTTTCAGTTTGGGGTAGCCGGAATAGTCCAGATTCATATGGTGCTCAAACGAGGCTGCAGCCATTCGCGAGGGAAGATTGACGATGCCACGCAGCTGGGCAAGACTCAAGACCCCCTCCGTCGGGTGACTGCGCATCGCGGCCCATTCATCTTCTGTGAACTCTCCCGGTTTGTTCAGAACTTCCAGTGGGATAGCGGCTTTTCCCATGTCATGAAAGAGCGCCGCCAGACCGAGGTCGGCCAGTTCGACTTTCGGGTAGCCTGCCCGATTTGCCAGGGCGATCGACAAGAGTGCGACATTCACGGAATGCTTCTGTGTGTACTGGTCATGACAACGCAATGTCGTGAAACCCAACATCGCCGGTTCGTCGGCCTTCATGAGATCGACGATATTTTGAATGGCGCGCTTGGCCTGCTTGAAGCTTAAGGTACCGCCGTCGCGGGCTGCTTGAGTCAGGCGGCCGGCCGCGTCGGATGCTTTTTCATAGGCGGCTTTCGACTTGGCTTTCTGGCGAAGTTTTGGGTTTGTTTCTGTTGCGGAGTCGCTCACTGTAAACATGCGCGGATCTTCAAGCTGAATGCTGGTCACGGCGAGGGCAGACAATTCCTCTCGGAAGTCCACAATCGACTTGGTGGCCGGATCCAACCCGGCAAAGAGCGCGGCAAACTCACGGAGGTCTTTGGAGCTGGTCGACGAGGAGAAGGTCAGGCCGCCGATTTTCCACTGGTTCATGGTATCGATCACGCTGGAGATTACCAGCATTTGCTGCGCGCTCACTTTGAGATGACTGTCACCCAGAAAGAGAAAGTCGTTCTGCAGCCGTATCGTCACCGGTTTCTCATGTGTCAGCGTTTGAATGAGCGTGAGCATGGTGTCGACGGGCTTGTCGAGGGCCGCATTGGTACGGCCGTGAATCTTCGAGGTCTTGATTAGCGTATTCAGCTGGGTGATGAGCTGGAAGCCCAACATTACCAACTGCTGGTCAAGGATATCGCTGGCTTCTGAGCCGTGCCCGACTTTTTTCGATAACGATTTTTCGTGAGTCAGGATCGGCTGTGTTAGCTCTTCGCTGGCCGGTGACGGGGCTGCATGAGACTCGTTCACGATAGACGCTCCCTACTGTTCTGCTTCGGCAGCGGGTTTCCCTTGTTGCCGCCGGTGTGCGTGCGATAATGCGTGGGTGCAGGCTTGACGAACCGTGGTGCCGCCTTTTTTTGCTCCGAGCTCGAGCGCGGCTGTGGCAGCGGGAGTGGCCAGTTTGCCGAGGGCGTCTGCTGCCAGAAGAGCCAGCTCCTCTTTTTTCTTCCGGTTGGTCCAGGACCATTCCGTCAAGAGGCTTTCCCAATACGGCACGGCTTCATCGCCGCAGGTTGCTCGAACGGCCTGAAAGATGGCCCGGCGCTCGCTCATCGGCCGGTCCATAAACTCATCTTCCGATAGGGTCTGGGACCAACTGGAAAATGGGGCCGTGTATTGTCCCGATACGAGAAGCTTTAAGGCCGCGATGCGGACACTTTCCTCCCCATCGGCCATGAAGGAGATGAGTTTGACGCCATTGCCGCTTGGGCGGAAGAGACTGATCGCCCGCACGACGTCTTTGCGTACCTGCGTATCCGGATACCGCACCAGCTTTTCCACCGGCTCGGCGAATTTCGGATCATTCCACTTCATGAGGATGGCGAGGAGGTTGCGGACATAGGTTGGACGCCGGTCCAACAGCCCTTTAATCAATAGATGAGAGTGGTCTTTTGCCAGGACTGTCAGTGCGTCCGAGACGACGGCCTGATGCGCGGGTGAGTTCAGATTTGCCAGCAGGGAGCAGAGGACCGGCACAGCGTCCGGCGTCATTGCCAGCAGGACGGCGGACAATCCCTCCGTTTGTGCCTCGGATGTTTGATTGAGGAACGTCTCGATGGCTTTCACCCGGTCTGCGCGACCGATCCCATGTAAGAGCGAGAGGACTTGTTGTTTATGTTCGTCGCTGAGATCCGGACGAATGGTGTCGGACTCATGAAGCAGGTGCAGGATATGCTCGATGATCGTCCATTTCCCCTGGCGAAACAGCGCGTCCAGGATATCGCCCCAAATGCTGAAGAGTTTGGCCAGCAGCGCCGAAGATTTCTCCGAGGCAAGGATGGCGGTCAGCATGTCCATGATGTAGAGAAGGCTGTCCCGGGTGCTCTCGTTGTCGATTTCTACTGCCAAGGCGGCGAGTTCTCCCTCGCTGACTTCATAGCCGACCAGACCGGATTGGAATCGTTTTTTCTGGCCGGCCGACTCTCCACTGCCTTCTGGTTCATTCCCTGTGCGCCCCTTGCGACTGCGTTCCAGATCCAGCAACATTCGAAGCGTCGAATCGGACGAACTCATACCCCCGTCGGCTTGTGTGGCTCCGCCTCCATCAACCGACGATCGCGCGATTTCTTCGGCTGTGACGATCGAAATGGTCGGAAGATTGCGAGCCCACAGGCGAGTCACAATGTCGTCATCATCCAATGTGGGATCGAAGCTGCCCCAGAGAGAGTCCAGAAAGTAGGCGAGGTCGTCCTCTGTGAGTCCTTGATGTAGGGATAATTCCCGGATACCGTCCGCGTAGAGTTTGAACGCGACACTCTCGCTGCCGCTGTCTTTGTCCGCTTCGGATACCACAGACTCTCGAAATAGGAGCGCCGACCGCTGGATGAGGATGGTGAGTTTCGAATATGTGGTGAGGTGGCCGGTCAATTCTTGAAAGAGCTGTTGCGAAAACTTTTGGGCTACGGGGTTTGTCGAGCCATAAGTCCGGTTTGACTTGGCGGTTTTGTCGAGTAGCTTGAGTACTCGTTTGACGGACGAGATCTCCGGGTCCTCCGTCCCTTTTGCCGCCACTGCAGCAGCCATCATTTCTTGCGCCGTTTTGAGATCGGTCATGACGCTACACCTACCGTGAGATGGAGGGTTCGTCAAGAAAATCGCCATTCTCCACGGCGGCTCAGCCGCATTGCCACCGGTCACAGGGATTGCCAGGAGCCTGGCACGCAGGATGGAGTACTTCTGTTACAATTGTCCGTCTTTGCCCGATGCTTGTGAGGGGGGTGTATGCGATGACCCGATCGACTCTTGTCATCTGTTTCGGAGACAGTCTGACGGCGGGTTTTCAATCCCCGGGTAGAGAACATCCAACGGGAATGGATACTCCCTATGGGCAATTCTTGCAGGACCATCTTGGGACAACGGCGCAGGTTCACACGAGCGGAATATGCGGCGAACTGACCGGCGAAATGGTTCTGCGGTTTCGGCGTGACGTGTTGGAGCACAAGCCCGGCTATGTGCCGATTCTGGGTGGGACCAACGATTTGGGTTGGAATGCCTCGCCGAGAGAAATCATGCGTAATCTGGTCAAGATGTATGAGCAGCTGTTTGTGGCTGGAGGCCTTCCGGTTCCGGTGACAGTTCCCTCGATTCGAATGGAAGACGCCCAGGACAGCCGGGAAGGGCGAGAATGGGTCGCCGGGCATGTGGCTCGTCGAAATGAGCTGAACCAATTGATCCAGAGTTATGCGATGTCAAAGGCCATTGCCTGCGTCGATTTGTTTGCGGCTACGGTAGATCCTGATAGTGGCCAACTGGCGCAGGTCTATTCGAACGACGGGATTCACCTGACCACTGCCGGTTATCGGCTGTTTGCGGAACAGGTTGCTCTTGTTCTGAAACCCTTGCTGTCGGGTACGTTGGAGTCATGAGGGCCACACTGCAAGCTGTCACCGATCGGCAGTTCGATCGGGTGATCGAAACGAGTCCTGCCCCCGTGTTGGTAGAGTTCTGGAAGCCCGGCTGCGGTCATTGTCAGAGTTTGATGAAGGAGTTAGAGCAGTTGCAGCAAGAGTTGGGCGAGCGGGTATTCATCCTGGCAATGAATGTCGATGAAAACTTTCAAATCCCCGCCGAACTGGAAGTCTCATCGCTTCCTGTTTTGGCGCTATACCGCAACGGAGCGTTCGTGAAATTTATCGGCGGGTTGGGAAAGAAGGATGAGATTCTAAAGCAACTTGAGTGCGAGCTGGGCCGGTAGCGATGGCGATCGATCGTTAGAGCACTCGCCAGGATCGTCCGTCGTTTTGGATGAGACGGTCCGCTTCCACCGGTCCCCAGGTTCCGGCTTCGTATTCGGGCAGCCAGCGCTGTCCCAGTTTTTCCCAGGCTTCAAGGACCTGGGTGATCCACGCCCAGGACGCTTCCACGGCGTCGCGCCGCATGAACCGGGAGGCGTCGCCTGCCATGACGTCGAGCAAGAGGCGTTCATAGGCCTCCGGCGAGGGACGGCCGAAGACTTCTCCGTATTTGAAGTTCATCTCGACGGGGTGCGTTTGCGCGCGCGTGCCCGGCACTCGCGAGACGATGCGTAATGAAAGCCCTTCTTCCGGCTGAATCCTCAAGGTCAGGACGTTCGGCGCTTGCGGTGCCTGGGTGTTCGCGTTGAAGAGGATTTGCGGGATTTCTTTGAATTGCACGGCTACTTCGCTGGCCCGGAGCGGCAAGGCTTTTCCTGTTCGCAAATAAAACGGCACACCGGACCACCGCCAGTTCTCTACAAAACATTTCAGGGCGACGTAGGTCTCGGTGACCGAATCGGGTTTCAC
>JABMDE010000199.1 GCA_015904055.1 Nitrospira sp. | reverse complement strand
ATCGGGTAGGCCGCCAGCCATTGATTCTCATCGGCCTGCTGATCTGCGCTGGAACGTTTGCCTGTATCCCGCAGTCGTCGGTGTTCGGAATATTGTTGGTGCTGTCGGCTGGGTTCGGCTTCGGTGAAGCGGTGGTCTCGTCGTCCTCCTCAGCCCTTGTGGCAGACAGCTCCGAGTTTAAGACGCTGGGGGCTGGCATGGGGATGCAGGGCACGATCATGGATATTGGCCACGCGAGTGGGCCGCTGCTTGCTGGACTGCTGATAGCGACTCTGAGCTATACGCAGGCATTTGCTATTATCGCAGGCATTCAACTGGTGGCGGGCGGAGTATTCTGGCTGGTTATGAGGGGAAGAGCGTCCAGTGCTGTGATGGTATAATCGTGGCGCGTCTAAAGCATGCGTGGCTTGTCAAGTTGGAAGCGATCATCCTGGCCGACAGATAATAGTGGCTGACAGAAGGGATTTGATCCATGTTCACCGGCATCGTTGAAGAAATAGGCGCCATTGCCGCACTAGATAAAACACTGGCGGGGACAAGAGTGACCATCTTGGCATCGGCCGTGATGGGTGACCTCAAGATCGGCGATAGCGTGAGTGTGAGCGGAACCTGTCTCACAGTGGTGTCACGAAGTGAACGTGATTTTTCTGTGGAGATTTCGCCTGAGACGCTTTCAGTGACTACGCTGGGTAGCATGGCTGTGGGAATGCCGGTAAATCTCGAACGGGCCATGAAGTTGAACGAACGCATCGGCGGGCATCTGGTGGCAGGCCATGTAGACGGAGTTGGAGTCATCCGAGGCAGACATCTGGACGGCAATACCATCTTCTTTACGATCGGGGCGCCTCCGGAGATCCTGCGATATTGTGTCGCCAAGGGGTCGATTACCGTGGATGGGGTCAGCCTTACGATCAACGAAGTTTCTGAACGAGGTTTCTCCGTAGCGAGCATTCCACATACCGCCAAGGTGACTACCCTCGGCCTCAAGCGTGTCGAAGATGCCGTCAACCTCGAATCCGACCTCATCGGCAAGTATGTCGAACGTCTCCTCCAAGAACGCAGCCAGCTTCCCAAGTCCTCTCCGGTTATCGATAAGGACTATTTGCAGAAGCGTGGGCTTATTTGATCCGTACACTTTTCACAAAGGATCGCCCTGAGCTTCTTGTTCAAGTGCTCTGCGGCAGTTGCCTTTGCGGAGAGAAGCCGGCCCCCCGATTGCTCTAGGGGGCCCGGCTCGAGGATGAGGGCGATTACCTCATGGAGAATTATTCAGTTGCCGCCTGGAGCCGGCATGGGAGTAGGGGGGCCTGAAGAGGGAGTTGTGAAATAATTCACACTCAGAGTTTTCTGGGTATTACCCAAGATGCTTGTGCCGGTTGAGGAGGCGGTATTGGAGGCACCGCCGACAACTGCGGCATAGGTGCCGGTGATTTTATTATTGGTTCCGAAGACTAATCCGCCGTAGGAAGTGAAGCCATTCTGGCTGCCCCCTACGAGATTGTGAGAACCGGTTCGCTGCATCGCAGCATTGTCTTCGTTGTAGCCGACGATCAGATTCCCCAGGCCGTTGGCGGAAGCAGTGGTTTCTTGGGCCAAGCCGTTTCTGATATGGACGTTGACACCATTGAAGATCACATGTGGACCGGTAACGCCATTGATCGGGTCTGTTTTAATCGTCAGATACTTCGGCAGATCGGGAACGCTGCTGTTCTCCAC
This sequence comes from Nitrospira sp., assembly GCA_015904055.1. Next base: position 469 of record JABMDE010000199.1, on the reverse strand, counting down.
CGGTGTCAGGCGCGTGTCATACGCTGTCAGGCTTGCTTCAGCTGCAGCCAGGCGTGTCTTGAGCGATAGGATGTCGGCCTGAGCCGTGCTTAAAGCAGTTTGCAATGCGGTAGAATTTTGGTTTTTGAGTGTTACGATGTCGGCCTGAAGTTGAGCAACGATAGCGCGCAAACTATGCTCATTGTTGCGCAAGCCTTGCTCACTGTAGGGCTGCTTTACCAAGCTATGCCGGTGATTGTTATCGCTATCATTCCGCCCGTGGTCGGCGGCGCCGGTGGGGCTGGGACCTGCGAAGATTGCCAATGCCAGACCGCTCATGAGAAGGGTTCGCAAACGATAGCTGCTCGGACTTCTCTCCATGCCTGTGAAGCGTAATGCGTCACGTGAGAAGTTCTTGTCCATACCGGTATTCCTCCCTTTCTTTCTCTGCGTATGACTCCGTTCACCGTGCCTAGGCTGTTTCGCCAGG
>JABMDE010000198.1 GCA_015904055.1 Nitrospira sp. | reverse complement strand
TGGCGCCGAGTCCTGTCATGACTGGATGAGTCACACTCAGACGGGTCATGTCCGGTGGTACGCCGCGACGATTGCGATCGGGACACTGATGTTACTCGGTCTCTTTGCGATGTGAAGGCTATGAGTCTCTGGCTGCTCATACTGATCCCAATTCTCGCGGCACCCTTCGCATGGATGGGGCAGCAGTGGTCTCGCCACGCTCCTCGTTGGATTGCTCTCGGTGCCTTGTCCGTCGATGTTCTTCTGACGTATGTTCTCTGGATCCAAGATCGCTCGGTTCAGGCTTCAGGTCATGGGGCATGGCTCGTTGAAAGTCACATCCCTTGGATCCCCCGCTGGGGCATCAGCCTCCATCTTGGCCTCGACGGGCTGAGCGTTATCCTCATCCTGCTGACAGCCGTTATCGGGATTGTCGCCATCATTGCCTCCTGGACTGAAATCCAGAGTCGGGCCGGACTGTTTCACTGCAATGTCCTGCTCGCTCTAGGCGGCGTCATCGGAGTATTTCTGGCGATCGATTTGATTCTGTTTTTCTTCTTTTGGGAGCTCATGCTCATTCCCATGTATCTCCTGATCGTCATCTGGGGTTATGCGCAGCGTCGGCATGCCTCGTTCAAGTTCTTCCTCTTTACCCAGGCGGGGAGCTTGGTGTTACTTGTTGCCATTGTGGCCCTCGCACTCCTGCATCAGCAGGCAACAGGGCAACCCAGTTTTGACTATGCCGACCTGATGAGACTGACCCTGACCAGCGAAACGGCCTGGTGGCTCATGCTGGCATTTCTCATCGGGTTTCTCGTGAAACTGCCGGCGCCTCCCTTTCATACATGGCTGCCAGACACCTACGCAGAAGCTCCCACCGGGGCGAGTATCATTCTCGCCGGGATCTTAGCGAAAACCGGCGCCTATGGTTTGTTACGGTTCACCATTCCGTTGTTCCCCGAGGCAATGAGTACGTTCGCACCGATTGCCATGGGACTTGGTGCCTTCGGTATTCTCTATGGAGCGCTGTTAGCCTGTTCGCAAACGGATATCAAACGACTGGTGGCCTACAGCAGCATCAGCCACATGGGGTTCATCCTGCTCGGTGTCTTTGCCGGAACAGAGTTGGCGCTGCAAGGAGTGGTGATGCAGATGGTGGCGCATGGACTGAGTACCGGCGGCCTCTTCCTATTGGCCGGGGCACTTCAGGAGCGTTACCAGACGAGGGAGATGGGACAGATGGGAGGACTGTGGAGTGTGACGCCACGCCTTGCCACGATGGCACTCTTCTTTGCCTGTGCATCGCTGGGGTTGCCCGGACTGGCTAATTTCATCGGTGAATTTCTCGTGCTGTTTGGATCCTATGCGACTCAACCGATTATGACCATTCTGGCATCGCTCGGCATGGTCATGGCGGCCATTTACTCCCTGGGCATGATGCAACGCACATTCTTTGGCCGACAACAAGACATCCGTACTGCCCCAGATCTGTCGAATGTCGCATTTGGAACCGTACTGTTCATCGCAGTCCTACAGATCTGGCTGGGACTCTATCCGAAGGCCGTATTGAGCACGACAAAGCCGGTTATGGAACAACTGGTACAGCATGCCATGGTGTCAGCCGATCTGACTCACGTGCGATCAGAGTCCGTACTGTCGTCCCACATCGTGGCCACGCAGGGAAGTACCCCATGATCCTCCAAGACTTCATTGCCCTTTCACCAATCCTCGATCTTGGGGCCTTCTCCCTTGTGACGATGCTCGCAATTGCCTTCAGGCGGAATCATGCAAGAATTGCGGTCTGTGCGTTTCTGTCGTGCCTGTTCACTCTCGCAACGCTGCCCTGGGCCGCCACGGCATCCCCTCGCGCTGTGACAGCCCTGCTGGTCGTGGATGGACATGCCTTGTTATACATGGGACTGATTTTGAGTGCGACGATGGTCATCATTGCACTGTCGTACCGGTATCTGAACATTCAGTTTCTTGAGCGAGAAGGGGTCGAGGAATATTACCTGCTTCTGCTACTCGCCACTTTCGGGGGCTTGGTCCTGACCACCGCGGCGCATTTCGTATCGTTTTTTCTCGGCTTCGAACTTCTCGGGCTGTCCCTCTGCAGTCTCATCGGGTATTTACGAACCCGACGAAACCCGCTCGAAGCCGCGGTGAAATATCTGTTGTTGTCCATCACTGCGTCAGCATTCCTCCTGTTCGGCCTGGCCTTGCTGTATTTCGAAAGCGGTGCCATGACCTTCCATGAGGTAGGAGTGAGTGTGAAACAGTGGCAGACTGTTCCTGCACTGTGGTTGGGGGGATTGATCCTGGTCCTGGTCGGCATCGCATTGAAGCTTGGCCTCGCACCGTTTCACATGTGGATTCCCGATGTGTATCAGGGCGCACCGACTCCTATCACGACATATATCGCGACGGTCTCGAAGGCAGCGGTGATGGCACTGTTACTCCGCCTCGCCACCGAGGTCGGGATGTTGGAACTGCCACCCGTTGTGCACCTGTTCGGGCTCCTGGCTGTTGTCTCGATGGTCACAGGGAATGTACTGGCGCTCCTGCAACAGAACATCAAACGTCTCCTGGCCTATTCGTCGATTGCTCATTTCGGCTACGTACTCGTGGCCTTGCTAGCCGGAGGTCCTTCTGCCGCGGAAGCCGTCACCTTCTACGTGATCGTCTATTGTGCCATGTCATTAGGGGCTTTTGGCGTCGTCACAGTCTATTCGAGTGAGGGAGGGGAGAAGGATCGATTCGAGGACTATCAAGGCCTGTTTTGGACGCGTCCCTGGCTCGCCGGCATGATGGCACTGAGTCTGTTGTCATTGGCAGGGATTCCAGTGACGGCTGGATTCATCGGGAAGTTTTATGCAATCGCGGCCGGTGTTGACGCCGGCCTGTGGTGGCTCGTGCTGGCGCTCATTGCGAACAGCGTCGTCAGCCTCTACTATTATCTTCGACTCATCGTCACCATGTTCGGCGAGGCAGCCACACCAGCAACCGTCCCTCAGGGACAGACAGTGCAGGCAACCGGGGGGACAACCTGGGCGACTGCCTTCTCACTTGGCTTTGTGGCATCAATCATCCTCCTCTTGGGCGTGTACCCAGAGCCGCTGATCCAGTTCATCCGTGAATCCGTGAGCAACCTGCTCATGGTGGCCATGCAGAAGTAAATCACGTTGGAAGCGGAACGAGGCCCACGAGATCAGTTCATCGGGACGATTGTGGCTGCAACTTCGTTGGGCAGGAGCAGCGTGGCCATGGCCCGGTTTTCCTCATCGGGCTGGATTAGCGCAAATAACGGCACTGGCTGCGGCACCGCGCCCGGCGGTATGGCCAGCATGGCGGGAAAGTCGATCAGCGGCGAGAGTGTGGTCTGGCCGGCCAGGCGGAGGCGAAAGGCCATGAGCACGTCACGTACCCGTGCACTCTTATCTTCCTCAGACATGGTGGCGAGAGGAGCAATGCCCACCTCCCACAGTGGCTTTGTGATGGTGACGGGAAAGGTGAGGCCAAGTTTTTTGGCATCCGCAGTCACGTCAATCAAGATACCGGCCTGAATGGCCTGCTGTCGGTTTTCACTCACCTGGCCGGCTGAGGCAGGGTCCTTCACATCTGAAGTTTCCTCTAATTTTCCAGTGAGTTCGAGTTGAATGCTCTCCGATACCTGAATCGGAGGAGCCGTTTCAATCGTGGTATTCCCATGCTCAACTACTTGATCTAGTGCAGGAATTGGTTCATCCGGCAGAGTCGGCAGTGCATGGATCAACCCGTCATAGACTTTTCTGGCGGAATCAGACCAGTCTGGATTGAATGGGCGGCCTGCAAACGCCGCCTCGGCTGCCTTTCGTTCGTCATGAGAGAGTGTGCGTGGAGTGTGTGTTGTATCCATGGCTGGTAGATAAGCAGGGGGCTGTGTAAGTCAAGGGTTCGTCCCGCAGACGCCGGACTTTTGCTTCAGGAGTGAAGATGCCGCCTATCGATTCGCCCTAGACAGTCCACCGTCCACTAGGAGTAAGTCATGGAAGTTTAGATGGTTTCGCCGTTTTCTTTGACTCAGTTCGCGGTACACCATAGGATCGTTCAATCGTTTCTTGGTGGATAATAAAATTCGTTGAAAGAAACCACTGATGGTCCGGTTTGAAGCGATACGAAAAGAGTTCGGAAATTTTACGGCCGTTGGGGGGCTGACCCTCGATATTCCACAAGGTGAAATTTTCGGACTCCTCGGCCCAAACGGAGCGGGGAAGACAACTACGATCAAGATGGCCTGTGGTCTGGTGGTTCCAACCAGTGGCCGCATCATGGTTGCCGGTGTTGATGTGCAAAAGGGGCCAGAAGTTGCTCAACAGCACATCGGATATCTCTCGGACGTCTACGCGCTCTACGACGATTTGCGAGTCTGGGAATACCTTGACTATTTTGCGCATGCCTACCGCATGAATCAATCGGATATTCGGCCTCGTATTCTGGAAGTGATCGGCGCAGTCGGTCTCGATGTGAAAGAGCAGGAATTTATCAGCGGGCTATCCCGTGGGATGCGGCAACGACTGGGCTTGGCCCGTGCGATGCTTCACCGTCCCAAGGTGTTGCTGCTTGATGAGCCAGCTTCCGGACTGGATCCAAAAGCGAGAACGACACTCTATGAGATATTACAAGCCTTACGAGATAAAGGAACGACGATTGTGATCTCGTCCCATATCCTGTCCGAACTCGATGGGTTTTGTACGTCGATCGGCATTATGGAGCAGGGGAAATTAGTGAAAAGCGGTTCGGTCACCGCCATGACGGATGGGCTTGAGTCCGAACGCCTGATTCATATTCGATGGATCGACACCGAACACACCCGCGTGCTGGCGCTCTTGAGTCAATTGGGATGCGGCAGAATCGTCAAGGTGACTGAACAGGAAGTCCATGTGCAGTGCCCTGGAACCGACGAGCATATATCGGCTGTTCTGTGCGCGCTGATCGAGCAGGGCGTGAAGATTGTGTCATTCTCGGAGCATCGCCGAACCGTACAGGACATTTACATGAAAACGTCTCAACACGGGGTGATGTAGTGGTCGTGTGGGTTAACCCCGAATGGATTCGGCATGCGCGAGGCCTGCTCAGACCGTCACGGGTCATGATGGCCGTTGTCTTGCCGCTGATATTGTGCGCAGTAACCTATAGTCTCTTTGCCAGGCATCAAGGGGGAACGAGTCTCTACCTCACGTTTTTCAATTTACTTCTCGTCAGTCAATTCATCGCGCTTGCTCTCTGGTGTCTCCATTCTTGCGGCCAAGCGTTGGTGCATGAACGAATCTTGCAGACCTTTGACTTTTGGAGGACCACGCGGTTAACAGCGTCGGAACTGATATGGGGAATGGTGTGTGGGGCCCCTCTCCTGGGTTATGTCGCTGTCGGATCGACGTTTCCTATCGGGGTAATCAGCGGGGTAGCGGCAGGATACTCATTCCTACAGCTTCTGAATATCTATCTCTTCCTGACCTGCTGTGTTCTGTTCCTGTCGTTGGTTGCACTGTTGTCTTCCATGCTGGCAACCAAACTTCAGATGGGATTTGGATTGGCGACTGTCCTCTTGTTGATCATTTCAGCTCTCCCTGGATTAGTGGACCGCCCGCTGCCGGGATTAACAGCAATCAATCCGATGTATGCGCTGGCTGAACTGCTAAAGGAAAGCGGGAATCTGGATGCTCCTCAGGCGCTGCTATTCGGCCTTCCGGTGTCGATGGTCATTGCCACCGATATTCTCTACGCCTCCTTGGGCACATGGGTCTTCATCATGCTCCTGAGGAACATTAAGAAAGAGCGGGAAGATATTCGATTATTATCCCGCCTGCAGCTCATGGGATTCGCTGCCTATTGCAACGTAGTCCTGTACGCCTTTCTCGATATACGGGCACAATATCCTGGCACGATCATGACGCTCGTGCTGTTGCTCAATGTCGTCATCCTCTATGCGGTAGGCATGATGGCATTGACGCCGGCTGAGCGATTGCGGGAATGGCGGCGAAGTACGCAAGGCCGGTTATGGACCATCTTTTCTGAAAACGGTCTGTCGTGGCCATGGGTGGCAAGTGCTGGATTGTTGGCCGTTTTCCTCTACAGCGTGGCAAACGCTGCCTTTCTTGGCGACGCCGGGTCCGGTGTGGAGGGGACAAAACGAGTTACCATGAGTCTCGTTATCGTCGCTCTTTTCGCCGTACGCGATAGTCTCTTCCTCCAGTGGTGCCGGTTTCACCGGTTCAAACAACCGTTGGTAGCCGGTGGACTCTGTATCGGTGTGTACTATGTGTTTGTTTCAACCTTGCCGGAATCCGTACAGGACCATATTTATTTGACGCCTTTTTGGCCAATGGCAAATGATCGCGTAGGATTCGAACCGTTCGCATTGAGTCTCCTCATACAGGGAGCTTCAATTATTGCCCTTGTCTATGCCATTCGCTCCCGCTTGAGTGAACAATCGACAGGCCCAGCTGCAGTGTAACACCCGCATTCCTTTCTCTCCCTGACATCGCGGTACCTGGCCACACGGCCTCCATGCTATAGTCTCTTCCCATGGCACGGATGGATTACTACCGGGTCTTGGGCGTCTCCCGCGAGGCATCTGAGGAAGAGATCAAGAAAGCCTACCGGGCGCTTGTCTTCGAACACCATCCGGACAGGAATCCGGACAGCGCAGATGCCGAATCAAAAATCCGGGAGATCAATGCGGCCTATGAGATCGTCGGTGATGCTGAGAACCGCAGGACCTACGACCGACTCTTCTGGGCAGATGAGCCGCGAGCCGATGTTATTGATCCCGGCGTAATTCTTGGTGAGATGGAAGCAACGCTCTTCGATGAAGGGCGAAAAGAACTCTTTGCCGTCTTGATGAAGGATGTACAGCGAGTAAAGACCGAACTGAACATCATCCGTGAACGGACGGTGGCGAAACAGGGCTACGATTCATTTCTGGAGTCCGTCGTGGCCACACGCGCAGCAGAGATCATGGATGACTTCGTGACGGACGATATGAACAAGAGACAACAGCGTCTGGTCGAAGTTGCCACGGAGATGATGTTGTCACAGGGGGTGGTGAAACGTCACGATCACGCCGGGAGGAAAACGCTTCGTCAGCAGCTGGATACGGCCTTTCAGAATGGCCGCATCCACGGCATCGCGTCGGCGCTGGAGTTGTTCTATGAGAGACGGTGAGGAGTGAACAGTGAGGGGTACGGAGTGGAGAAGAATGTCGCTTCTTCCCCTACCCCCTCACTCCTTACCAGCCAGAGGGCCAGCCACAAACTGTCCCGCCCGCATCACGCCCATAATCCGCTTGCGGTCGCGTAACAGCTCAATCCGTTTGAGTGGATTGCCGTCGATCAGGACCAAATCGGCCTCCATTCCTTTAGCCAGCGTACCAACTGAGGCCTGAATCCCAATAAGATTCGCCGCGGCGGATGTGGAGGCAATCATTGCGTCCATTGGTGTCATGCCGAGCGCCACCATTCGTTCCAGTTCCTGTGCATTATCGCCATGGTAGTTAAATGGTGTTCCTGCATCTGTGCCCATGGCGATCAGCAGGCCTCGGCGATAGGCCTGCTTGAAGCTCACTTGATGGCGCTTTGTCATAGCCTTGGCTTTGTCGCGAGCGCTGTCAGGAATGCCGCATCCCCGCCGGCACGCCGCTGTGGTGGAAAGGGCCGATAGAGTCGGAACCATATAAACTCCGTTGGACTCAAACAAACCAGCGGCTTCTTCATCCAACAATGTCGCATGTTCGATCGAATGGACACCTGCGCGAATGGCGGGTTTCATGCCGGATGCGCCATGGGCATGGGCGGCAACCTTTCTGCCGGCTCGTCTGGCTTCATCGACGGCTGCCTGTAATTCTTCGATCGTCATCTGGGCCTGGTCCGGCGAGGTACCGGGCGTCAGGACTCCACCCGACGCAATGACCTTGATCACTTCCGCTCCTGCGGCAATTTGGTCACGGACAGCAGATCGAACCTGTTCGACTCCTGCCACTTCTCGGCCGATAAATCTGGCATGTCCGCCGACCATACAGATGACCAGGCCGGCGCCGACGATACGGGGACCAGGCATCAGACCGGCCTCAATAGCACGCTTGAGCGCAAAGATAGAGTGATCTCGCGAGCCAACGTCTCGCACGGTGGTGAACCCTGCTTCGATCGTCGCCTGAGCATGGCGCGCCGACTTTAAGAGGGTATAGGCGGCGGGATCCGATTCCACAGCAGCGACGACGTCCGGTTCGCCTCCCAGGCACAAATGCACGTGGCAATCGATCAAACCCGGCATGACAGTCAATCCACGGCCGTCGATGCGTGTACATCCCGATGGGATTCGGACCTCACGACTAGGCCCAATCGCTGTGATCTTCGAGCCGCGAATGAGCAGTGTAGCCCGATCGACAACGCCTCCGATCCCATCGATGACACGGATATGTTGAATCGCAATCGTCATAATTTACCTATCTATGCTATAGACGCGAGCGGCTGCTTCCAGGGCCGCGCCTGTTGTTGAAACCCAGCCGGATCGAATGCCAAGTTCTTCGAGTGCAGCCAGCAGTGTCAGGACATTGGCCTCCGTACTGGACTCACCCATCAGCCCAATACGCCAGACGTTCCCCTTCAATGGCCCCAGTCCTCCACCGATTTCGATGCCGAAGGTTTCCAACAATCGAGCCCGTACGGCGGCTTCATCCACAGGGGCAGGAACCGTCACGCAGTTCAGCATCGGGAGGCGCCGGCCGGCCGGCGGCAGTGGAGTAAGACCAAGCGCCGTCAGCCCGGCCACAAGCGCATCGCTGTTGAGCTGGTGGCGGGCATAGCGGGCGGGGAGTCCTTCTTCCTCAACAAGGCGTAACGCTTCCCGCAACGCATACAGCATCGAGATCGGAGCGGTATGGTGATAGGCGCGGTTCTGCTCCGTCCAATAGGCTGCGATGAGGCTCATGTCGAGATACCAACTCTGGCATGGTGTCCGACGATTTTTGATAGCCGTAAGGGCGCGGTCACTCAGTGTAAACGGGGAGAGGGACAGCTGAGACATTTTTGTGTGGCACTGTAACAGGCATCGATCCCCCACCGATCAACCTCGACGGGGATGCCGCCCAACGAGGTGACCGTATCGACGATTAAGAGCGCATGATGATCGCGGCACAGCCGGCCTACCGGTTCGATCGGTTGCCAGGCGCCGGTGGAGGTCTCCGCATGAACAAGGGCGACGGCCTTGACCGGACCTGAGCGTTGGAGTGCCATTTCGATCGCCGCCGGCTCAATGACATCTCCCCATGAGGCTTCGACTCTGATCGCTTTTCCTCCACATCGTTCGACAACCGTGGCAAGGCGTATGCCGAACACGCCATTGATTCCAACAATAACGGCATCGCCAGGCTCCACGAGGTTGACGATCGCCGCTTCCATACCGGCAGAACCGGTGCCGGAGATCGCGATCGTAAATTGATTGGTTGTCGCAAATGTCCGACGCAGCAGGACTTGGATGTCGTTCATCACACCGAGAAAGGCCGGATCGAGATGTCCCACTAACGGAGCGGTCATGGCCTGGAGCACCCGAGCATGCACCAGGCTCGGACCAGGCCCGAGTAAGAGCCGCTGCGGGGGAAGAAATTCCTGCATCATGACACCAACTCCCTGGAATCCTGCATGGTTAGCACCGGTAGTATAAGCCAAGTCTACTCCAGGAGGCTATGTGCTAATTGCCGCCTGACA
>JABMDE010000197.1 GCA_015904055.1 Nitrospira sp. | reverse complement strand
ACGTCCGCCATGGTGTTCACAGTTGAAAGCACAGGACCTCGAGTCATGGTGCCGGATGGTAGGGCAGAGCAGGAAACAAAGTCAAGCAACGGTTGGCTGATCAGCCGGCGCAATCTTGACAGATGAAGGACCCATCCAGTAAGTTTCCCCGTGGCACTCGGCTGACGGATTCAGCCGGAGATTACGGAGTTCAGTCAGTCCAGATCTCCTCGCGTAACGCACTTCCGTCCGACAGGGAAACTTCTCTACATTGTGAATGGGATAGGGGACATGAACGTTCCAGGATTTCCCCGGAAACAAGGACTCTACGACCCCCGGCACGAGAAAGATGCTTGCGGCGTCGGGTTCGTCGTCAACATTAAAGGACAGAAGTCGCACGACATCGTCCGCAAGGGACTTCAGGTATTGGAAAACCTGACCCATCGCGGCGCACAGGGATGCGATCCCTGCACCGGCGACGGCGCCGGCATTCTTCTCCAAGTCCCCCATGAGTTTTTGCGGCGCGCCGCCGGTGCTGTTGGGGTCACCCTTCCCGGCGCCGGTGAGTACGGGGTCGGGCAGGTGTTTTTGCCGCCCGCGCACACGTCCCGCCAACAATGCGAGAGGCTCTTCGCCACGATCATCGAGAATGAAGGTGCGCGCTTGCTTGGCTGGCGTGATGTGCCGGTTACGAGCGACGCCATCGGGCCGCAGGCGCGGAAAACCGAACCGTTCATGCGCCAGGTGTTCATTGCCCGCGACGCGCTGAACGAAGCACAATTCGAACGGAAGCTCTACGTCATCCGTAAGTTGATCGAAACTGCGATTCGTGATTCGGCCATCCAAGGCCGCGAGCACGTCTATATTCCCAGCCTTTCAGCCGGAACGATTGTGTACAAGGGCTTGCTGTTGCCGCATCAGATGGCGGCCTACTATCAAGATCTCAATGACACGGGGATGGCGAGCGCGCTGGCGCTCGTCCATTCGCGGTTCAGCACGAACACGTTTCCAACTTGGCCGCTGGCGCATCCCTATCGGCATATTTGCCACAATGGGGAGATTAATACGCTCAAGGGCAACGTCAATTGGATGAAGGCCCGTCAGGGACGCCTCCATTCGGACCTGTTCGGGAAAGACATGGAAAAGCTTTTCCCGATCGTCTATGAGCAGCAGAGCGACTCTGCTTGCCTGGACAATGCGCTGGAGTTTCTCTTGCTGGGCGGGCGTTCCTTGCCCCACGCGATGATGATGCTGATTCCAGAGCCTTGGGTCGCGAACGCGCACATGGATCTCGATCGTCGCGGGTTCTATCAGTACCATGCCGCGATGATGGAACCCTGGGATGGTCCGGCGGCGGTCGGTTTCACCGACGGCAAGATGATCGGCGCGACGCTGGATCGCAACGGCCTGCGTCCCTGCCGCTATCAAGTGACGACGGACGACACAGTCGTGCTGGCGTCCGAAGCCGGTGTGCTGCCGGTTGATGCCAAAGACATTCGCATGAAGGGCCGGCTTCAACCGGGCCGTATGTTTTTGGTCGATACGGTGCAGGGGCGTATCATCGACGACGAAGAGATCAAAGCCGACATCGTGGGCCGCAAGCCCTATCGCAGCTGGGTCACACAGTATGGGGTTTCGCTCGACGAACTGCCGGAGCCGCTCAACGTGCCGCAGCCGGACCATCCCACGATCCGTCAGCGTCAACAGGCCTTCGGGTATACGGTCGAAGAGTTGAAGATGGTCATCACCCCGATGATCGTGACCGGTGAAGAAGCGATTTCGTCGATGGGGACGGATACGCCG
>JABMDE010000196.1 GCA_015904055.1 Nitrospira sp. | reverse complement strand
ACCGCGTTGAGCGTATACACCACGCCGCGGATCGGCCCCTGCATGGCCGACAGCAACATGGCAATCAGCACTTCCTTCTTCGGCAACTTCGCGACAGCCGCCAGATCGGCCGGCTTGACAACTTTTCCTTCCAGCACGCCGACCGTCATCCGAATTTTCTCTTCACGCTTCTCTGCGCCGATGAAGTCCCGCAATACCTTCGTCGGCAACACCGGGTCGTCATACCCGATCACGATGCCCGTGGGCCCCTTGAGATAGGCCGCAAGACCGGCCAGGGTCGTTCCCTCGACCGCGCGCGCGGCGAGCGTGTTCTTCACAACCCGATATTCCGCCTTGGCACCACGGAGCTGCTTACGCAGTTCCGTCACTTGATTGACCGGAAGTCCGACACATTCCGTCAGAATGGCCAGCCGCGCTCGACCGAATCGTTCGGTCAATTCCGCAACCGCCGTAGCTTTTTCTTCCTTCTTCATTGCCTTCCCCTTCCAAACAAAGAGTCATTCGTCAACGGTCATTGGCTGAAAATTGCTCCCTCAATGACAAACGATGAACGACTTCCCTTCTCACGACCACTGCTTCATCAAAGCAACCGCATCCAACATCACACCGGGGCCCATCGTGCTGGACACCACCGCGCTCTTGAGATATCGGCCCTTGCACGAAGCCGGCTTCGCCTTGATGACCGATTCGATGATGGCCGACGCGTTGTCATACAACTTGGCGGCATCGAACGACACCTTCCCGATAGGCACTTGCACAATGCCCGCCTTTTCGACCTTATACTCAACCCGTCCCTTACGGATGTCCGCAACCGCTTTGCCTACTTCAAAAGTCACGGTGCCGGTCTTTGGATTCGGCATGAGCCCGCGAGGACCAAGCTGCTTACCCAGCTTACCGACCGACGCCATCAGATCCGGAGTGGCGATGGCGCAATCGAACTCCATCCACCCTCCCTTGATCTTCTCCATCAAATCATCCGCCCCAACATAGTCGGCTCCAGCCTGCCTCGCCTCCTGCTCCTTGTCACCTCTGGCAAAGACCAAGACCCGCACCTTTTTGCCGGTGCCGTGCGGAAGCGATGCAGTCCCGCGGACCATTTGATCGGACCGCTTAGGATCAATCCCCAACCGAAGCGCTAGATCGACTGATTCATCGAACTTCGCATAGGCCGACGTCTTCACGGCCTCAACCGCCTCTCGCAACCCATAGGCGCGCAGCTCGACTTTTTCCGCTGCAGCCTTCATCTTCTTTCCCATGACGACAACTCCTTCTCTCTCGATCCTACCCTTGAATTACAATACCCATGCTGCGAGCGGTGCCTTCGATAATTTTGGCAGCTCCGGCCACATCGGCTGCATTCAGATCGGCGATTTTTTTCTGCGCGATCTCATTCAGCTGCGCTCTCGTGATCTTCCCGACCTTGTCTTTCTGCGGCACGCCGGACCCTTTAATAATCCCGGCCGCCTTCTTCAGAAGGTCCGAAGCCGGCGGGGTCTTCATAATAAAAGTGAAGGTCCGATCCTTGTACACCGTAATAATGACCGGAATAATGCTGTCGCCTTCCTTCTGCGTCTTGGCATTGAACTGCTTGCAGAACTCCATGATATTGACCCCGTGCTGGCCAAGCGAGGGGCCAACGGGAGGGGCCGGATTGGCTTTCCCTGCCGGAATCTGCAGCTTGATTTGTGCGGACACTTCCTTCGCCATATCTGCTCCTTACCTCAGCACTCAGCACTCAGCGCTCAGCACTGTTTAAATCCGTTCAACCTGTAAAAACCCTAATTCCACCGGCGTCGATCGGCCGAAAATGCTCACCATGAGTTTTAACCGACTATGGTCCTGATCGACCTCATCGACCAGGCCATTGAAGCCCAAGAACGGACCGTCAATGATTCGAACATTGTCGCCCTTGATGAACTTCACCTGCTCACGCGGCTCGGCCTGACCGGCATCGACTTGCTTGAGCAACGACTCCACCTCTTCAGGGGTCAAGGGCATCGGAACCGTCCCGCCCCCTACGAACCCGGTCACCTTCGGAGTCTCCTTGATCATCTGAAGAGTCTCGTCGCCAAGAGGCGATTCCAGCTCTACCAGCACATAGCCGGGGAAAAACTTGCGCCGGGAAGTCCGGCGTTTGCCGTCCTTGATTTCAATCACGTCCTCCGTCGGCACGAGCACCTGTCCAAGCTTTTCTACCAAGCCCATCTGATTGGCGCGCTCCACCAAGCTGGTCTTGACTCGCCCCTCAAACCCCGCATACGTATGAATAACGTACCAGTTCTTCGTCATGCCCCACCCTTCGGTCTATAGGCCCCAGCCACGTTCGACGATTCCTTGACCGTTCTACGCATCTCTCAAATCAGCTTGCCGACCAGCCATGAAAGAAGCGAATCGACAGCCGACAGATAGAGCGACATCAACACACAAAACACAATCACGACCGTTGTAGAACCAATGGTTTCCGCACGGGTCGGGAACGAGACCTTCTTCAATTCAGCCCGGACATCCGTCATAAACAGCCGGATTGAATCAGTCATACGCTTGAACATCGATCACTCCATTTTCTATCCAGGCCACTTCGACTTACAGCCAAGCAAACCGTTCGCACGATATCGCCCCGGGAGGGGCCTACCCCGTCACGCCGATCCTTGGCATTCCGAGTCAATCACACTCTGCATGGCAGGGGCACGGGCACTAGGATTTGAACCTAGACTCTCGGTTTTGGAGACCGATGTGCTGCCATTGACACCATGCCCCTACTTGGACGTGAACCGTAAGGTGTGAACGCGCCAGCCGATCGGTGAACCACTCACCCCTTACCGCCCACCCTACTTCACCTCTTTGTGAGGCGTGTGCTTCCGGGAACTTGTTTCGCTCCAACCGATCCGGATCATTCTTCTTATTTTTATTCGTCGAATAATTCCGCTGTTTGCAGGTCGGGCATGCCAAATCGATAATTTCGCGCATCTCTTTCTCCTCGATACAAGCTGACAGGCTTGCATGCTGACAAGTGCAGCAACTCTCGTGTCAACCTCTGCTTACGCCAGAATTTCCGTGACGACGCCGGAGCCCACGGTCTTGCCACCCTCGCGCACCGCAAACCGCAGCCCCTGATCCATCGCAATCGGG
>JABMDE010000195.1 GCA_015904055.1 Nitrospira sp. | reverse complement strand
GATATATCGTGCCTGCGATGCGATGCTCTCATATCAAACCTCCTGCGGTTGATATGATTCTACATCATTTCACATCTCGTGACGACACTATCTAGGGATCCGGCCATCTTTTCTTACTGCGAAGCGCTAAGAACGTATGGCCGATGGCACGAACCGGAAAAGCAAGAACGGATCACCCTCTTTTTCTTGCTTCTGCTATCAGCCATACGCTATCGGCTATCAGCTCCCACTGTTCCGCGGTTCAACAACTGCCGCACACACTGCTTCAGTTCAGCGACTCGAACCGGTTTATCGAAATAGGCATCGGCACCGGCCTTCATCACATCGCTTTTGCACCGTGCGTCTCCAAATGCCGTCATGACGACGATGGGGCAGGTGGGCGCCACCGTCCTCAAGCGGCTGATATAGTCCGAACCGCCGGCTGGCATGCGCAGATCGGTCAGAATCAGATCCGGAACGGACTCCAATACCATCCGAAACGCCTCGTCTCCGTCCCGTGCTTGCCGTAGCCGGTACTCGTCGCTCCAGAACTCGTCGCAGAGCAGGCTGAGCATCTCCCGGTCATCTTCGACAATCAGTACAACAGCAGCCTTATTCTTGGTCACAGTTGTCATCCTCATCAGTCCAGATCCAGTTCCCTTCTTCGTCTGAATCAAGATGAATGGCAAAGGGCGTGCCGACTAAATGGCTGCAACATCGGCGCGATTCCGGAGGATTGGCGGCAAGACCCGGCTATAGAGGCCTTCACATGGAGAAAATCACCACAACTGGAGCGGGCAGACTGGCGCGAAATGCTACAACGATCAGACGTAAGGGGTGAAACGTAAAAGGTGAGACGATGGGGGCCAGCGAGTGAGTGTGACCGTCAGAATGAGTCGTTTCACGTTTACCGTTTCACGCCTTACGATCTGCTATCGGCAGTCGGACCGTGAACCTCGTGCCTCTCCCCTCTTCGCTGTCGACCGTAATCGTGCCGTGATGCTCTTCGATGATGCCCTTGACCACGGTGAGTCCAAGGCCGGTTCCCTTGCCGAATTCTTTGGTCGTGTAAAACGGTTCGAAAATCTTCGGAAGCTCGTCTTTTGGAATGCCGTGGCCGGTATCGGCAACCGTCAGTTTGATCCCGTCTTGTTCCGGTCCTAATCCAATGTGTAACGTGCCACCATCTTCCATGGCATGGAGCGCGTTCATAATCAGGTTGATCATGACCTGGCTCATCTGATCCGCGTCGGCCTGCGCCGCAGGACAGTGGTCGTCCAGCGTCAAGTCCACCGTGACGCGAGTCTTCACGAGCCGTTCCTGAAACAGCTCCAGGCTGTCTTCGACGATGTTCTTCAAGACGAGCGGCCCCCGCTCAGGAGATTTGCGCCGGGCAAACGCGAGCAGTTGGTTTATCACTTTGGTGATCCGTTCGACCTGCGCCACGATCGTTTGGAGCCCCTTCTTGACTGGCTCCTCTTTCACTCGATCCATTAGATATTCGGCACGGCCCAAGATCACGTTCATCGGCGTGCCGATCTCATGCGCCATGCCGGACGCCAGCGTGCCCAATTCGGCTATCCGCTCGGTCCTGCGGAGCTGCGCCTCGATCCGCTTGCGCTCAGTGATATCTCGAAGAATCACGGTGTAGTACTTGTTCCCCTCCGTCGTGACATGGGAAATAGCGGCCTCAATCGGAAACTCTTCCCCATTGGCTCGGATCCCCGACACCGTGCCCAGACGCCCCATCTTCCGGTTTGTCACACCATCTTGTCCGAATGCATGCATATGACTGTGATGGGCGTCGCGGAACCGGGCGGGCAAAAATCGAGTGAGCGGCTGTCCGATCGCGTCTTGAGTGGAACAACCGAACATCTGTTCCGCTGCTTGGTTGAACAAGACAACGTGCTGGTCCTCATCGACCGTGATGATCGCGTCCATCGCGGATTCGATGATGCCGTTCAGTCTGAGCTGGCTGATCTGAAGTTTCGTTTCTGCTTC
>JABMDE010000194.1 GCA_015904055.1 Nitrospira sp. | reverse complement strand
GCCTCGTTCGGACATTCCGGCAGGCAAGCGCCACAGTTGATACATTCAGCGGTAATCAGCAATGCCATGATTCTGGTCTCCTTCTTCTCTAAGATTTAATGCGGCGCCGCACGTCCCCTTGATCGTATCGCCCGCAACACACCCTTGATGAACCACGAGGCGCAATGACACGGGCCATCACGCTGTGTGATACGCCTTTTTCTCGGTCAACAGAATGCGTATGTTGCACTTTCATACGCGCCCCTGTCAATCCAGCAGTTCTACATACGTGGGGTCACATCGCGTCTCGTGCCTATTGGGCTTAGGTCAGGTCTCACCTTCCGGCTTTTCCAGCGATCTTTAGTTGGCTCACCCGGTCAGAAAGCCGATCGTATGGCGGCTACCCGACTCAACGGCGGGTCTGTTCCCACACCCGAAAGGCCGCCAGATCCTGGGCCAAGCTCTGGAGCAGCAGCGCCAGCACCACCACATCGTCGATCATGCCGATGCCGGGGATGAAATCCGGCACCAGATCCACCGGACTCAACACATAGAGCAGCGCCGCTGCCAGCGACGCGAGCGTACGCAGGGAGAGGCCCCGATAGCTGCCATTCTTCCAAGCCTTGAGCAGGCGAATCAACAGGGGAAGGTCGGACCATAGACGGCCGATCATGCGAAGCATCTCAAAGACTCTTGCGGATATCGTCATCGGTACCTCCCGGTTGGCGGAGTCTCGTTGCCTTTCTCAAAACACGACCTTGCGCCTGATGCCGGTAAGCCTACCAAAGACGACAATGTTTTAGAAGCGGCTGCGGTGGAACGTCGACACAAGCAAATCAATATAACGCAAGCGGATTTTGTGCCAAAGACGCATCAATCTTCCGGCATCCGATCTACCACCCGATCCCACTCCTTGATGGCAGGCTTCACATGGTGATCGAGATGCGTGAGTGCCCCGTAGAGACGGCCTTCGTACTCATCCCGCTTAGAATCGGTGGGAGACAACGACTTCAAGATCGCCACAAGACCTAAAATCTCCTCCGACGCTTCCACAATCTCATCAAGATGATTGTCCAGCAGAGGACTCGACGGTGTCAGAAACGATTGTTTCTCCGCAAGCGCAACCGACCTCGTTTTCTTAATCATGGCGTGTCCCTTTCTTCAACCGTCGCTCAAGATTTGACACGGTGCGCTCCCACGCTCTGATCTCGACCTCCCAATGCTTGATGAGCCTCCGATCAGGATGCGCACCCTGCTGCTCAAGCGCAATTTTGATCCGATGGTCGGTTATCCGCCCGCTCAGACTTTCAAGACGGATTCGCAGCTTTTTGTTACGCCCCATAGTTTCCTATGGTCACAACCGTACCGCCGATAGCGATAGACTGTCAATGAAGCCCCCGGCATCGGAACCAGCATAGCCGTCAGTCACCCATCGATAATCACGCTAAGGAACACCGAGTATTTCTGAAGGCAGCCCTTGCAGTATCTTTGTCATTGCGCCACATGCGGAGTCGTGGAAAGATGCAGCCATACATTTCGACCGGCCGCGAATAATTAAGGAGTGACCATGCAACTGGCAATCTTGCTATATGACGGGGTGACGGCGTTGGATGCGATCGGTCCCTACGAAGTCCTACAGGCACCGGGACTTGGAATTGATGTCCG
>JABMDE010000193.1 GCA_015904055.1 Nitrospira sp. | reverse complement strand
GACCACGATTCGCACCGCGACCATCCTCATCGGTGGGCCCGGTGATGTCGCGCAACAGGAACGGACGATTCTGAAAGAGCTGCTCCAATAACCACGGATGCCGATCGCGGCAGCTCCGATTCGCATATTATGGTGATGTCGCCTTCTCCCCTGCTCCGCAGGCATACGCACACCCTCCAGTCGCGCCTTATTCTCTTTACCGCTATTCTGCTTGTGGCCTCCTGCTCGGTGCTGAGCTGGTATTTCATCACACGCCAAATCGACGCCGCGACCGTTGCGTTGTTACAGAAGGGAGAGCAGCTTGCCTCCCATTTAGCCCTTGTTGCTCAACACAGTATCACCGTGAAGGATACCCGGCGGATTCAGGAATTGATCACTGGCGTGTTCATAGCGGATGACATGTCCTATCTGTTCGTGACCTCACACGACAATCAAATCATCGGCGCCATCGGGGCCCCCGCATGGAAACACTTGTCTCGAGACCGAATGGAACAGGACTGGTTGCCGCTGCTCCAGGCAAAACGAGTGGAGGCGATCAGGCACACACCGGTCCTCGCCGCCGTGCGGTCGACCATCCACATCGTAGACGGTCGGCCTGTCACAGAGATGAGCGCCCTCTGCGTCATCCAACGGTGGGGCGCTGTGCTGTTGGGAATCGACCACCCGCTCTTGTATGACATCGTGGTTCCGGTCAGATCCATCCGACCCTCTCGTGCACTCGACCCTGCATTCGACTTGTTATCCGATCCGGATCTCTCCACCCCCGCGCTATCCTCTGATGGTTCAGCTCCGCTTGCCGGCCTCGTACAGATGGGGTTAACCGATCGACAGCAGCACACCCTCATCCGCGAGCTTGTCCTGCAGGGCATCATCGCCACCGCCGCCATTATCGCAATAGGCATCGGCGCTGTGGTGTATATTGCGCGTCGCATGACCGGGCCACTGCATGAGTTGATCGCGGTTGCTCGTCATGTCAAAGACGGCAATCTGTCTGATTCCGTGGTGCCACAGACTTCCGACGAAATTGGAGAGCTTGCCGACGTCTTCAACCAAATGACCGCCTCGCTTCGGTCTCACGAGACTGAAGTCGCTGAATCCGCTCGTATCCTCGAAACGAAGGTGGCGGAACGGACTCGTGAGCTGCAACAAGCGAACGTCCGATTGCAAGAGCTCGATCGGGTAAAAACCGCGCTAGTCTCAAACGCCTCTCATGAGCTCCGCACTCCGCTGACATCCATCAAGGTCCATGTCAGCAATTTGCTGGATGGAGTCACGGGCGCGCTGGGTTCCGGTCAAGTCGAGAGTCTGAACCG
Source organism: Nitrospira sp. (assembly GCA_015904055.1). Next base: position 1,707 of record JABMDE010000193.1, on the reverse strand, counting down.
GGTGCAGGCCAATGTAGAGCGGCTCCGCAGATTGATCGACGATTTGCTCGATCTCTCCCGCATCCAGACCGGCCACGACAAGATGCATCTGGACGATGTGTCCATCACGGATCTTGCCCGTGAAGTGCTGCATTCGCTGGGATGGCTCTCAGCAGAGAAGCGCCTGTCTATCACCGTGGCCTTCGCTCCTGCTTTCCCGCGTATCACAGCCGACCGTGAGAAACTCCGCCGTGTTCTCACGAATCTACTCCACAACTCCATCAAATTCACACCGGAGAGTGGCCACATTCGCATTGAGGGACACCAGCATGCTCCCGACGCGATCACCCTCATTGTCGAGGACTCCGGATGCGGAATCGCCGCTTCAGAACACACCCAGGTGTTTCTGCCGTTCTACCGGTCCCCAGCCCTCGCCTCCCGCTTACCCGGTTCAGGGCTTGGCCTTGCCATCACAAAAGAACTCATCGAATTGCATCACGGCACGATCTGGGTGGAGAGTCTGGTCGGGCAAGGCAGCCGCTTCCACATCCGGATTCCCATCGCCTTTTCCCACGAAACTATTAGTGCTGCGGCATCTCCCCACGCCTCACCCCTGTGAGAGAGGAAGCCCTGCGCCATCAATTACTCGGCTCGTGGTCTGAGAGGAATGTTCTTCTGCTTCAGTAGCTTTGTGAAATAGGTGCGCTGCAGCTGTAATATTGTTGCGGCTTTGGTCTGGTTCCAACCGGTTCGCCGAAGCGCCTCGGTAATCAGCCACCGGCTATGCGACTCCATCGACTCATGATAGGGCAGGATCGACTCCTCCGAGGACTGATTCCCACTGGCGGACGGCATGAGGGAAGGCAGTCCAAGATGAACGGCCTGGATTTCGGCCTGATCTGACAGAATCACGGCTCGAGCGAGGATGTTTTCCAATTCGCGAATATTCCCCGGCCAGTGATAATGGCTGAGCGTCATGACGGCTTCCGCGCTTAATCGTTTGTCCCCCGCCCCATGCTCCAGAACCTCTCGCTTAAGAATATAGGCGGCAAGACCTGGCACATCGTCAAGACGTTCGCGCAATGGCGGAATGACAATCGGGAGTACGTTGAGCCGATAGTAGAGATCCTGCCGGAACGTGCCTCTCTGCACACAGTGAGCAAGATCCTTATTCGTAGCCGCAACAAATCGTACATCAACCCGAATGGACTGTGTGCCGCCTACGCGCTGAAATTCTTTATCCTGCAACAAACGCAGAAACCGGCTCTGCAACAGAAGCGGCATATCCCCGATCTCGTCGAGAAACACCGTACCTCCGTCCGCCGCCTCCAGCTTCCCCTCCTGCATATGAGTGGCCCCAGTGTAGGCACCCCGTTCATGTCCGAACAATTCATTCTCCAACAGATTTTCCGGGAGTGCCGCACAATTGACCACCATGAACGCTCGATGCTTTCTTGGGCTCCACCGATGTATCGAACGGGCGAGCAGCTCTTTCCCCGTCCCGGTCTCCCCTTGCAGCAACACCATCGCGCTCGATGCCGCAGCGCGCTTCGCCGCGATCACGACATCGTTCATGCTGGCACTTTCGGCCACGACGGTGGAATACCGTGCATCCAAGTCCGAGCGTAAATGGACAATCTCGCGCTTGAGCGACTCCCGTTCCAACGCTTTCTGAATGACCATCCCTAGATGATCGGGGTCGAATGGCTTGGTGAGAAAATCGACCGC
>JABMDE010000192.1 GCA_015904055.1 Nitrospira sp. | reverse complement strand
GGCCTCCGCCTCGTCGGTTGAAGACCAGCTCTCCTTCGCGCTGTTCCCGGCAATCGCGAGAGAGTTTTTCGACGCCCGCGAGAAAGGCGACTTGACTCCTCCGCTGCTGGAATCCGTCTCAGCCAAAGGACCAGCCGTCGCCCATGAACTCCACCTCGCGCCAGTGGAATTCAACGTGACAGTGCACGGTGAAACCTACCATGTGAAGGTGTCCGGCTCAGGCCGAAAAACCGATGGCCGCAAACCCTACTACATCCGCGTCAACGATAAGCTTGAAGAGGTCTCCCTGGAACCGATCCAGGAAATTCTGGCCGGCGTCCCGGAGTCTCCGGACACGGGCAAGACCGCCAAGCCAAAGCGACCGAGACCGTCGAAACCGGGTGATATCGCCCCGCCCATGCCGGGCCGGGTCGTCAAAATCCTTGTTGCCGTGGGAGATCGTGTGAAGGCCGGCGATGCTCTCCTGATCGTTGAAGCGATGAAGATGGAAAGCCGTGTGCCGACACCGATCAACGGGACCGTAGCAGCCATCCTGGCCTCCGAAGGCGATCATGTGAAGACGGATGAAACAGTCATCCAGTTGGAGTAACGCTCACACCCCGCATCCATCCGCCCGCGCATACAGACCGCCATACCTGGTCCTGTTTGCCCTCTGCCTGCTGACACTTCTGTTCGGCGCCTGCGCACCGCCTTCGCCAATTCCATCACAATTCGAAGCGTTTGAACGCATTCCGATTCACACCGTGACCGTCCATGAGCAACGGATTGCCTACTTGGATGTGGGAACCGGCCCACCGGTTATCCTGATTCATGGGTTCGGGGGATCGATGTGGCAATGGGAGCATCAACAGCATGCGCTGGCAGAACATTTCCGCGTGCTCACGCTCGATTTGCCTGGTTCCGGGCTCTCCGACAAACCGGGCATCGAGTACAGGCCGGACCAAATGGTGGACTTTCTCGTGGGATTCATGGATGCACTGGAGATCTCCCACGCCACGTTGGTCGGCAACTCTATGGGCGCCGGCCTCGCCATCGCGATGACATTGGAACATCCCACTCGTGTCGCAAAGCTCGTTCTGATTGGAGGCCTCCCTCAGCAGATCATGCAGAAACTCACCAGCCCATCGATCCGGCGCGCCCTAGAAACCCGTGCGCCAGCATGGCTCATCTCGCTCGGCAATCGGCTGTTCGGAGACCTGATGACAGAGTCCATCCTGCATGAAATTATTCATGACCCCACGCTGCTTACTCCGGCCGTGGTCGAGCGGGCAAACCGCAACCGCCGTCGGCCTGGGCTCATCGCGCCCATCCTGGCCGTACAACGCGCGCTGCCGCTATGGGAGTCTGGATTCGCCCTGCGCATCAGCGCCGTCACACATCAAACATTGGTGATCTGGGGAGAAGAGGACTGCGTCTTTCCGATCGCCGTGGGTGAAGAGCTCCATCGCACCATCAGTGGGTCTCAGTTCGTACGCATCCCCAATGCCGGCCATCTACCCCAATGGGAACGGCCGGATCTAGTCAACCGTTCGCTGATCGCGTATATTCAGCATTATTAGATACAGATCACGGCTGATCGACTGCTCCATCACACTGCCTCAACAAAGGAGACCATTATGCAGACAGCTTATCGTGGATTGATCCTCACAGCGCTGGGCCTCTCGCTCGGATTGGCCGGATGCGCGGGCATGGGCAATTCCACCGGAATCGGTTACACATACAAGAATCTCGCGGTTGCCGACGGCAGCGCCGTCTCCGGTGAAGGGAATAATGTCCTCTTCAAAGGCAGCCCACTCGGATTGTCCGGTGCCGGAATTAAGACCGGTGACGCTCTGCGGGACGTCAAGGTAGCGCAGACCGACCTCGCACTGGTCAACATTACCCAAACGAAGGGAGCCGGAAAGGTCCGTATCATCAGCGTGGTCCCCTCGCTCGACACTCCGGTGTGTGAACAGCAGACCCATTATCTCAGCGAGCGAAACAAGGGACTCGACAAGATGGTCGAACTCATTACCGTGAGTGTTGATACCCCCTTCGCCCAGAAGCGGTTCGCCACAGAAGCGAAGATCGACAACGTGACCTTCCTCTCCGACTATCGAGGCGGCGAGTTTGGCAAGACCTATGGATTATTCTTGGGTGGCCCGCACATTCTGGCCAGAGCCATCATCGTCGTCGACACGACGAACACGATCCGCTATCTTCAAGTGACGCCTGAACTGACACAACTTCCGGACATGGAAGAAGCGTTCCGATTCGCCCGCTCGCTGATAACAGCAAGCTGACACCAAAGCAGGCTAACCCGCATTATTCATGACAGTTCGTGGCGAAATCGCCCAGCCGCGTCGTGAGAGCGGCGCGCGGAGTCCGGAGGACCTGAGGCGTACTCGTGCAGTACGTCGAAGGTCCGAGGGGCGAGCCCGCCGCCCAAAGGCTTGTCGCAGCAGCGGATCGGCGATTGCAGCAGAAGTGCTCGTGAATAATGCGGGTTAAGGTTGAGGTTGAGGATATAAGACCGTATGATATTCTTAACCTTGGCCTTAACCTGAGCCTCAGCCTCCACCATCCCCTGAACCTATGGCCCACTACAACCTGCTCGTGATCGGAACCGGCCCGGCCGGCCAAAAGGCCGCCGTGCAGGCGGCCAAACTCGGCAAGAAAGTAGGCTTGATCGA
>JABMDE010000191.1 GCA_015904055.1 Nitrospira sp. | reverse complement strand
CAGTTCGAGCGCGGCCTGACGGATCGTTTTGGGATGAACCCCGGCAATCTGCACATCGATCGCCTGCCCTTGCATATGCAAGCTGTTCTTGGCGGCGCGCCGGCCTGACCGCACCAAGATCGCATTATACTCCGGAGAGCGAAAGCCGGAGACGACATGAATCTCGCGGTCACCCCCAAGCGTCTTCTGCACCAGATTGACATGCTCAATGACACGCACATCCATCGCGCCAACTTCGCCGGTATGATGGCAGCGGAGGATATGATTCACTTCGTCAAGCGCGTCTAAATCGTAGGTCCCAAATTCATCGCGGTAGGTGACGTCCAGCCGCTCATCCGTCCAGAGATTGACAAAGGTCAGCCGTCCTTCCGGCAAATCTCCGGCAGACGACACCGATGGGCGGATCCACTGTCCGGCCATCGCGATGGCAGCCCCTATCAACGATGTGCGGAGAAGAGCGCGGCGGGTCAGGCCCCGTTCAGACTCATACAACTTGTTCACGAAATCAATTTCCGAGAGTAGATGCGCAACGGGCATGGAATCAACGTAAGGCATTCGTAGCAAGAATCGCCGAACCGTCTTCCCCTTCATCAACGGCAGTGTGGCAATCTCGACGAGAACTTCCGATGAGAATTCCCATTGTGACGTGACAATCCTCTCCGAACTCGACACAGCAGCTTTCCTCTCTCCTCATTTATTTCTCCCTGGACAGAGATCATTGTCACCAGGTAAGATCTGAAAATTCGAGGACTATTTCGTATGTCAACTATCCTTATTATCGATGACGAACAATCTATCCGCTCTCTTCTCAAGGAGGTTCTTGAAAAGGAGGGATACCGCGTACTGGAGGCAAGCGACGGCCGCGAAGGGCTTGCTGTGTATCAGGAACATCCTGCGGACCTCGTGATCATGGACTTGCTGATGCCCGCTACGGACGGGTTAGAAGCGACCCTGCAACTCACGCGCGAGTATGTCGATGCCAAAGTGATTGCGATGACGGGGGCGCAAGGAGACCGCAATTTCCTGGACGTCGCCAAACTATTCGGCGCCCGCCGCGCATTTGAGAAACCATTCGATATCAACGCCCTCGTCAAAGCCGTCAAAGAAGAACTCTCCACCCCGTAACCTCTGCTCTCAGGATCGCGCGTTCAACGTTTTCCTCGCGAGTCCGCGCATCATTGACGGATCGTTGTACCCGACTTCGCTAAGCGCATCCATGAGATGTAGCCCCTTTCCTGTCACCAACTCCTTAGCCTTGGCATAGTTCGCCGCGCTGAATCGCGCCACCGCCGGCTGACCATTGACGATCTGGCACGCCAGCACTTCGCCCTGCACGTCAAGTGTGCCGCCTTGCTCGACAAGCTGCTTTGCTTGAGACATCGTGATGCCATGTAATTGGGCGAACTCCTGCAATCCGCCCGTTTCGACCAGCCGCCCATCCGGCATGATGCACAGGCGTTTGAAATGCGGCGACCAATCCTTGCGAAAATCGATGTATTTGATATCGCCGCCTTTAGCCACCGCGCGATCCAACGTCCGATAGTCCACCCCTAAATTCTTCTGCCGGAGCTTTATCTTCAACTGATCGGGCAATGTCCGCTGAAAGATGTTCAGCGCCGCATCGATCAACGAGAAACCCCGCGCGCGAACCGATTGCTCCGCCTCGGCGAACTGCATCAGATCCAAGACGAATGTCTGCTTCAGGTTCCCGCCGGTCTGGTCCACAAGGCAGGCAAACAGCCCGCGCGTGAGAATTCCGCTTATCTGTGGATAGACATAGACCCCGCCTTCGGTGAGGAGTGTCGTCATCGTATCCAGCGGCACGTCGTAGCTTTCCGCGAGAATCTTGGCATGCGCAGCCAGGTCCTCCGTAAGCGTCATGGCACAGACCGTCACATTGCCCGGCGCGTCGAATTCGGAATAGTCTTCGACAATGTTATAGAGTACCGCCGGCTTCGGCTTTTCTGCTTTCTTCTTGATCTTAAACATATCTGCTCGTTCCTCGTATCTCGTCGTTCGTATCTCGTCTTCGGCCAACTCGAAGAACGCTTCACGAGATACGCTTCACGTGCCCATAGGGGGGCAAGGTCTGTAACCTGCCATCTTCCACCGGACCGCCGATAGTGAAATGATACAGTGATTGAAGAGCGATATTCTTGATTCCCACAACCTCATGCACCGGGTCGTCAAAAAAACAGCCGATCCCAGTGGCTCTGACACCTGCCGCCTCCGATTCCAGGTACAAGACCTGGCCCAGCAGCCCCGACTCCCAAAACATCCGGGGATACCACCAGGCGCCTCGCTCCCGTAATGTTCCCTCAAATTCCGCCAACATTCCGAATGAGAACGCGCTGTCGCCCGCAATGTCCTGGTGACAACTGACCTGCACCGCCAGTTTTCTTGCATCGCCTTCGAGCAGCCAATAGAGCGGCAGATCGTCAGGACAATCAGGCGCAGTCGTCCATGAGAGTTCGGGATTCATCGATTGCTGAAGAAACGTCAATTTCTTGGTGTCGCGTACCAAGAAATATAACCCCGGCGTCAGTCCATCCACACGGTGCACGAATATCAACAGATGAATCGCAGGGTCATAAGGCCAGACGTCCCATGGCATCGGCCGTTCCAGCTGCGGCCGGTCTGGTCGAGGCATCACCCGCTGCATCATCTGGAAGAACGTCGCGGATGAAATCGCTGTCTTGCCATCGAACGCCACAGCACTCCGACGCTGGCGGATAATCTGACCTGCCAATAGCCCCTCGTGAGACGTGAACGGTGAAACGCGAGCGGTACCAGAAAAGGGAGCCGCCACTGCATGGTATTCGCAAGAGGCTTTCCAACTCGCCACCGCCGCCTCATCAATAATCTCCCACTCAACCCCATGCTCGCCGCTCAACCGATTGGCCCTCCCGTGCCAGGCGCATTCAACGATATCCCGCACCACCCTTGAATCGAGAAGCAGCGGAATCTCTATGCCCTCTTCACGTTTCACGTCTAACGTTTCACCCTTCACCTCCCCAACCGGCCAGATCACTGCCAAACAATCTGGGTGTTCCGCCTCCACATCTGCAAAATCATCTACTCGATTCGTTCCCAGCAAGAGTGCCACGGTGTTCTGATCCACACCATCTACCAAGGTCATCCGCCAACCCAACGTCGCAGCGGCTATCCGCGCCGTACCGATCGCATGTCCCACATCGTGATTGCAGTAGCGAAACGCCCGTTCGCCATACTTCCAAGCCTCGCGCCAATGAATCGACGTGAGTCCAAAGAGAAATGCCCCTACTGGAAACGAGCTGAGCAAGCGGGCCACTCGCTCAGCAGGAAACTCCGCGCGCAATTCGAGTCCATGTTCCTTTGGCGCATAGTGGTACAGCCCCGGTTTGAGATCGAGTCCAGCCATCTCCGGGAACACCACATAGCCTTCCGTCGGATGTAAATTGCCGGAGGAAGGATTCATCCGCAACGGCCACTCTGAGTCTCCAGCCTTTTTCCAAGCCGATAAGGCGAGTGCCAATTCAAAAAACCGAGAGACTGTTCGCAGGGTGACAGGCTGACAA
>JABMDE010000190.1 GCA_015904055.1 Nitrospira sp. | reverse complement strand
TCCCCTCATGACCGAGCGGAGAGGGTTGCCAGTCTTCCAAAGCCATGGGACGAAGGACGACATCCTTCCGCATATTGGCGCGGAGCGCCTCCGTGACGCTCTGATGCAATCGGGTCTCGGTGTAGAATGGCACAGCTTTCATGGCGGGCATGAAATTCCGTATGCGGTGCTCCATCAGTTGGGCGGATTTCTCGCGAAGGTGTTGACGACAGCATGAGCGCACAGCATCCGTTTGAACTCAGAGCGTCCGACGGCACGTTGATTCGTGGTGATCGCGCGATTGGAACGGATCGCCAGATCCTCTTCATCACCGGGTTTCTCTCGAAACGCTGGGGCAACAAGAGCAAGGCGCTGGCGCAATGGTGCGAAGCGCAGGGCTGGGGATTCTGTTGCTACGACGTGAGAGGATTTGGCGATTCAGAAGGGCAGTTCACCGATTACAGGCTCTCTGATTGGATCGCCGATGCGCGGGCTGTGTTGAAATCGATAGAGGCTGGGCCACCCGTCACCATCGTGGGCAATTCGCTCGGCAGTTGGATCGCCTGGCTGGTCGCACAGGAGTTCCCCATCGTGGAAGAGCTCATTCTGATCGCGCCGGCGTTCAACATGATGGGCGAGCGAGCCAAGACGATTTCCAAAGAGCGGCTCCATGATTGGCATACTGCTGGCTGGATGCCGTGGGACGATGATCCGCTCCATCGAGACTGGCTACTCTCCTGGAAGTGGGTGGAAGAGAGCGAAGCCTATTGGGCGAAGACGTTTGAGAACCTGCGCCCAGTGCAGACGACCATTCTTCATGGCGAGCAAGATACGGTTATCTCACCGGAGGGGAGTAAGGGTTTTGCCAATGAACTGCTTCGTCGCAATCCGAGTTTTCCTCTTGCACTTCAACTGATTCCAGGCGACCATCGGCTCAGCAGTCCTGAACATCTGGAGCTGTTTCGCCGATTGGTGATGAGGGAAATTTGATGCTGGTGTTGATTCACAAAGAATGCGGCGGTCCGGCGCTGGAAGAATCACCGGTCGGCGAAGTCTGTGCCATTCCCATCGACCGGTTCCCCTTTCCCTGCTTTACCTGTCTGGAAGAACTCATCGACGAATCGGAAGTGCGGGTGTCGGAAGAGTTGGGAATCTAGATCGAATCCCCAAACCCCATAGCAGCCTCCCCTTAGGCTGCCTGTATCATCACGCTAAAACATTGAGCCTATCGCATTTAGCGCACAAGCCAGAAATATGTGCCAATCACGATATTTCCATGTTATCGTGAATAGCGCATAATGCGAGAATCACGGAGGGACTCGTTATGAGTGATCTTGCACGAGATCCAAGACAGATCGGAAATCTGATCAGGCGGATCAGGAAGAAACAGGGACTCAGTCAAACGCAATTAGGAGAAAAGGCTGGCCTTCGACAAGAGACGATCTCCCTGATCGAGACGGGGAATCCGTCGGCAACGTTGGAAACTATTCTGAGCGTGCTGGCTGCGCTCGATCTGGAATTTCGAATGGTCCCGCGCTCCCAAAGCCGGGCGGCTGATATTGAGGAGATCTTCTGATGGCACGCCGTCGTACCCATGTGCCGTTGCGCGTGTTCCTGAACAACCGGCTAGTCGGCCAGCTCAGCAAAGTATCCACCGGCGCGATTGGGTTTCAGTATGACCCCCAGTGGTTGGAGTGGGAACACGCACTACCAGTTTCGTTGTCACTTCCCTTGCGGGAGGACGCGTATAGAGGAGAGGTGGTCGCGGCGGTGTTCGAGAATCTCTTGCCGGACTCCGACGTGCTGAAGCGGCGTATCGCCGAAAGAGTGGGCGCAGCGGGAACGGATGCCTATAGTCTGCTCGCGTCCATTGGCCGGGATTGCGTTGGGGCGATGCAATTCATGGGGGTCGAGGATGCCGATGAGGGGGACACCACTACGATCAATGGAGAAACCATAACGGACGCAGCGATCGAAACACTGCTCCGTGGCCTTTCGCAATCCCCGCTGGGGTTAAGCCGTGAGGAGGCGTTCAGAATTTCTGTGGCCGGCGCACAGGAGAAAACGGCGTTGCTGCGGCACAAAGGCCGGTGGTGGAAGCCGGCAGGGACGACGCCCACGACGCATATCTTCAAAAGTCAGATCGGACGGCTTCCCAATGGCCTTGATCTGTCGGACAGTGTCGAGAATGAGTTCTACTGCCTGAAACTGGCGGACGCGTTCGGCTTGCCGGTCGCCAAGGCAGAGATGCACACCTTCGGTGATACCAAGGCGCTGGTCATCGAGCGATTCGAC
>JABMDE010000019.1:29108-31826 GCA_015904055.1 Nitrospira sp. | reverse complement strand
GCCGATCCAAACCAATTCACGAAATCGCCGCAGGAGCGCGAACGTGATGCCGGTGACATCGCTATAGCCGAACGCCTTCAGCAGCAAGAGATTCCCGCCATCTTGGGCTCCCAGACTGCCCGGGATAAAGAAGGTTCCGCCCTTGATGAAGACTGCGAGCGCGGCGATAGAAATCATTGATAGCACATCTGTGGGACCGCCCAGGTAGTACAGGATCACGAACACTTCCAGTGCTTCGGCCATCCAGCCAAGAAAGTACACCCCGGTGGACGTATAGAAAGCCTGTTGCTGGTGGCTATAGAAATTGAGAATCGTCTGGTCGATCGAGCGCAGATGCTCTTCCTGGGATTCCAGAGACCTGATCTGCAACCCCAGCTTCCTGATCATACCGAGAATTGACGCGAAGAGGCCGCGCCGCTGGATAAACACAAACCCGGCAATCGAGCATACCAGCAACCCCACACTCACCAGCGCAGCCGCAACCGACTGCCACGCCGAACTGCCTGGGCCAAGAATCCAAAATCCAAACGCAATGCCCAACAAAATAAAGAGCACTTCGGCGATGGTCATCGTGGTCTTCGCAATGACGACCGACGCGGCCCCCTCTGCAATCGGCACGTTGCAGTTCTTGAGCAAATACGCCTTCAACGGTTCACCGCCCAAGTAGGCCGTCGGAGTCGTCATGTTCACCACTTCACCGGCGGTTCGAATGGCCAGCAGCCTCCAAAACGGCACCGACTGCGCCGAAGGCCCCAATACCATTCTCCATCCATAGGCTTCGATCACATACATGATGAGGGATGGGATCAGGATGACCACCAGAGCCCCGGGACCAAGACGCGAGGCGGCGTCATAAATATTGGCAGGCCCAATGTTCCAGACGAGAAGACCTAGTACGGCGAGACCGAAAGTCAGTAGGAGGTATCTAAGCACGCGCGGTCAGGTACTCATATCTTCGTGGCGACAATAGCGGACGGACGAATGACCCACAGCATGATACCGGCAAAGATGAAGGAACCGGCAGCTGAAAACCAGAGGAACCACTCGAGCTTGGCAAACAACGCGAACAGCAGCAGCGAAACCGAGAAGTCACGGCTCGCGACATTCTTCAGCATGAAATCCGACCAAGCCGCATGGGCCGTCGTTCTCCACCCACCTGCCGACTTGATTTTCTGCGCCCGTTCCACCAACAAAAACGACAGGCCGTTCCCCAGCACAGCAACCGCCCCGCAGGCCAGCGTGATCCAGGCCGCAGGCTGGCCCACCTGTGTTAAATAAATCCCGGCGGCAATGCCTGCGAAGATCGCCATATGCACGACATTATCCATGGCGAGGTCGAACCAAGCGCCGAACGGCGACTCGGTGAAGGTCAGTCGCGCGACTTCGCCGTCACAGCAATCGATCACCGCCGCCAGCTGGAACAGCAGCGCTGCGACAACCCCTGCCGCATAGGTCCCCATTCCAAACCCTGCAGCCGACACAAACCCGATGAATGCCGCCACGAGCGTAATCGCGTTGGGCGAGAACCCTGCGGCGAGAAACAGGCGCGTGCACCAGCGCGAGAGTTTGCGATTGAAGTGACGATCGACAAAACTTTCCGTTTCTCCCTTCAATGAGTTGAAGAGCTTCTTTTCGGCCAGCGGCACATCGGATAGCGTCCTCACATCCTGATACCACGTTCCGCGCTTGTCCTCCGCTGCCACGACACGCACCCGGCCGTCCACCGCCGCGCGTTCGAGCCATCGGCGGATCGGAAGCCGGCTGTTATCGTCCGGGATATGCCCAACCGAGCTCATGAAACCGGCCGGCAACACGACCAACTCTGCCGCGCAGGGAGCAGAATCGTCGAAATTCGCCGGCGCAAACGACGTCAATCGATCGGACTGGACCTTTAACCGGAGTCCTCCCGAGGGCACGAGCTCAGACCGTCTCGATGCCGTCTGCGCCACGACAACCGCCTCACCCTCCCGCAGATCATTGCGAAGACGTTCGACCAGCCCCCGTGAAAATACCGCATTCACACTTGCAATCAGCGCAAAGCCACGGACCTCAGCCGCAAGAAACTCCCACGTCCTTGAATCATCGAGCGGAAACTCTCGAATGGGCATCCAGCGAACGGGAATTGTGACCCGTGGCCCATTCCCCAATGCCTGCTTGAGTTGGTCTTCTTCGGCCCCGGCCAGCACGATCAATTGCCGGATGCCGGCCCGCTGCAAGGTGAGCACTGCACGCGCAAACAACCCAATTCCCACGACATTCGTCAACGGCCCCACTGTGTCCGTCCGGCGATCGGCCTGGGCGTCGAACACACTGACCGAGGGCAGCAGGATGGCCGTCGCCAGTCCCTGGACCTCCACTCGCCGCTGAAGGACACTTTCGCTCATCACGATTACCTACGGCTAGCCGTTCGTCTCGTCTCCCGGAAAAACATTCTCACAATCTTGGCAAAACGTCCAACTCTGCTTTCTTCACGTCCTCGACAAAATCGATCTCCGTCCAAGGCAGCCCGCCGATTTTCTCGTGGCCGACTTTTACCGTCTGAAAGAACTGCTGCAACGCATCCTCGTACTCCATGTTCCATGAACCCTTGTCGATGTGGGACTGGAGAGACTCCACCATGTGCGAGGTATCGGCATGCCGCACCCGCAGAAATCCTACTCCCTCGCCGGCATAATCGTACCGGTCCGGCATTTTTTTCGTCAACGCAATGACACGGCC
>JABMDE010000019.1:20252-28988 GCA_015904055.1 Nitrospira sp. | reverse complement strand
GTATCTAAGCACGCGCGGTCAGGTACTCATATCTTCGTGGCGATGACGGCGGACGGACGAATGACCCACAGCATGATACCGGCAAAGATGAAGGAACCGGCGGCTGTGAACCAGAGAAACCACTCAAGCTTGGCAAATAACGCAAACAACACCAGCGAGACCGAGAAATCACGGCTTGCAACATTCTTCAGCATGAAATCCGACCACGCCGCATGGGCCGGCGTTCTCCACCAACCTGCCGACTTGATTTTCTGCGCCCGTTCCACCAACAGGAACGACAGACCGTTCCCCAACACAGCAACCGCCCCGCAAGCCAGCGTTCTCCAAGCCGCGGGCTGGCCTACCTGCGTTGAATAAATCCCGGCGGCAATACCTGCAAAGATCGCCATATGCACGACATTGTCCATCGCGAGATCGAACCAGGCGCCGAACGGCGACTCGGTGAAGGTCAGACGCGCAACTTCGCCGTCACAACAATCGATCACCGCCGCCAACTGGAACAGCAGCGCTGCGACGACCCCTGCCGCATAGGTCCCCAATCCAAACCCCGCAGCCGACACAAACCCGATGAACGCCGCGACAACCGTAATTGCGTTGGGTGAGAACCCTGCGGCGAGAAACAGGCGCGTGCACCAGCGCGAGAGTTTGCGATTGAAGTGTCGATCGACAAAACTTTCCGTTTCCCCCTTCAATGAGTTGAAGAGTTTCTTTTCAGCCAGCGGCACATCGGACAGCGTCCTCACATCCTGATACCACGTTCCGCGCTTCTCCTCCGCTGCCACGACACACACACGGCCGTCCACCGCCGCCCGTTCGAGCCATCGACGGATCGGAAGCCGGCCGTTATCAGCCGGCAGATGCCCGCCGGTACTCATAAAGCCGGCCGGTAATACGACCAACTCTGCAGCGCAGGGAGCAGAATCGTCAAAATGCGCCGGCGCAAACGACGTCAATCGATCAGACTGGACCTTCAACCGGAGTCCTCCCGAGGTCACCGGCTCAGACCGTCTCGATGCCTCCTGCGCCACGACAACCGCTTCACCTTCCCGCAGATCATGGCGAAGGCGTTCGACCAACCCCCGTGAAAATACCGCGTTCACGCTCGCAATCAACGCAAAGCCACGGACCTCAGTCGCAAGAAAATCCCACGTCCTCGAATCATCGAGTGGAAACTCTCGAATGGGCATCCAGCGAACGGGGATTGTGACTCGTGGCCCATTCCCCAATGCCTGTTTGAGTTGGTCTTCCTCGGCCCCGGCCAGCACGATCAATTGCCGGATACCGGCCCGCTGCAAGGTGAGCACCGCACGCGCAAACAGCCCGATTCCCACGACATTCGTCAACGGCCCCACCGCGTCCGGCCGGTGCTCGTCCTGGGTTCCAAACACACTCACCGAGGGCAACAGGATGGCCGTCGCCAATCCCTGGACCTCCACTCGCCGCTGAAGGATACTTTCACTCATCACGGTTACCTACGACTGCTCGTCGGTCTCGGCTCCCGGAAAAACCTTCTCACAATCTTGGCAAAACGTCCAATTCTGCTTTCTTCACATCCTCGACGAAATCGATCTCCGTCCAAGGCAGCCCGCCGATTTTCTCGTGGCCGACTTTCACAGTCTGAAAAAACTGCTGCAACGCATCCTCGTATTCCATGTTCCATGAACCCTTGTCGATGTGGGACCGAAGAGACTCTACCATGTGCGGGGTGTCGGCATGCCGCACCCGCAGAAATCCTACCCCCTCGCCGGCATAGTCGTACCGGTCCGGCATTTTTTTCGTCAATGCGATGACACGGCCTCCCGCCACCACCACCATGCACTCTTCGCCGGTCTGCCGGACCATCTCATCCATCAGTAGCGCATTCTCATGGGATGACTCGACAAGCCGCCGTAAGATGTCGCGATGAAACAGCACGTCGGCATCCATCACGATCACGTCGTCGTCGAGCGCTGCGCGGGCGATCCAAAGCGAAGAGATACTGCCGCGGTGGAATTGATCATTGACCAGAAAATCGACCGTCACGCCGCAGGCATCACGCTCGACTGCCGCACGAATCATCTCCTGCCGATAGCCGACGACGATCGTCGTCCGTCTGATCCCCAGGCCGGCCAGGATCTCTAAATATCGATGCAGCAGCGACCGTCCACCGATCTCGATCAGACACTTAGGCCGATGTTGGGTAATTTCCCAGAGGCGTTTACCGACGCCGGCTGCGAGGATGACCGCTTTCATATCGACTTACAGGCCTGTTCGAAAGCGTCAAGAAATCCGGCGAACTGTGCTGCGGTCAATGCACCCATATTGGCGACTCTGAATATTTTATTTTCGAGATTGCCCTGGCCTGCATAGATGACGTAGCCCTGCGTCTTCAGCCGAGCATGTAACGACTGGTAAGAAACACCCTCCGGCAAGTAGTAGGCCGTGATGGTATTCGACTGGCGATCCGTCGGTAACACTGCTTTCACTCCCAGCTTGGCCATGCGGTCGCGAATGATCGCCGCCATCTGCTTGTACCGCTGAATGCGATTGGCGACGCCCTCTTCCAGCAGCTCGCTCAACGCCTCATCAAACGCATAGTAGACTTGGACGGCGGGAGTAAAGGGAATCGTGCCCCGGCCTTCATTGTCGATGTAATGCGGAAGATGGAGATACCAGGATCGTTTGGGATAGGCGCGCATCTTCTCGACGAATCCCTTTCGCACAAGCACAAACGACACACCGGGGAATCCTTGAATGCACTTCCCCGCGGTACCAACCACCATATAAATGTGCGACCGCGCAATATCGACTGTTTCACCAGCCAACGCACTTACGGCATCGAGCACGAAGACGCGATTCTGGTTGTCCACGATCTCCGCGATCTCCTGCACGGGATTAAGCAACCCGGTCGTTGTTTCATGGTGCACCATTGCCACGGCATGCACTTCTTGATGCTGCCGTAGCGCAAGCAGCAATCTGTCAGGGTCAGGCCGAGCGGTCCACTCATATTTGAGTTCACTGACACCCAGACGGTGAAGGCCGATAATCTGGGACATCCGCTCGCCATACACACCGTTATTCAAAATGAGCATGCGCCGTCCATGGGCAGCGACGACATCAGCGCGGCTTCGACCGTAGCCGTTCCCGACCCGGTCATCACCACCGCGACGTACTCTGACTCCGCTCCCGGCACGAAGGCTTTGAGCAACTTGCCCTGTATCCGATGGAGCAGTTCTGTAAACTCGCTCTCTCTGTGACAAATATCGGGGTGCAGCAGCGCCTGGCGCACACGCTCGCTGACGTTCACCGGACCTGGATTCAGGAGCATCATACTTCCCCCCATTCTCTACTACAGGGGCGTGACAGGCTTCCCTTTACTGCGCGCATTGACCGAGCACATTCTGATCGTGCGCGGGCAGCGAGCACAAGGGAATCTTGTCGCGCCCCTATCCCTCAATCGCCCTCATAAACCGCTTCGTGATGTCCGGCGGATCGAGCAGAACCCGCTCTGCTTCTTCCTGGAATTCGTTGACCTTGATCAACAACATGCTGGGTCCGTCTTTTTTGAGCAGATCTTTGAATTCGTAAATCAGATCATCGCGGTCAAGCACCCGGACAGTGTTCACATACCCCGCCGCCTTCGCCACCTTCTCAAGCGGCACGACATTCGAGATCGTCGGCTGATTCCCGGTGGTTCCGTAGACTTCGTTGTCGAACACCACATGGATGAAGTTTTTCGGCTTCAAGGCTCCTACGGTCGCCAGCGTTCCCATCCCCATCAGCACATTGCCGTCGCCGTCAAAAGTAATGACCTGCTTATTTGGTTTTGCCAGCGCCACACCCAGCGCAATGGCCGACGCGTTGCCCATCGAGCCGATCATATAAAAATGCGTCGGCCGGTCGGCGATCTTCTGGGCCTCACGCGAGGGGAATCCGTTGCAGACGACGACCGGTTGATCGGTCAACAGTTCAAGTAATGCCGCCATAGCCTGCGCCCGGCTGATCAGCGTTCCTTCTTCCGGTCTCATGCTACCCTCTCGTCAAACGTCAACCGACATACGTCATTCGGTCTGTTCAGAATCAATGGCCGTCTTGCAATTGACCGCGGCGAATGACGCCTCTCCCGGTCACGGATGCAACCCTTTCACAACACCCTTTGTAATGAACAACGCCACAGGAATCTGCTGCTTCCTAAAGGTCTCCGCCACCCATCTGAAATCGTCACCTGCCGTTTTCTCCGTCAGCGTGCGGTGCGGAATTTTCATCGTATCGAGAAACTGCGGCATAACTTCGCCCATCACAAGATGCTCCGGCGCATCCTTCCCCCCTTGCCCTCTCTCCATGACACAATGAGGATGCAGGGCTGCCGATAAATCACATTCAGTGAGATGAGCGCGTTGAGCGAGGTTCCCAGTCCGGAATTCTGCATCAACACCGCCGGCACCTTGCCGGCCATGTACGCGCCCGCAGCCATGCCCACCGCTTCATCTTCACGAACCGCAGGGGTATACAACCGTCGGTCCATCAACTCGGCGATAATCCCGCCGAGGATCGAATCAGGCACACCGGTAAAAAAATTCACCCCTAGATCTTGAAGGGATTGTACAAAAACGTCGCTTTCAATCATGCCCTACATACCCCTCTCGCCTTCTCATGGAGGCTCTGCATACATCCTGACGGAAAAACCGGCGCATTATAAGGCTAGCAGCCTGTGATTCTCAAGGAACCTCGGCAGGTTGCGTTCACTATTCCCTCGTGGTAGCGTTCGCACCAAGTCGCGATTCTTCCTTCGACGAATATCATGAAACACCTCAACTCGTCGCCGCCGTATCTCGGCCTTTCTCTGCTCATCATGATGGGGCTGTTGATCACCGTCACGCCTTTGTGGGCCGTGCCGATGGTCAATGACCCGAAGGGATTCCACGACATCGCCTGGGGAACGTCCCTAACGGCGCGGCAAGACCTGGAAACCATCCATTCAGGCACTCATGTGAAGGAGTACCGTCCCAAGACTCTTCGATCGACATTTGCCGGCGTCGAAATGACCAGCATCCTCTATGTATCGATCGACGATCAGTTTGCCAGGGTGACAATCCGGTACGAAGGCGAACAGATTCATAAACAGGTACTGAGTTTCTTGGAAGCTCAGTTTGGATCTCTACAGCGTGTGCCAGGACAGATGGCACGTGGCCTCAACCAACAATATACCTGGCGCGGCCCAGACACCGAGATCAATGTCACCTATCAAGCCGGCACAGAACGCGGCTATCTCTTTATCGATAGTCGAACGCTCGCGCCACGCTTCAATGACGACATTACTGATTCGGCGGAATAACATGACTTTCACCAGATGGCTCACTCAAGCCGGTCTGTGGGGAGGGATTGGCCTCTGCTTGGTCCTGCAGACGACGCCCGCGCCGGCAATTCCCATTGACGATGACCCCAATGGATTTGATGGCATTCCCTGGGGCACACTATTGTCAAACCAAGACCGCTTCGTCCTCATCGAAGAGGCCGACCACATACGGACATACGAACCCAAAGAACAGCCGCCAAGATTAGGGCCCACCCCTGTTGAATCCATGCGCTTCACGACTTTTCAGAACCGGTTCGGCCGCGTCACCGTTCGCTACAGCAGCCCCCTCACGCATGAAGCGATTCTCACCTATCTTCAATCTCAATATGGCCCACTGGATCGAACACCCGGACAAATTGCCGTCGGCCCGGTGAAAGTCTATGCCTGGCATGGGTTCCATACCGACGTGACCCTACGTTTCGAGTCAGGCCTTGACCGCGGTGTGATCTTTTTTGAAGGTCGGATGTTGCTGGAGCGATGGCCGGAAGAAAGCCATTCCACAGTATTTTGACGACCCAGTTCAAAACCCGACGATAGTCGATCCCTTCCATGTCACTCCGACTCTCAGTTCCCAGACCTTCCAGAAAAACCATCAGGCGACAACAGGCCTAATGCGATCTGCGGCCTTTCATCACTCTCCACGCATACTCCCACGTAGCACCCGCACACCCTCACCGTGCAATCATAACGCATTGATATATTAAGAGTATGTCGACAGCAAAAAATGGCGACAAGAGGCACTTATAGCACCCCCCTTGAGGTGGGTACAGGAGTCCCTCGATAGTGGAATGCGCAGCCGTCGAAATGGCGGTAGCTTCAAACCGTCACGCGATTCCTGGTTACCTGTACCGAAAAGGAGCACACAGATGATGAAACAGATGACATTCGACTCGATGGAGCAGCTGCGTGCGACAGAACCTGAAGGCGACAAACGGCGGAGCCCTCGGCTCGACGGCCAGCTCGGCCTGACATTTTCCGGCATGGACGCAACAGATATGTTTTTCGAGACCGGAACCGTGACCGACCTCTGTCAAAATGGAATCGGAGCCTGTACCGAACGATCCCTCACACCCGGGATGGAACTCGCTCTCTTTATCGAACACTCTGATTCCGAGGATCATCTTTGCATTCCGGCAGCTCGCGTGATGTGGGTACGCGGGAACAGCTTCGGCCTCTCTCTTCAAAGTATGAAGACAGAGGACCAGGAGAACCTGCACCGTCTATTTCTATCGGCAGGCCAACAGCCGCAGGATAACTAAGACCATGTCCTTTCACCGCGTAGTACGGACACAGGAGGCCCATCCACTGACAGAAATTAGGGGCACATTCAGCGGGCAGATAAACCCTGCGTGGCTGCAACTTCCAGGAAGCTCGCGCAACGATTGAATGGGGTGCTGTTGAAGAACTGTCTATTCAACAAGGAGGTCTCGCGATGAAACACCTGAATGTCGAGAATCAGTCCCCAATCCGTTACTCACATCAATCCCAGAAGCCGCTGGAACAGCGCCACATTCCCCGAACCCCCGTCTCCTTTGCACTTATGTATTCCGGCATCAGCAGGAAAGATGTTCTGATAGGAGATGGCACCGTTATCAATCTGTCTGAAAGCGGACTGTGCATTCGTGGAAATCAGCCTGTGAAGGTCGGCATGGAACTGACCATGTTCCTCTACCTCCCTGATGGCAATGACCCCCTGTTCGTCCTGGAAACGGGCGTCGCCTGGACTAGGGGCACTCTATTCGGGGTAGAATTCAAAAAGTTGAGCCTCCGTGAAGGAAACCGGCTTCGGTCATTTCTTCGTGCCCAGTCCGTTCCACAAATGTAGTTGGGGGGCACACACGAGCCGCAAGGAGGGGCTTGAGCAAAGGCTGCGCGCTACTTTCGACTGAAAACAACCTGCATCTCACTGACAAGCTTTCTTCCTTGCCAGCACCCCGGGTGTTCCGACGACACTTATCCCACACACCGTCACCATCGTCCTGTTTCTTGATCAACCTGTCACTTGCCCTCATCAAATCGTCTATGGTAACTTTCGTGGTGAGTGATCACTTACTCACCATGAAACAAGCCACAAAATCCTCTCAAAGACCATCACGAACATCTGGCCCTGAACGTCAAGCGGGCTTGATCAATGCTGCCGCATCGCTGTTTGCCGCCAACGGCTTTCAAGGCACCACGACGAAGGCCATCGCGAAAGCAGCCGGCGTGAGTGAAGCACTGCTTTTCAAGTACTTTCCGACCAAACGTGTGCTGTACGCCGCCATTCTGGCAGAAAAAGCACAATACTCCGAGTTGCGAGACGCCGTGGAAGAGGCAGCCAGGAAGCACGACGATACCCGTCTGTTTACATTGCTGGCCAGTTATCGGATCAAAAAAGGAGCGGACCCGACGATGCTCCGATTACTCCTCTTCAGCGCCCTGGAAGGGCACGAGCTGTCCGATATGTTTTTTCAACGGCAATACAGGGCCTTTCACGATCTACTGGCACACTACATCAGCAAGCGGATCGAGAGCGGCGCCTTTCGTCCGGTCGATCCACTGCTCGCCGCCCGAGCATTCTTCGGCATCATCGTCCACCACCGCCTCTTACACGACATTCTCGGATTGCCCATGCACCGAACCTACGAGGACACCATAGAGGAATATGTATCCCTGTTCCTCGGCGGACTTATCCAACCTTCTCCTGCTCTCAGCCCACACGCACGCGTATGAACCGCATCACGGGACATCCATTCGTCGTCCTCGGAGTAATCGCCTTCTTCGCCGTGACCGCGCTGGTTGTCTTCCGGCTGAATACCGGAGCCAAACCCGATCCGCAAAAAACGCGCCTCATTACGGTGGGAACCGTTTCCCCGCTGAAAGAAGATCTCGACATTCGCCTCAGCTATACGGCCGACATTTCACCCAATCAGGTCGTCAACCTCTTCTCGCGTGTGGATGGCTATGTCGCCAAGCTGCATGTGGATAAAGGCGACTTCGTCAAGGCCGGACAGTTGCTGATGGAAATCGACCACACGGACTATCTGCATGCCGTCAATCAGGCCAAAGCCAACCTGGCCGCCGGGGCCGCGAAGGTCGCACAACAGAAGGCGGCCCTGCGCAATGCACGACTCACCCTCGACCGTATGCAGGCCTTGATCAAAGATCAATTCGTCTCACAACAAGATTTGGACAATGCGCAGGTGAACTTCGATGCCGCTGTGGCAGCGCTGGAATCGCTCGAGGCTCAGGTCAAACAGATGGAAGTGGCTCTGGCACAAGCGGATACCAATCTGGCCTACTCCTATATTCGCGCCCCGTTTGCCGGGTACATCGCCGAGCGCAACCTCGATACCGGAGCCTATGTCACCGGCGCAGCCAGCAGTACGTCCACCATGTCGCGCAGCATGTTGAGCCTGCAT
>JABMDE010000019.1:0-20132 GCA_015904055.1 Nitrospira sp. | reverse complement strand
CAACCTCGATACCGGAGCCTATGTCACCGGCGCAGCCAGCAGTACGTCCACCATGTCGCGCAGCATGTTGAGCCTGCATGACATCGACAAGGTTCGCGTCCTCATCGAAGTCGTTGAGAAAGATATCCCGACGATACAGATCGGACAGAACGCCGGGCTGCGAGCCGAAGCCTACCCCGATCGCGTGTTCGAAGGACACGTCACTCGGATTGTCCAAGCACTGAATCGCGAAACACGCACGATGACCGTGGAAATCGACTTACCCAACAAGGACCGCAGATTAAAAGGCGGCATGTTTGCCCGGGTTGACGTGATGGTAGGAACCCATCGGCAGGCCGTGCAAATTCCGATCGATGCAGTCAGCCGGCTGGAAGACACGCAATACGTGTTCGTCGTACGGGATGGAAAATCCCAACGGGTGAATGTCGAGATCGGAGTACGCAACGACAACCGCGTCGAGATCACCAAAGGGCTCACCGGAGACGAAATCGTCATTGTTTCCGGCAAAGACCTCGTGCATGACGGCACCCCTGTTCAGGCACAACCCCTTGAACCCGTAAAACGTGAGGGGTGAGGCGTGAAACGCGGAGCGCACTGTGTCGCAATGTTACCACCGGTCATTTCATCACCCCTGACACCTCACGCCTGACGCCTTACGCTTAACTTATGTGGCTGACACTCTTCGCACTCCGCAATCGAATCGGCATCTTGATGCTGTCGCTCGCGATGGTGGTACTCGGTCTCACATCGCTCCAGCGCTTGCCCATCGATCTCTTTCCTCATATCCAAATCCCGGTCGCGTTCGTCGGCGTCATCTATAAGGGCGCCCCCCCTCTCGATATCGAGCAAAGCGTCGTCTATCCGATCGAAAAGGCCGTCAGTTCCGCTTCCAACGTGGAGCATGTCGAATCGTTCTCCAAGCAGGGACTCGGCGCGGTGCAGATCTGGTTCAACTGGGGCGCTGATATCAATACCGGCCAGATGGAGGTGATGCAGCGCATCACACAGATTCTGAACAGTCTTCCACCAGGCATCCTACAGCCCTTCATCGTGAAGTTCGACGTGTCCCAAATCCCGGTCTCGTTCGTCACGGTATCGAGCGAGAATCTGGACGAGCGTGCGCTCTACGACCTGGCATACAACACCATCGCCCCGCAGATTGAACAAATCGCCAACGTCGCCGCGGCTACGGTGGAGGGAGGGAAAATCCGTCAGATCAATATCAACCTCGACCCGGCGCTCCTGAGCACCCGTGGGCTATCCATCCTCGACGTCGTGAATTCCGTCAAAGCCGCGAACGTGATTCTGCCGTCCGGCAACATTCGAGCCGGCAATCTCGACTACAACGTGTTCACGAACAATCAGTTCAAAACTGTTGAGCCGATCCAGGACGTGATCGTAAAGGTCAACCCGCAAGGCAGCCCGGTCCGAGTCCGCGACGTGGGAACCGTCACGGACTCATCCGACATCCAAACGAACATCGTACGCACCGACGGAGCCAGAGCGGTCTTTCTCCGCGTCAACAAGCAGCCAATTGCCAATACGGTCGAGGTGGTTGATGCGCTACGGGCGGCGATCCCGAAGATGATCGGCATTCCACCGGGTGTGACCCTCGGGATCTCGTTCGACCAATCCGTCTATATTCGTCAGTCCATCCGGAATCTGATCGAACAAGCGCTGCACGGCTCGCTTTTAGCTGCCGCCGTGATTTTGATCTTTCTCCGCAACCTGACCAGCACCATGATCATTTCCGTGTCTATTCCCCTTTCTATCCTGGTGACCTTCATCGCACTCCATCTGTCCGGCCAAACGCTCAATGTCTTTACGCTGGGGGGGCTCGCACTCGGGATCGGCCGCCTTGTCGACGACTCCATCGTGGAACTGGAAAACATCCAGCGTCACCTGAACACCGGCGCTCGGCGCTGGGATGCCATTGTAGAGGCTGCCCGCGAAGTCGCCATGCCGATTTTTGCATCGACCGTCACAACCGTCGTGGTTTTTCTCCCGATGTTTTTCATCGTCGGGATCACACGCCTCTTGCTGATTCCCTTGACCATCACTATCGCCATCGCTCTCTTCACATCGTTCTTCATCTCCCGGACCATCACCCCGGCACTCTGTTACAAGTTTCTCAAGCCCGAGCACGAAGCCCACCGTGCGATGCCGGAATGGTGGATACGGGTGATGGCGTGGAGCCGTGATCGCTACGAATCTCTGGACAAAAGCTACGAGGATGCGCTGAGATGGATGTTGCAACATCGCCGAATGTTCATCGCAGCCGTGATGCTATTTTTTGCCGGCTCGCTCGCGCTGGTCCCCCGGATCGGCACCGAATTCTTGCCGGTCTCGGACGAAAGCCAGTTCCGCATCGCTCTCCGCGCCCCCGTCGGCCAGCGTGTCGAAAAAACGGAACAACAGGTCGCCGAAGTGGAACGAGTGCTTCGTGAGGCGATTCCTGCTCATGAGTTGGAAACGATCGTCTCCAGCACGGGCGTGCTGTCCCAGGGCCGCTCGTCGCTCTTCAACCCCAACACAGGCCCCCACACATCATCGATTCAAGTGTATCTGGCCCCGGTGGATACGCGCCGTAGAAGCCAGGTGCAGATCATGAATGACGTGCGTCCCAAAATTCTCCCGCTGTTCCCCGGCGTGGCTATGTCGTTTGATCCGGGCGGGCTGGTCAAACGCGTCACCAGCTTCGGTTCGCAAAAAGCCGTCGATGTTGAAATCTACGGCTACGACTTTGACAAAGCCCGGGAGGTGATCAAGCGCGTCAAAGAGATTATGGAGCAAACCCCGGGCCTGGCCGATGTCGAGGCAAGCCGGGAGGAAAATTATCCGGAGATCAACGTCACTGTAGACCGTGAAAAGGCAGCCTTGCTCGGGATCAGCGAAGCCGAGGTGGCAAACACCGTTCTGTACTCCCTCAATGGTAACGGGCAAACTGATCCCATCATCTATACTGATCCGCATAATGGAAATGAGTACTTCATCAGCGCGTGGCTGGCCGAAGAACACCGGACGAATCTCACTGATCTGGAGAACATTTTATTGACCTCCAAAACCGGACAGCCGGTGTTGCTCAAAAACGTCGCCTCGCTCAAATTGAATGCCGGGCCGGTCAAGATCGACCGCAAGTACTTTCAGCGTGTGGTGCATGTAACGGCCAATCCGACGACCCGCCCGCTGGGAGACATTGCCGCCGACCTCGAGTCGGCGTTTGCCTCGCTTCAACTACCGACTGGTTTCAGCCTCAAACTGGCCGGCCAGATTCAGCAACAACGTGAAACGTTCCAGGGCCTGCTGTTCGCCACCGCCCTCGCACTCATGCTCGTGTACATGGTGATGGCCGCACAGTTCAAATCACTCATCGACCCGTTTATCATCATGTTCTCGGTGCCGATGGGTTTTCCGGGAGTGATTCTGATTCTATTTCTGACCGACACGACATTGTCCACGACATCGATGATGGGCATCATCATGATGTTCGGCATCGTCGTCTCAAACGGCGTCCTGTTGGTCGATTATACGAACGTGCTGCGCCGAAAGGGCCGGTCGCTCCTCGACGCCGTGATCACGGCATCAAAAACCCGCCTCCGGCCGATTCTCATGACATCCCTGGCAACAGTCTTCGGTCTGCTCCCGATGGCCATCGGCCTGGGAACCGGAGGAGAAACCAACGCGCCGCTCGCCCGGGCGGTCGTCGGAGGCTTGAGTGTGTCCACTCTGTTAACGTTATTCCTGATCCCGACGGTCTATGTGATGTTGGAGGAACGGATTCGAAGAATACCGGAAAACGAGCGGGAGACGATTCTCTCCTAATACACAGCCGGCTGGCGATTTTGACGGTTTAGCAGGATGCTGAGAAACTCACTGTGATGCTATGGCCATCGCAAATCTCGATGCTTAACGCGACACCTAACGGCTATACAGGATACTCAAAATGGCCGCTGTTCTCACCCGCCCAGCCCCGGCGCGCCAAGACGCGCACTTCCTCAGGTGAGGCCGCAGCAAGCAAAGAGGCGAGGAGGTACACACCAAGCCTTGCTTGAACCGCTCGCTTCGATCACATGCGAGCGGATAGGTTCCTTGCCTCCGTTGGCTCCGTACGTTGAGCCTCTGAGCGACGCGAGAACAAAGCTGGCGGACTTTTTCAGTATCCTGTTACTGTTAGCGGCCGAGGGTCGGGAACAAAGACTTAAGCTGCATGGCGAGGCTGATATCTCCCGCGATCTGCAAGCGGCCCGACATGGCAATCGAAAATCCGCTAAGCTGGCCGTTGAGCAGCCTGATACAGTCGTCTCCACCCAGCGAGAGTGTCACTTGCGGATCAGCATAGACGCCTTCTTTGACGGCACAGTCGCCGTTCTTCACGATCACATGGTACTGGCCGCTCTGCGCACCTGTTAAGTTGAACTGATACACCGCGTCCAACCCCTCGGCTGCGTCCTTGTCGAATTTCGAAGGAAGCGATTCAAACAATTCTTTGACCGTTGTGGGATTCATCGTGATGCAAACTCGTCAGCAGCAGGTTGGTCCTGGCGGGGACCGCGTAACCGCGGCCCCCGCGCACGGGTATCAGATGCAGAGGCACCCCTTAGTATCGAAGTGTCATCGTAGCCAGACTTCGTTGGGCGCCGAAAAATTCCTTTGAGAATGATTCGACGACCGCAGGGTCATATCCCTTGCAGCTGAAAATGTCGAGGTACGCGTTATTGGTATCGTTGGCGAAATGGCCGCTGATCAACGAGGTCGAGATCAGCTGCACCATAGAGTAACCGGCCACGCGGCCTTCGCCGAAATCGACGACCTGGCATTCGCCGAAGCGCTTCATGCCGATGAGTTCGCAGCGTGTTGTATTCAAACTGGCAGGGACCGAACGCGTCCGGCCATGAACAGAAAAAAGGAATGGCGGAGTCATGCGGCCTGAGCACCACGGCGTCCTTTTCGATTGCGGTCTCGACCGGCAATTCCAGCACTGCAATCGCATCGAGGAACGCCGCGCGCCGTTCATCCAACCATTGCGCCCGCTGCTCGTCCCCCCGCGTCTCCCCCGGCGTGATGACCATACAAGCCTGAAGACGGATACGGATGAAGGAATGGGCATGCCTGAATCCGATCCAGAACATGCCCTTCGGCTCATGCAGTGTGAGACGTTCCCGAATGCGCCAGGGATGACTGATTGAACAGTAGGTACCGATGTCCTGATGCCGAAGATAACTCGTGTGATAGGCTCCGGAGAGCAGAAAGAAATCGCCGCGCCACTGTTCCCGCACATGGATCAGCGTCACGTCTTCTGTCGCCCAGGGATCGAGCTGATCGAAGTCGTCGACGGACTTCACCGTCCACTCTTCGACATAACAAATGACGTCGTTGGCCGGCGCGGCAGGCTTCAAACCAAGCCCCCGCAGCCGATCACCCACGGCCAGCGCCTGGCTGAACGTCAGCGAACCCGTCGTTTCCCACCGCCGTTCGAGCACTGTGGACAATTCCTAAGGCTGAGGCCAAGGTTCAGGTTAAGCATGGGACCCCACCGACTCGAACTCACGCAACCTTAACCTCGGCCTCAACCTTCCATGAGTTATCGTGCCGGACGCACAGCCTTCTGCACGACTATCGTATCGGCGATCAACCGTTCGATCCCGTCATCCAATGTCGCTGCCAGCAACTCCTGCACATCCTGTTCGCAAAACCAGAAAACAGTCCGGTTCCGAGCGCCCTCGATGCTGCGCGTGGTCGTACTCTTGTCGTCCGCATTCTTCGCCTGAATCGTGAGCCGGCTCTTGGCGTCGATCACGGTGGAAAACGCACGGCTCTTCGCACCAGCCGAAAAATCTTGCACCTGGCCGCTGATCACGATGTCGGCGTCGGTCGCCGATCCAGCCTGCCCCAAACGGACATTCCACCCACGGTTTCCCCAACCGCGCGTTTTCAGGCGATTCACCAGTGCCTGGCTGATCATGTCGGCTGGCCGGCCACCCACGACATCGAAATGTGTGACACCGCCCCATAAGTGGGTGCGGGTCCCGATACGGGCTTTATCCACACGCCGGTCTTCAAACGGCTCAATCACGATCGTCACCGGCTCCATATCGGCAGACTGTGCCGCCGGCTGCTTCGTTTGAAAATCGAGATACCGGAGTTCGCTCTTCCCCGCGCAACCACCCAAGGCCGACACCATAAACACCGCTCCACACACCAGCGCCGTGCGCATGATCATTCGTTTCACAGGCTCCTCCTTGCGTAAAACCATTACAGAATGACGATGGCTCAGTCTACCCAAGTTACGGGTCGGAGACAATCGGGCCGTGAAGAAAGTTTATGCGGTGATGATGGGAAGCATGGCCCGAAACGTCTCACAGCTCAATTGCGGCAACTGTCCAGCCTGAATGCGAGGATCGCTCAACGGCACACACCGGATAATTTTCATGAATGACCGCTCCGCCAGCACAGCGGCAAGCCTGGCTTTACGATCGTGTGTAATGGGCAGCGTATAGCCCTCGCCCTGCTTCCACTCCCACAGCGTCGGCGCCCAGGGAGAACTCCAGATCGTGTCCAGCCAGCTGGTGGAAACGGTCGACAAAACGCTTCTTATATTGCTTGAGGTCCGCCCCTTCGAGCAAAAGCGCGAACGCGGCATGATGCCCCCACCAAAACAAAATGCGAAAAGTAAATGTGTTCCGCCCCTCGAAGTGCTTGGGACAATCCAGGTATTGATAGGGAAAGTCTTCGAGATGCTCGCCCTTCACCAACTGATGGGCCTGCGGATTGAAACCCGGCGGCGTAGTCAGCGACACCCCGGCAAGCTCCATGGTCAACGCGCGATGCGCCGCTTCCAGCTGCGTCCGCACCTTGGCCGTAATCACCGCCTTCTTTTGAAAGAAGCGGGCATCGGCCAACAACGCGGTTTCTTCGTCAGTGAACGTCATGGGGTGGGACATGATCACACCAGCCCGCCATCGCCTCTTCATCGAGCGGAGCCCGATTCAAGCGCACTTCAATCTGGAACCCTCCGCTGCCTCCGACGATGCCGATGATGGCCGAGGCTTCTTCGCCTTCCGGCAGCAGATCACGAGTTTGAAACTCACAGAGCGTGGCATAGAGCCGGCCATCCGGCCGAATTGCATCCAGGATATCGGGCAACTCGTCGAGCGGACAATGGACTGAACAGCGATAGACGACGCGGGCGGCAGGCTCGATGGCCTGAAACTCCGCCAACGCGGCTTCCGAAAACCCGGTCAGATACGCACGAACCCCGGCCGGTTCCGGAGCATACGTCGCAGCAAGCTTGCTGGCCGGCACCAGAAACTCATACGCGTCCGTCGTGTTGTATTCAAATTGGCAGGGGCCGAACGCGTCCGGCCATGAACAGAAAAAAGGAATAGCGGAGTCATGCGGCCTGAGCACTACGGCGTCCTTTTCGATTGCAGTCTCGACCGGCAATTCCAGCACCGCAATCGCATCGAGGAACGCCGCGCGCCGTTCATCCAACCATTGCGCCCGCTGCTCGTCCCCCCGCGTCTCCCCCGGCGTGATGACCATACGAGCCTGAAGGCGGATACGGATGAAGGAATGCGCATGCCTGAATCCGATCCAAAACATGCCCTTCGGCTCATGCAGGGTGAGACGTTCCCGAATGCGCCAGGGATGGCTGATTGAACAGTAGGTACCGATGTCCTGATGCCGAAGATAACTCGTGTGATAGGCGCCGGAGAGCAGAAAGAAATCGCCGCGCCACTGTTCCCGCACATGGATCAGCGTCACGTCTTCTGTTGCCCAGGGATCGAGCTGATCGAAGCCGTCAACGGACTTCACCGTCCATTCTTCGACATAACAAATGACGTCATTAGCCGGCGCGGCCGGCTTCAAACCAAGCCCCCGCAGCCGATCACCCACAGCCAGGGCCTGGCTGAACGTCAGCGGACCCGTTGTTTCCCACCGCCGTTCGAGCACAGCAGCACATCCCTTCGACACAAGCCACAGAGAGAGAACTGAGGAGACGGAAGAAGCCCCCGCCCGGCTGCCCGCTGTAACGTCTCAGCCGCAACCTGCTCAACCCTCCGCTGAGTTACCGTGCCGGCCGCACAGCCTTCTGCACGACTATCGTATCGGAGATCAACCGTTCGATCCCGTCATCCAATGTCGCCGCCAGCAACTCCTGTACATCCTGTTCGCAAAACCAGAAGACGGTCCGGCTCCGAGCGCCTTCGATGCTACGCGTGGTCGTACTCTTGTCGTCCGCATTCTTCGCCTGAATCGTGAGCCGGCTCTTGGCGTCGATCACGGTGGAAAACGCACGGCTCTTCGCACCGGCCGAAAACTCTTGTACCTGGCCGCTGATCACGATGTCGGCGTCGGTCGCCGATCCAGTCTGCCCCAAACGGACATTCCACGCACGGTTTCCCCAGCCACGCGTTTTGAGGCGATTCACCAGTGCCTGGCTGATCATGTCGGCGGGCCGGCCGCCCACGACATCAAAATGCGTGACGCCGCCCCATAAGTGGGTGCGAGTCCCGATACGGGCTTTATCCGCGCGCCGGTCTTCAAACGGCTCAATCACGATCGTCACCGGCTCCAAGTCGGCAGCCTGTGCCGCCGGCTGCTTCGTTTGAAAATCGAGATACCGGAGCTCGCTCTTCCCCGCGCAACCGCCTGAGGCCGACATAATGAGCGCCACTCCACACACCAACGCCATGCGCATGATCATTCGTTTCACAGGCTCCTCCTTGCGTAAAACCGTTACGGAATGACGATAGCTCAGTCTACCCAAGTTACGGGTTGGAGACAATCGGGCCCTGAAGAAAGTTTAGGCTGTGATGATAGGAATCATGGCCCGAAACGTCTCACAGCTCAATTGCGGCAACTGTCCAGCCTGAATGCGAGGATCGCTCAACGGCACACACCGGATGATCTTCATGAACGACCGCTCCGCCAGCACAGCGGCAAGCCTGGCTTTACGATCGTGTGTAATGGGCAGCGTATAGCCCTCGCCCTGTCGCCGAGCGCAACCTCGATACCGGAGCCTATGTCACCGGCGCAGCCAGCAGTACGTCCACCATGTCGCGCAGCATGTTGAGCCTGCATGACATCGACAGGGTTCGCGTCCTCATCGAAGTCGTCGAGAAAGATATCCCGACGATACAGATCGGGCAGAAAGCCGGACTGCGGGCCGAAGCCTACCCCGATCGCGTGTTCGAAGGGCAGGTCACTCGTATTGTCCAAGCGCTAAATCGCGAGACGCGCACGATGACCGTGGAAATCGACTTGCCCAACAAGGATCGCCGGTTGAAAGGCGGGATGTTCGCCCGGGTTGAAGTGATGGTGGGAACCCATCGGCAGGCCGTGCAGATTCCGATCGATGCAGTCAGCCGGCTGGAAGACACGCAATACGTGTTCGTCGTGCGGGATGGAAAAGCCCAGCGGGTGAATGTCGAAATCGGAGTACGCAACGACAACCGCGTCGAGATCACCAAAGGGCTCACTGGAGACGAAACAGTCATCGTCTCCGGCAAAGACCTCGTGCATGACGGCACCCCGGTGCAAGCACAACCAATGAACGCCGTGAAACGTGAAGCGTAAAAGGTGAACAGTGCTTGCTCATCGCCCACATTTCACGTCTAACCCTTCACCCCTTACGTCCCCATCATGTGGCTGACACTCTTCGCACTCCGCAATCGAATCGGCATCTTGATGCTGTCGCTTGCGATGGTGGTGCTCGGCCTCACATCACTCCAGCGATTGCCCATTGATCTCTTTCCTCACATCCAAATTCCTGTTGCGTTCGTCGGTGTCATCTACAAGGGCGCGCCCCCGCTTGATATCGAGCAAAGCGTCGTCTATCCGATCGAAAAGGCTGTCAGTTCCGCCTCCAATGTGGAGCATGTCGAATCGTTCTCCAAGCAGGGACTCGGGGCAGTACAGATCTGGTTCAACTGGGGCGCCGATATCAATACCGGCCAGATGGAGGTGATGCAGCGCATCACACAGATTCTGAATAGCCTCCCACCCGGCATTCTGCAGCCCTTCATCGTGAAGTTCGACGTGTCCCAAATCCCGGTCTCATTCGTCACGGTATCGAGCGAGAATCTGGACGAGCGTGCGCTCTACGACCTGGCGTACAACACCATTGCCCCGCAGATCGAACAAATCGCCAACGTCGCCGCGGCTACTGTGGAGGGAGGGAAAATCCGTCAGATCAACATCAACCTCGACCCGGCGCTCCTGAGCACCCGCGGACTCTCCATTCTCGACGTAGTGAATTCCGTCAAGGCGGCAAACGTGATCCTGCCGTCCGGCAACATTCGAGCCGGCAATCTCGACTACAACGTATTCACGAACAATCAGTTCAAGACCGTCGAGCCGATCCAAGACGTGATTGTGAAGGTCAACCCGAAAGGCAGCCCGGTCCGAGTCCGCGACGTGGGAACAGTCACCGACTCATCCGACATCCAAACGAACATCGTACGCACCGACGGGGCCAGGGCGGTCTTTCTCCGCGTAAACAAGCAACCGATCGCCAATACGGTCGAGGTGGTCGATGCGCTGCGGGCGGCGATCCCGAAGATGATCGGCATTCCACCGGGCGTGACCCTCGGTATTTCGTTCGACCAATCCGTCTACATCCGTCAATCCATCCGTAATCTGATTGAACAGGCGCTGCACGGCTCGCTCTTAGCTGCCGCCGTGATTTTGATCTTTCTCCGCAACCTGACCAGCACCATGATCATTTCCGTGTCTATTCCCCTTTCTATTCTGGTGACCTTCATCGCGCTCCACCTGTCCGGCCAAACGCTCAACGTCTTTACGCTGGGCGGACTCGCGCTCGGGATCGGCCGCCTTGTCGATGATTCCATCGTGGAGCTGGAAAACATCCAGCGTCACCTGAACACCGGCGCTCGGCGCTGGGACGCCATTGTGGAGGCCGCCCGTGAAGTGGCCATGCCGATTTTTGCGTCGACCGTGACGACCGTCGTAGTCTTTCTCCCGATGTTTTTCATCGTCGGGATCACGCGCCTCTTGCTGATTCCCTTGACCGTCACCATCGCTATCGCCCTTTTTACATCGTTCTTCATCTCCCGGACCGTCACCCCGGCGCTCTGTTACAAGTTTCTCAAACCCGAGCACGAAGCCCACCAGACGATGCCGGAATGGTGGGTCCAGATGATGGCATGGAGCCGTGATCGCTACGAATCGCTCGACAGGAGCTACGAGGGCGCACTGAGCTGGATATTGCAGCATCGACGAATGTTCATCGCAGCCGTGCTGCTGATCTTTACCGGCTCGCTCGCGCTGGTCCCTCGGATCGGCACCGAATTCTTGCCGGTCTCGGACGAAAGCCAGTTCCGCATCGCCCTCCGCGCCCCCGTCGGTCAGCGTGTCGAAAAAACCGAACAACAGGTTGCCGAAGTGGAACGAGTGCTTCGCGAGGCGATTCCTGCTCATGAGTTGGAAACGATCGTCTCCAGTACCGGCGTGCTATCCCAAGGCCGGTCGTCGCTCTTCAACCCCAACACAGGTCCCCACACATCATCGATCCAGGTATATCTGGCCCCGGTGGATACACGCCGCAGAAGCCAAGTGCAGATCATGAATGACGTGCGCCCCAAAATTCTCCCGCTGTTCCCCGGTGTGGCCATGTCGTTCGATCCGGGCGGCCTGGTCAAACGCGTCACCAGCTTCGGCTCGCAAAAAGCCGTCGATGTCGAAATCTATGGCTACGACTTTGATAAAGCCCGAGAGGTGATCAAGCGCGTCAAAGAGATTATGGAGCAAACCCAGGGGTTGGCCGATGTCGAGGCGAGCCGGGAGGAAAATTACCCGGAGATCAACGTCACGGTGGACCGTGAGAAAGCAGCATTGCTGGGCATCAGTGAAGCCGACGTGGCAAACACCGTTCTGTACTCCCTCAATGGCAACGGGCAAACCGATCCCATCATCTACACCGACCCGCACAATGGAAACGAGTACTTCATCAGTGCCTGGCTGGCTGAGGAACACCGGACGAATCTCACCGACCTGGAGAATATTTTATTGACCTCCAAGACCGGACAGCCGGTATTGCTCAAAAACGTCGCCTCCCTCAAATTGAATGCCGGGCCGGTCAAGATCGACCGCAAGTACTTTCAGCGCGTGGTGCATGTGACGGCCAATCCAACAACCCGCCCGCTAGGAGACATTGCCGCCGATCTTGAATCGGCCTTCGCCTCGCTTCAGTTGCCGACTGGTTTCAGCCTCAAACTGGCCGGCCAGATTCAGCAACAGCGCGAAACCTTTCAAGGCCTGCTGTTCGCCACCGTTCTCGCGCTCATGCTCGTGTACATGGTGATGGCCGCGCAGTTCAAATCGCTCATCGATCCGTTTATCATCATGTTCGCGGTGCCGATGGGATTTCCGGGAGTGATCCTGATTCTGTTTTTGACTGACACGACGTTGTCCACAACATCGATGATGGGCATCATCATGATGTTCGGCATCGTCGTCTCAAACGGCGTCCTGCTGGTCGATTATACGAACGTGCTGCGCCGAAAAGGCCGGCCGCTGCTCGACGCCGTGATCACTGCATCAAGAACCCGCCTCCGGCCGATTCTCATGACATCCCTGGCAACAGTCTTCGGCCTGCTCCCAATGGCCACCGGCCTCGGAACCGGGGGGGAAACCAACGCGCCGCTCGCGCGAGCGGTCGTCGGAGGCTTGAGTGTCTCCACGCTGTTAACGTTGTTCCTGATCCCGACAGTATATGTAATGTTGGAGGAACGGATCCGAAGAAAACCGGAAGACGAGCGGGAGGCGATTGTCTCCTGATGTACAGCCGGCTGGCGATCTCGATGATTTAGCGGCCGAGGGTCGGGAACAATGACTTGAGTTGCATAGCGAGGCTGATATCTCCCGCGATCTGCAAGCGGCCCGACATGGCAATCGAAAATCCGCTGAGTTGGCCGTTGAGCAGCCTGATACAGTCGTCTCCACCCAGCGAGAGTGTCACCTGCGGATCGGCATAGACGCCTTCTTTGACGGCACAGTCACCGTTTTTCACAATCACATGATACTGGCCGCTCTGCGCGCCTGTTAAATTGAACTGATACACCGCGTCCAGTCCCTCGGCTGCGTCCTTGTCGAATTTCGAAGGAAGCGAATCGAACAATTCTTTGGTTGTCGTGGGATTCATCTTGGTACAAACTCGTCAGAAGCGGGTCGATCCAGGCGGGGACCGCGTAACCGCGGCCCCCGCGCACGGTGTATCCGATGCAGGGGCACCCCTTAGTATCGAAGTGTCATCGTAGCCAAACTTCGTTGGGCGCCGAAAAATTCCTTTGAGAATGATTCGACGACCGCAGGGTCATATCCCTTGCAGCTGAAAATGTCGAGGTACGCGTTATTAGTGTCATTGGCGAAATGGCCGCTGATCAACGATGTCGAGATCAGCTGCACCATCGAGTAACCGGCCACGCGGCCTTCGCCGAAATCGACGACCTGGCATTCGCCGAAGCGCTTCATGCCGATGATTCGCCGAAATCGACGACCTGGCATTCGCCGAAGCGCTTCATGCCGATGAGTTCGCAGAGTTCGACGACGTAGCGCTTGATATGGGCGGCATCACGGATGAGATCGGGATTACAATCTTGCAGGTCAACTGCGGTGCAGAGTCCCCAGGCTTTGCCTTCTCCCACCATGTCTTGGGCAGGACGGGAAGCGGCCACTGGGGCATTGGTTGGAAAGATCGCGGACTCGGAACTAGCCGAGATGCTCATAGGTGGTAATACCTTTCTGTAAGAGGGTGAGAAACCTGTGCACTCAACGAGTGCCTCGCGCACTATACCACGAATTTTAGGAGACGCACGGCCGTTGACCAGAATAATTTCATCGCAGCGGCGTCTCCCGCTCGGTTGACAACATTTACGACCCTCGGAGACAATGTCGACTATGGCTATATCGCTGGATGCTTCCCTGACAGACCTTCCCGATCGCCTGTGCACCTGGTGCCGAGTCCCGATGAAGAAACGCCTGGTCGGCGGCAGGCAATTCGTCCACTACACCTGTCCGAAGTGCGTCTTTCAACACACCACGAGATTGGGCCCCAAACCGGCGCCCGCCAAACACTGACGATATATCCTTGTGGGCGGACCTGTAGACCGGTCATACACAGGAGTCCTGTATGCTACCGGCGGGAGAAATTGCTCAATACTCGATCATCCAGAAATTGGGTCAGCCGTTCCTTGTCGTCCGGGCTGATCGAGACGATCTTTGCTCCAAGCCTTGGAGACCGCACGTAGACGACTTGCAACTGGCAGGTCATCTCTTTCTTCGGTGCCAACTCAATAACAAGCTGGACGGTATCGCCGGTTTTGACAAGCATACGACTGTCAAGCCGAACACCATCTTCACTGACATCCACGACTTTACAGGGAACCGACAACGCGCCACGCTCCAACCGACCGATGCAGTTGGCCTCGGCGCGCCAGCCCTTTCGTTTGAATCCCATCAGTCCAGCCTCCAATTTCTGGAAGCATACCAAGGAGCCTCACGATCGCAAAACAAAATGCCGAAAAGCCCGCCTGCGACCGCAGGCAGACCGAAACGACGAGTCGGCAATGGCAACAGAACCGTTTAGTAGTGAAGCGGGCTACAGCTTGCGCTCGACCAGCGCACGCAGCTCTTCCATACGCTTGCGATTGACGCCCATATCTCCATAGCCGGTACGGGAGGCGGAACGAAAGTGAATGAGGTGTGCATCGTCGTCAAAGAGAAACTCCACATCGTCCACAAACCGAAGCAGGAGGCTGGTGAATTCGTAATGCAGGTAGGACTCGTCTTCTTCAAGGAGCTTGACCCGAGGTAATGTCGCAATCACCGCTTTCAACGCCTCCTTCGCTTCTGCGCGAGGCTTCTTATAGCGCAGCGGCGCGATGGCATGTCCCTCATCCGTGGCCTGGGTAGACACGCAATTAGGGCTGGAGGGGCAAGGGGGAAGAGTCCGTACGTTCATTGAGCCGGAACTTTACGCTGTTTCTATCTTTGCCCGCAACCAGATCTCCACCACCAGCACCGCACCGGGAGGAATCAGATCCGGGATGCCTTTCTCCCGGTAGGCCAGGTGCGGGCTGATACGCACTTTTCGATAACCGCCGACTTTCATCCCTATCAACGCAGGCTCTAGGCCGGCGATCGTTTGCCGACTCCCGAGAACCGTCTTGCGATCCACAAAGCGCGCTCCCTCTACATCTCGAATCATGTCCTGGGGAAGCTGATCGATCTGTTTCGCGTTCAGCATCACCTCGTCACCCTTGTTCAAAAAGATACGACAGTTGTAGATGACCCGGTCACCCTTTTGAGCCGGTGGCCCGTCTCCTTCTCGCTCATCAAGAATTTTGAGTCCACTCAGGCGCTTCATCATGCCAACTAATAGGACAGGGTCGTCAACGTCGGTCGAACCTCATCCTGCTGCTCAACCTCCACTGAGACACGCCCGATGATACGGCCGTCTTCAGTTTCAACATCCACACGCCAGTCGCCCGGATTAAGCCGCTGTTTGAAGGTATAGGCGCGATATCCGCCTTCACGCCCCCCTGAGATTTTGATGGGAATCTTGTCCGCATGAGCAAACGGCCGGCTGCCGTTGGCTCGAAAATACCAGTGATGGTAGACCGTCGTATCCAGATCGACCGGCGCAAAGACGGCGGTGAAACAATAGATCGGCTCGTCGGCAGGAAACGTGCTGTCCGACCGTTTCCAGACCTGGTACCACTTTTTATCGAACGAGAGCTCAAACCGGTCACCCGTCTTTTTCACCTCGTGGTACATCCCGCCGTACTTGAGCGACAACGGCACGGGCGGAATCCAGTTGAGGAAATAAAACCCGACCAGCATTCCGATGAGCGCAACAGCGGGAGCCGTGACCCCGATCGCTTCACGCGTGGACCAACCCGGGTTATCCCGATAAATCAGATACACCACACGAACGATCACACCTGCACTCAGCCCCGCACCGGCCAGAAATACGACGACATTCATATACCCCGTCATGACCGGCAGAAAAAACGTGAAAAACGCAAAACAGACCACGGCATAGAGGCTGACAAGCAGACGGAGACTGGAGAGACGGCTACGCAGAAACTCATTGACGATCAGCAACACGATCAGCAATCCAAAAAAGATGGCCGTACCGGTAAACGTCGCACTGCGCGAATAGAAGATGGCATAGGCGCTGAATAGACTCCCCAGTAAAAACTGTATCGCCATTGGATAGTAGGGCTTCACACGCACCGCCCAGCGCGTCAGGGGCGCCCCCGCGACAGTCCGATCCCCCTTGAGAGACGGATCGATATTCAGTCGCCCGGTCAGCACAATCAGGACGCCCAGGAGAAGCAGATAGACCAAGAGAAGGAGATTGTCCTGCAGCCGATCGATCCGGGTCAGGGTAAGCGTGTCGTACGCCACGCCGGAGAGAAAACAGACGACGGGTACAACAGGCTTCACAAGCAGGGTTTTGGCTGTCCCTATCGGACTCATAGCCCCACTCTGCGAAATGCCCTTCGATTGTTCAATAAAAATACTGAATCGTGCCGTAGTCCACGCTACGTTAGGAAGGGATTCTCAGGATGCTCAAAACCGATGCTCAACACGGCCGTAGACGAGAACTATCCCGGAGGCGTACCCTCCTGGATTTTTTCGAGGCGCGAACAAGATTGGAGGGCTTTTTCAGCGTCCTGTCACACAAATGCGGGCAACGGCGCATACGCGACCGGGTAGCCGATCAGCTGTTCCAACCAACCCGCCATCGCCTCTTCATCGAGCGGAGCCCGATTCAAGCGCACTTCAATCTGGAACCCTCCGCTGCCTCCAACGATGCCGATAATGGCCGAGGCCTCCTCGCCCTCCGGCAGCAGATCTCGAGTGTGAAACTCACAGAGCGTGGCATACAGTCGACCATCCGGCCGAATTGCGTCCAGGATATCGGGCAACTCATCGAGCGGGCAATGGACTGAACAGCGATAGACGACGCGGGCGGCAGGCTCGATGGCCTGAAACTCCGCCAACGCGGCTTCCGAAAACCCGGTCAGATACGCGCGAACCCCGGCCGGTTCCGGAGTGTACGTCGCGGCAAGCTTGCTGGCCGGCACCAGAAACTCATACGCGTCCGTCGTGTTGTATTCAAACTGGCAGGGACCGAATGCGTCAGGCCATGAGCAGAAAAAAGGAACGGCGGAGTCATGCGGCCTGAGCACCACGGCGTCCTTTGCGATCGCGGTCTCGACCGGCAATTCCAGCACTGCAATCGCATCGAGAAACGCCGCGCGCCGTTCATCCAGCCATTGTGCCCGCTGCCCGTCCCCCCGTGTTTCCCCCGGCGTAATGACCATGCGCGCCTGGAGACGGATACGGATGAAAGAATGCGCATGTCTGAATCCGATCCAGAACATGCCCTTCGGCTCATGCAGGGTGAGACGTTCTCGAATGCGCCAGGGATGGCTGATTGAACAGTAGGTGCCGATATCCTGATGCCGAAGATAACTCGTGTGATAGGCGCCGGAGAGCAGAAAGAAATCGCCGCGCCACTGTTCCCGCACATGGATCAGCGTGACGTCTTCGGTCGCCCACGGATCGAGCTGGTCAAAGTCATCGACGGATTTGACCGTCCATTCTTCAACATAACAAATGACGTCATTGGCCGGCGCGGCCGGCTTCAAACCAAGACCCCGCAGCCGATCGCCCACGGCCAGAGCCTGGCTGAACGTCAGCGAACCCGTCGTTTCCCATCGCCGTTCGAGCACTGTGGCACATCCCTTCAAAGCAAGCCACAGCGAGGGAACTGCGGAGACGGAGGAAGAAGACCTCGCCTGGCTGCCCCCTGTAACGTCTTAGCCGCAGCCGACTCAACCGTCCGCTGAGTTACCGTGCCGGCCGCACAGCTTTCTGCACGACCATCGTATCGGCGATCAACCGTTCGATCCCGTCATCCAATGTCGCTGCCAGCAACTCCTGCACATCCTGTTCGCAAAACCAGAATACCGTCCGGCTCCGGGCGCCCTCGATGCTACGTGTGGTTGTACTCTTGTCGTTCGCATTCTTCGCCTGGATCGTGAGCCGGCTCTTGGCGTCGATCATGGTGGAAAACGCACGGCTCTTCGCACCGGCCGAAAATTCTTGTACCTGGCCGCTGATCACGATATCGGCGTCGGTTGCCGATCCAGTCTGTCCCAAACGGACATTCCACCCACGGTTTCCCCAGCCACGCGTTTTCAAGCGATTCACCAGTGCCTGGCTGATCATGTCGGCGGGCCGGCCACCCACGACATCGAAATGCGTCACGCCGCCCCATAAGTGGGTGCGAGTCCCGATACGGGATTTATCCGCACGCCGGTCTTCAAACGGCTCTATCACGATCGTCACCGGCTCCATATCGGCAACCTGCGCCGCCGGCTGCTTCGTTTGAAAATCGAGATACCGGAGCTCGCTCTTCCCCGCGCAACCACCAGCGGCTGACACAATGAGCACCGCTCCACACACCAACGCCATACGCATGATCATTCGTTTCACTGGCTCCTCCTTGCGTAAAACCATTACAGAATACGGTGGCTCAGTCTACCCAAGTTATGGGTCGGAGACAATCGGGCCGTGAAGAAAGTTTAGGCTGTGATGACGGGAAGTATGGCCCGAAATGTCTCACAGCTCAATTGCGGCAGCTGACCGGCCTGAATACGAGGATCGCTCAACGGCACACACCGGATGATCTTCATAAACGACCGCTCCGCCAGCACAGCGGCAAGCCTGGCTTTGCGATCGTGTGTAATGGGTAGCGTATAGCCCTCGCCGTGTTTCCATTCCCACAGCGTCGGCGCCAGGGAAAACTCCAAGTCGTGTCCTGCCAGTTGGTGAAAACGATCGACAAAGCGCTTCTTGTACTGTTTGAGATCCGCCCCTTCGAGCAACAGCGCAAACGCGGCATGATGCCCCCACCAAAACAAGATGCGAAAGGTTAAGGTGTTCCGCCCCTCGAAGTGCTTGGGATAATCCAGGTATTGATAGGGAAAGTCTTCGAGATGCTCGCCCTTCACCAATTGATGGGCCTGCAGATTGAAACCAGGCGGCGTAGTCAGCGACACCCCGGCAAGCTCCGTAGTCAACGCACGATGCGCCGCCTCCAGCTGCGTCCGCACCTTGACTGTAATCACCGCCTTCTTTTGAAAGAATCGGGCATCGGCCAATAGCGCAGTTTCTTCATCGGTGAACGTCATGGAGTGAGACATGATCACATAGGAAATTGCGGACCGACTCGCCTACGTCCATCACCGAGAACAGCCGGCTATTTCTGATGTGTCTCGAACGCCGACACCTGCACCGTATAATGCCGGCGACAGTCGGCGCAACGCAGCAACACCAGATCCTGAAACACGTCCATCTCACGCAACGTGATGGCCGAGCGATGGACCGTAATACAGGCGTTCAGCAACTCTTCACCTGTCACTTCTTGGCCAATCTGCCCGGCTGCAACGAGTTCTGACGCAGTAGCCTCTTTCGACGTGACGAGCCCCACCGTCAGATAATGGCCGGACTTGCAGGAGCTGCATGACAACACGAGCCGACGATCATCCCCCATCCGTTTAACCGCTACACAGAGGGGATGAACCGACCAGCACTGCTGAAGAAAGGCCCCGCTACGGACAATCTGTGACATCGCCGCTCCCTAATGGCTGACGACCGCACCAAGTCACATGGTCGTGCCCTGATCGCTGGCTAACAAGCCCGCAGGATGTTCAAAAAGTCCGTCCGGCAAGGCCGCAGCGAGCGAAGAGGCCGAGGCGTACGCTTCGGTACGTTGAGCCTCTGAGCGATGCGAGAACGCCGCTGGCGGGCTTTTTCAACATCCTGCTAGAACTTCCACCACGCTAGCAACAATACCCAACCGAATACATATGGGATGAGACAGGACCGGAGAATCGCGATCTTCGCTCGGGGCGATGACCCATGCTGCGAGAGTTGTTCCTTGTAAACAAATTCATAGGAGAGCACGAGCACCGTCAGCGTCAGCACAAACACCCGGCTTGTCAGCGGCCATGAATAAGGACCACTGATGGCGAAGTTCGCCGTGAAGAATCCACTGCACAACAAGACCAGTGGAGCCAGCGCCAATCGGA
>JABMDE010000189.1 GCA_015904055.1 Nitrospira sp. | reverse complement strand
GTGAGCGGTTGTCTGCGCAGATGGATGACAGGCTAGTACGATCATAAACATGGAGACGCAGTGAGGAGAGATCTATGAGCCTCTACGACATCGACCTTGTCACGATCGACGGTACGCCGCAGAAGATGGATGTCTACCGCGGCAAGACGCTGCTCATCGTGAATGTCGCGAGCCAGTGCGGCTACACGCCACAGTATGAGGGACTCCAGGCGCTCTACGGAAAATTTAAAGATCGGAATTTCGTGGTGCTCGGGTTTCCCTGTAATCAGTTTGGACAGCAGGAGCCGGGCGGAGAAGTAGAGATTGAGCAGTTCTGCACCAGCAAATTCAGTGTCACCTTTCCGATGTTCGCCAAGATCGACGTAAACGGCACGAATGCCCACCCGCTCTACCAATATCTGAAATCAGAGAAGCCCGGGATTCTCGGTACCGAGGCGATTAAATGGAACTTCACCAAGTTCCTCGTTGGTTCCGACGGCACGGTCCTGAAACGCTATGCGCCGGGCGATAAGCCGGAGATGATCGAGGCTGACCTGGCCACGAAGCTCTAGACGACCGCGAAATCTCTGCGCGGGGGAGCTTACGTGGGCGGCTGGGAATGTCGAGAAGCGAAGTCTTTACCTGCTCGGAAATTCAGAATATTCCCGTTGTATCTTCCCAATGTACAACAGAATTCATAGCCGCCAATTCAATCAATGGCCCCTGACATCATATTCTTGTTTGTGACGTTCTGGATGGTATATCAGGACGACTTTCTAGATCTGGGTAACGTTAGAATGCTGGACTTTCTGAACTCATCGCTGGGGAATACCCGGCCGGTTAACATTGTGTCGAAGATGTGATCGAACACCACGCCGGGCGTCCCCTTGGTTTTACCGGATCGAAAATAGGAATGCCCTTTGGGCGGGTCGTAAATGGTATTCACCTCATCGCAATCAATGGCGTACACGTTCTTGGGCGTCCGCTCCATATCCTCGGGGCCGGAATGGCCGAGACGGCGTGAGGCTTCCGCGTTCTTCAGGTTCGAAACTTTGCTCGCCCGCAATGCCAAGTCGTCGGATGCGTAATAGACCACCACATTTCGTGATGCATGGCTGATCAATTCGCCCGGTTCGCCCTTATGCAGCGATTCATTCAAAATGTCGGCCGCTACGAGAAAAGTGCTCCTGAATAACAGCGGCAATCCGTTCGGTTGATCGTATTTCTGCCAATTGCTTAGCGTTTGTCGCAGGACGCGATTGCCCATGGAATGAGCCAGTACGTTGATTCGTTTCAGGCAAGGATCGTCTTCGGGATTGAGCTCAGCGGAGCTTCTCCACTCCATGAATTTCTGGAGCATTCGGGCAAACGCGAAGGCACTTTGATCTGCCGACTTTTGATCGTCCCAGTAGTCTTTCACGATGCCGAGATCGTTGTCGCAGGGCCAGATGATCGGAATCACCAAGACCTCGCCCTCCTTTTGCTTGTTGCAAAGGGACTGGAATTCCTGGGCGTTTTCGAAGACCTGTTCCGGAAGATTGGAGAAGCCGTGAATATAGATCAGGACTTGCCGGGAGTTGGATTCCTTAATGGCGGACAGCAGTCGTTTACTTCCGATTTCTTCGTGCACATCTTTTTTGATGCGGCGACAACAGAAAAAGCCTCGGCTTGAGGCGTTATTCTCAAGATCAAATACAAAGTTGGTGTTGAGTGCAGGCTCGGTGTTTTTCTTCGGCTGGCGGCTTGTGATAAAGAGCATGAGATTCCTCCTTCGGGCTGAACGACGATGATGATCGAGGGTTCGTGATTAAAAAAAGGTAACAGAAATCAGATTTTGGCACAAACCTCCTGTGGCCGCTGCGTGCTCAATGAGTTAACAGGATCAACGTCAGTGAGAGAAGCGGCGGCTGTGGTTGTAGTGAATAGGGACTCTAGGTAGCAATGCGCACGCACCATCTTGGTGGACGATTGTGCGGGGTATTTCCTGTGCCGGAAGATCGTCAGCTCCCTCGTCGCTTTCGATGAGCGCGGGACGGGATCCATTTAGCTGCGGAATCACGTCGGTCGGCACCAAGAGAGCGGCGGAATTCCTCAACCACCGGATGGTCACCCATATTTGTTAATCCTTCGAAGTGGACGAGGCCCTTGAACTGAATATCCCTTCCGAGAATCGTGAACGCGTCAATGGCAGTATTATGGTCTGGTCGTTTCTTTTATCCCGCAAGGCCGTAGCCTCTCTTTCTTGAAGGAGTTGTTCGATGGTACAGACCCCTGTAACAGCGATGCTTTCTGCTGACATGGGAAATGTGTAGTAACGTCGGTCATCTTTGTAGATGCCGCATGGCGACCCCCCATACGTATTGTCTGTAGGGAAATGAAGACAACTATGGAGTGCAATAGGAAAACGATGAGAGGGAGTTGGTGCGCGATTTGTTTCGGTGTCGAGTTCAATCTGCGCGATGCAGTGTTTTCATCAAGGCTAGGCGGGGAGGCTGGTTATTTGGACTTTTTTAGCCGTTCCAGTTCGGTATTCTGCTCAGCCAGTTTCTTCTGCATCGCTTTCAATTCTTCTCTGAATGCGCGCAGCTCGGCATCGTTTGTGGCCGGCGCCGGTTGATAGGATTGGACTGAAGGCGTTGACGCCGATGAAACCGGACGGCCGGTTGGAGGTGAGGCGGGACGCTGGGGCTCCGGCGGCATGGCAAGCAGTTTCGTCAGCAGCTGATAATCAATGACCAGCGTGCGGTCGGCGGGCCCGCTGAACCAGCTCGATTCATTATCAGCTTCCTGGCGGATCGCGGCTTCCGGAACGAATTTGATTTCGCGATCCCGCAGGCCGTCCAGGTCCGGCAACGGACGCGGGTCCTTCTTGCTTGTTTCAACCTTGCCGGACATGTGGCGATATTGGGTCAACATGAAATGAAGCGAGAGGCCGTCCGCGAAGAGGTACCCAGCTGTGATCTCGACGTTCGGGGCGCCCTTTTTCAACTGGACCGGAACTGCCGGTGTGTGAGACAGGCGGAATCCAATCCGCTGGTTCGGCGTTGCTTGCGCCAGCGCTGCGGTGAGGTGCGGAGTCAAGGTCTCGATGTCGTCCTCAAAAAAGGTGCGGGCGTCGCTCAGATCGGTGGTGCGCAGGGCTTTGCCGATCAATAACAACATGTCGGTTTTTTCTTTGGTATGCACACCCCG
The DNA here is from genome assembly GCA_015904055.1 of Nitrospira sp. The sequence continues at coordinate 1,422 of JABMDE010000189.1, read as the reverse complement.
TAACACATCGGCCAGGGTCGCTCCATCCAGCTTGATGGGATGCGCTGCGCGAAATGACTTGTCCGGCACCGTTTCGATAAAGACGGCGCTTCGAGAGTCTTGATGAATAGTTGTGACAGGAATTTGTGGGCTGACACAGCCGGCCATCAGCAAGCCCAGACATCCCATCAGCAGGCGGCGACCACGGATAAGCATAGGTAACGGCGATGGCAGTACAGGATTCATAGCGATAGTCTCTCACAAAGAAAAAGTGACGAAGGAGGTCAGTCTAGCAGGAATAGTTGCCAAAACAAAAGGAGGGCGCAGTGATTTTTCCCAATGAGCGAATGTACATAGGTGGAATGGCCATTGTGCACACATCGATTGTTCAGCCTTCTGAGTCTTCTCAGTGATTTCCCGGTTCTCTTTCAGGGTTTTCCTGATGGGCCTCCATCACCGTTTTATGTAAGGTGGCGGAGTAGTAACAGAATGAACCGCGCCGGAGTCGGTTTGCCACGTGACCTGTTGATTATTCAGCATGATTATGGACCTTGCATCCAATGCAATTCATTGAACTCCCGGATATAAGTATTGACACTATTAGGATGAAGGACTATAAGGGCGTGCGTATAGAAGTGTGTAGGTGATGTGGCAAGATCATTGGCCTACATCTGCGCATGTACTGATGAGAAAAGTGGAAAATAGTTATACGGGGCTCTCGGTTTTTCTGCTCAGTGAGTCATGATGGGACAGGCTGGAGAAGGTATTCGCAATCGCTCGATGGAGCCTTTGACTTGTCTGGAAAGGAGGAGATTGGGCTCTATTTGAGCCGTACAGCATCGTCACAACAGCCGGAGCCGATGGAATGTCGAGCTCAGACTGGTACCATGTTGGCACAATTTCATAGGCCGTACGCATCAACTGGAAGTTCGCCACTCACAGCAACCGAAAGGAGTGATGCAGATGGAAAAGAAAGAGCCACAGGCAATAGATAGTGTTCAGGACGATGTAGCTGTTCCCGAAGCAATCGGATCCTCCAGAAGAGAGTTTCTCGGTCAGACAGGCCGAGTCGCCGCAGGTGTCGGGGTTGCCGCACTCTTAGGCAATCTCGGTCACTATGCCCTCTCCTACGCCGCAGGCGGTCCTCCCATTAAAATCGGTATATTGCACTCCCTGAGCGGCACGATGGCCATCAGCGAAGTCTCGCTGCGTGATGTCGTGATGATGGCGGTTGAAGAAATCAACAAAGCGGGCGGCGTGATGGGCAGGCAGATCGAACCGGTCGTCGTCGATCCGGCTTCGAACTGGGATCTGTTTGCCGAAAAAGCAAAACAGCTGCTGCTGCAGGACAAGGTGTCCGTCACATTCGGTTGTTGGACATCTGTCAGCCGGAAGTCGGTGTTGCCGGTATTCGAAAAGAACAACGGAATGTTGTTCTATCCG
>JABMDE010000188.1 GCA_015904055.1 Nitrospira sp. | reverse complement strand
CGGATTGCTCCGCCTGGGAGTTACCCAGCGCCCTGCCCATGGAGTCCGGACTTTCCTCCCGATGCCGAAGCATCGAGCGATCACCCAGCCTTCACATCCGCGCACATGCAGTATAAAGAAAAGCGAGAGGCCGTGACAAGAACGTACACAAGCAGATCAAACGATCGATGAACTACCGGCTCCCCACCGCCGGCAAGAGAGCGGCTGGAACGGCCTGTTTTTTCTGGTAGATCGCCATGGCTTCCGGCATCCACTCCTTCAATTGCTCGATTCGAGTGTCGTGGCTCGGATGGGTCGACAAGAACTCCCCTGGTCCCTCGCCGCTCGACAGCTGCGCCATCCGCTCCCACAGCCCAACGGATTCGCGCGGATCGTATCCGGCATCGGCCGCCAATAGAATCCCCACATAATCGGCCTCCGATTCGTGTTTCCGGCTGAAGGGAAGCAACACGCCCACCTGCGCCCCCACACCAAGCGCCGCCATGGTCGCTTGACCAAGTGCTGGACTTTTTCCCCCAATCCCAATTACCGCACCAATCACTTGCAAACCGACATTTGTGGCTTGTCCTTGGCTCATGCGCTCCGCCCCATGGCGGGCCAAGGCATGCACGACTTCATGGCCCATGACGGCCGCCAACCCCGCCTCTGTTTTCGCCACAGGGAAAATGCCGGTGTAGACAGCCATCTTGCCGCCGGGAAGCGCAAAAGCATTCGCCGTCTTATCATCTTTGATCACGGTTACTTCCCACTGAAACTGCTGAGCCATTTGCGCATACTTTGAGCGTTTGGCCGCTTCAACGATACGAGCGGCAACCCGTTTGACCGGTTCAATCTCACGAGGATCCTGAGACGGCCTCATCTTGGGATCGTTCTTGACCTGGTTATACGCTTGAGTCCCCAGCTGCATTTCCTCACCGACCGAGGACATCAGTAATTGCGACCGGCCCGTGTAGGGATTGGTTTCACAACCGACCAAACCCATGCCCCCGATTACCACACTGAGCAGCGCGATCGAACGCGTCAGCCGTCTTTGAGTTCCCATCGCACCCCTCCACGAAACCGATGTGCCGTGAATGATGAAGATTTGACCCGCTGCATCCGATTGAGTAGATTACCGCGCCCGTCGTCCTTTTTCCAGGAGCTATCCGGTGGCAGTTTCCTGCCCCAAAAACCACATCGAACGCATCGGCATCGACGAATCCGGCAAGGGAGACTACTTCGGCCCGCTGGTCATCGCCGCCGTGTTCGTGGATGCAACCACGCAAGGTGAATTGAAGTTGATGGAAGTCCGTGACAGCAAGAAGATCTCCGATGGGCGGATTCTGGAAATGGCCCCGGATATTAAGACCATCTGCCCCCACAGTGTCATCGCCATCGGCCCACAGAAATATAACGAGCTCTATGCCAAGATCAAAAACCTCAACCGGCTGCTCGCCTGGGGCCATGCAAAAGCGCTGGAGAATCTGCTCGAGCGCGTGCCGTGCGAGCACGCCATCTCGGATCAATTCGGCAATGAACGATTGATTCTGAATGCCTTGCAGGATAAAGGGCGGACAATCGTCTTGGAACAGCGGACGAAGGCGGAGTCAGACCTCGCTGTGGCGGCCGCGTCGATCCTCGCGCGGGCTGAATTCTTGATTCGGTTAAAACGTCTGTCCGGTGAAGTAGGAACCACCTTGCCGAAAGGCGCCTCACCGGCGGTCGAACTCGCCGCCCGCATGATTATCAAAAAACACGGGCAGGCCCGGCTGGGCGACGTGGCCAAACTGCACTTCAAAACTACTCAAGCCGTGCTGTATGGACTGACCCAACCAATATAGCCTGCATCAATTTCGAGACCATATTTTCCTTTACACGGTTCCAGTCACAGCGGCTGAACGGATTTACTCGAGGCCCGTTACGAGGCTCAATGCCCCTCGCGTCTCCCCTGAAATTGAGAATGCCCCCGTTTCCCCTTTGGTTTTCATCGACCACTGAGTAGCCGATCAACCGCCCGGTCAAAGGACTCGTCCAACATGTCTTCTGGAGGAGTGTTCACGAATGTCCACCATGAACTGCTGGCCTTATACACAACGCTATTGAGCGTGGTGGCATCTC
>JABMDE010000187.1 GCA_015904055.1 Nitrospira sp. | reverse complement strand
TCGGATATATCGTGCCTGCGATGCGATGCTCTCATATCAAACCTCCTGCGGTTGATATGATTCTACATCATTTCACATCTCGTGACGACACTATCTAGTTAGAGCAATGAAAAATAGCAGCCTGGTTCGATGGCGCTACGGCCCGCAGGATTCGAACATTTCTTCGCAATCGTTTGAGGCGTTGAAGGTGGGCGGCACGAAGCGGTAATGGACGCCGACGGCATGGTCATTCTTCAGAATGACCGTGGCCCAGCACCCATGGCGGATCGTCGAGATACTGCCTTTTCCAACAGGCTGCGATTCTTCAAGAATGGGTGCTTCCCGATAGTATCGAAGCAGGGTGAGTCCGCTCTCCTCACTTTCTTTTTTGGGCACTCCGGCGCATGCAAGGATGGCTGCCTTGGATCGCCCCGCTATGCGTTGCTGATTGGGATATTCACCAACCGTGGCCGGTGTGGAGCAGCCCGCCAGCCATGCCATTCCGAAGAGCCCCAGCCCCAGTGAAACACGGTGCAATCCCGTCATGAGGGCTATTGTTGTCTGATCATGTAAGAAAAGCAACGGCTGGTGAAGGCGTAGAAGCGGGAAAGAAATAATTCGATGGATGGGATCAGCCCACGAGATCAGGGTCTAAACGAGAGAGGGCTTTGATCTCGTTGTAGACGATGACCCGGCCGACTTGGCGTAGACGGCTGAATACCCCTTCGACGATCACAAAATCGCCTTCGCGGACTTCTAGCTGACCGAGACTGATGACTTTCAGCGTGCCGGCTTGGTCTTGCAACAGAAATCCATAGGCCGGTTGTCCTTGCCGGTTTGTTGCCAGTTGAACGTTCGTGACCTTTCCGGCGACCACCACGTCTTGATGATCGTACTGCTCCGGATGTGCCAGCAGATCTGCAATCTCGGTCAGGTTGGAGGCATTTGCCGATGTCTCCAGAGAGAACGATGCGGAAAGTCCTGTGATGACCAGGATAAGAAGAGTAACTGCAAGTAGGGGAAGGGACGGTCGGATCGCACGAGGTGGTGTCAGCATCGTGGTCGAATTATACCGTATTGAGACGAGATGGCAAGCAAGGATCGGCTCCTTGTTACCACTTATCCGAAGCCCTGCCACTGACATCTTCTCCAATAAAGTTGTGGAGAATCTGTTTTTGCAGCTCTGTAATCTCTACACGGCCGATTTCACTCTGACCTGGGAGTGCGCCTGCCGGGTCTTTGGGAATCGGCGCGGTTCGCTTGAGCAGCTCCTGTTCCAGCGCTTCAGGGGTCTTGTCGAAATCGTTTTGCATGGAGGCCAGCCGTTGCAGCCCGAACAGAGTGCGGGTTGATTCGCTGTGCATTGCGTTGGAACTGGCGCCATAGACTAGCGAGTTCCAAAATTTGACTTCACTCTCCTCCGGAATGCCGACAGACACATAGGCAGCCAGTTTTTCGATCAGAGCAGATTCCGTTTGCTCAAGTCCGTCATACGTGGCGATCGATCGTTCGATAGGGGAGGCTGAGAGGACTGCCATCGTGTCGGTCCACAGCGTGAGCGGAGGAAGACCATTCGGCGGCAATGGAACGTCCGACAGCTTCGCTTGCAGCGCCAAGAGATATTGGGACAGGAATTTCACTTTACGGGCTGCCAGTGTGCTGGCTGGTATGCCCCAGATATGGCCAATCTCATGGTCTTGCAAGACCGTCTGGTTGGATGTCTGGCGCTCCCGTTCGGCTAAGGCGAGACGTTTTCTAAATCGTTCGGCGAATCGCAGCAGCATCTGCAGCTCAATAGCCAGGCGATAGTTCTGGTAGTCCTCGGTCGAGACCTCATCCTTTTCCCATCGCTCTTCCAATACCCGAAGCGCGGGGCGTGGGACGGCTGTGCGGGCTTGCGATTTCAGATTGTGGATTGTGTCGGCTGAGATACCCCTGGCTGCCAGTAGCGATGCGGCACAACCGGCCATTGCGTCGGCAGACTCGAGTAATTTTTTGAGCGTGACGCATTGCAACCACGTGCGTTCTCGGCGGAGCCGAGCCCGCCGGCGATATTCGTTCCGCCGACTGGTCATCGCCGTGATGGATTCCTGCGTCATCGTGGTAATGGGTTTTTTGCCGGAGACGCATCGGGGATCAGGCCGATCCGCGACCATGTAGAGGATCTCCTCATGTGTGACGTCGAGATGTTGGATTAGCAAGAGTTTGAGGGTGATGCGCCCTTGAATCGGAAGGCCTGCGATCACATCTTCGATCACGCCGACGGTCAGAGGAGCAGGCATCACCGATAGTGTCATAGTGTCCTTTATAAACAGGTCGAGATTGAGGCCAAACGAATGTTTCTAACTGAGCAGTCGTGCAGGATGCTCAAAATGGCTGTCCAGCAAGGCCGCAGCGAGTGAAGAGGCGAGGCGTACGCTTCGGTACGTTGAGCCTCTGAGCGATGCGAGAACGAAGCTGGCGGACTTTTTCAGCAT
>JABMDE010000186.1 GCA_015904055.1 Nitrospira sp. | reverse complement strand
GGCCCGTTCCGGAAGACCGGCCACAATGTGTAATCGGCGCCGCTTGGCGATCTCCATCAAACGACGCGTAGTCGGACCGTCAGGTACCGGCTCAGCCAGCTGGTGCGCTTCTTCCTGCGATACAAATTGATACCCCGACGCAAACAATTCTGGCAGCACAATGAGATCGGCTTCAACCCGCTCCAACGCGGCCGTCACCGCATCAAGATTCTTGGCGACTTCGCCGAACGATGGATTGTATTGATAAAACCCGACTCGCATGAAGTACTTGACTCCATATGAGAACGGGCAGGGACTACTCCCTGCCCGTTTCGACTCAGCTGTCAGCCGACAGCTATCGGCTCATCGACTTTACTTCACTTCGGCTAAGTGTGTGGCGCCGCCGTCTGCGTGATCCTTGCACGCATCGGCGTGCCCGGCCTTGCCATGTTGAACAGCTTCTTTCAGATGCTTGACACCTTCGTCTAAGTGCGGGTTTTTCACACCGGCACCCTGCGCATGCTTGAGCGCTTCTTCCGCATGCTGGACACAGGCATCAGCATGTCCCTCTTTCCCGTGCGAGGCAGCGCCCCTGGCATGTTCAACCGCCTCATCGACATGTTTATTCCCGGCAAGGGCCACGCCACTCAGCATGGGCATACCGACAAGCGCCCCAACCGCGGCCAACGCCATGACACTGTGGCTAATCTTGATGGTCATCGTGAGTCCTCCCTGGTTAGATTGCGCTTCTTCAGCGGAATAGATCGATCGCATATGCACCTTACACAGCGTTCCAAAGGCTGTCAAGAAGACCTCCCGGAATGGCCGGCCGCCTGATCGAATCCAAGAATCTGTTGAAGCATGTGCGTGTCTTTCTCGACCGGGCAGGCGAAATCCCGGCTCCATTCCCACCACGATCCCGGGTAATTTCTGATCGTGCGATACCCCGCCAGCTTGAGAATGGTATAGAGCCACGCCGATCGAACGCCGCCGGTACAATAACAGATCACGTCCTGATCGCTCCGGATGCCCTTGTCTTCCAGCATCTCCCTGATCACGTCAAGATCCTTGATCGTCGCATCCTTGTTGAGAAATCCGTTCCAGGCCATATGAATGGCAGAAGGAATATGGCCGGGACGCGGGATGCCGGAGACTTCTTTTCCCAGATACTCTTCAAGGCTTCGGGCATCCACGATCGCCGTCTGCTCATGCGGCGTTCGCACAATCAGCTTCAGCTCCTCTTTCACAATCACCAGCGCCTTGACCGGCTGAGCCTTGAAGTTTCCTGCGGCAGGCGGCACCAGCCCATGCTCGAACGGCCGCTTTTCCTTGTGGCCAAGATATTCGAGCATCCAGAACATCCGGCCTTCGTCGCCCCAATTATCGAACGGATTGGAGTAGATGACGACGTCGCTCTCCTGATTGATGCCAAGCCGCCGAAGCGTCTTCTCGATCGCGCTGAGATCTGGATTCAACAACCCCTTCGGCACAGCATTCGGGTCGCTATACTCATGCCAGGTGGTATGCACGGCGCCGGGAATATGCCCACCGAACTCATACGCCGACCTGCCGCGCACATCGAGTACAACCAAGCCCGGCTGGCCCAATCGGTTCTGCAATGTGCCGGTATCGATCAATAATGGATGATTCATGATATTCCTTTAACAGTGCCTCGATGTGCCGGCAACGATTTTCCCTCTGTATCAGCCTTGCAGCTGACACCGGCCGGGCTCCCACTCATGCTCACCGATCGACCTCCTGCACGTAAGGCCGCAGCCAACTCACCGGAGAGGGGAAACTCTCGCTCGTCAATGACGAACCGATAGGGATCGGTTCCCATCAGCCCATATTTGTTCCGCAGCATCTCATGCTGCCCATCGGTCAGAATGTGGTACTGCACCTTGGTTTTCAGAATCAAGCCCTTGGCGTCCGACGGAAGGCGATAGGCGAATTGATAGTCGCGGCTCGCCAATGGCAGTAACCGGTTATCGTACAGCTCCACAATCGCCGGCTGCCACAGAATCCATCGGCCCATCGTAGACGATTGCTGCTCTAGAACCTTCCCTTGCGCATCCTCCACCGCAAACTCTACCGTAAAGAACCGGTCAGGATCCCCGGTGGGAATCTTATGCCCGGCGCCGGCGTTGACCAGAGTCAGCGTAAAGCCCACCCGATCACCCGGTTTGGGAGCATCCGTATCGGCCTTTACCTGAATCTCCACGGCCCGCTTGATCATATTGGGGTCGTGTCCGCCCCGCCACAGATGTTGCCGGCCCCGGCGGACGGGTCCACCCACGGCCACCGGCCGCTCGATCTCCGGCATGTGGCAACTCTGACAGATAAAACCGCGTTCCTTCATCCAGTACTGGCCCTCATACTCCGCATAGGTCCCGCAAGGCCCCACATTGTAGAACTGAGCCGGGCCGGAGACCACGTTGTGGCACCGGGAGCAGAAGTCGGCGCTACGGAACTTCGGGTCGAATTTCGTGGGATGCGGTGCGATGGAATCCTCGAACGGTCCCAAAATCACTCCATCCCGCACATGACAAGCAGCGCAGGTGACTGATTCCTTC
>JABMDE010000185.1 GCA_015904055.1 Nitrospira sp. | reverse complement strand
AGTACCGGCCGATGATCTCGGACGCGCCAAGAAATTCTACGGGTCATTGTTCGGCTGGAAGTTTGCCAAGTTACCGGCGGCGGTCCAGGACTATTGGCACATCGACACCGGCGGCAAAGACGCCTCGCCTGATGGCGGCCTGATGCCCCGGATGCATCCGCAACAGCCGATTACGAACTACATCAGTGTCCCGTCAGTCACCAAAGCCGCAGCGAAGGTCGAGAAACCATCTGCAAGCCCAAGACAGCCGTTCCAGGCATGGGCTACTTCGCCATTTGCCTGGACACAGAAGGAAACACCTTTGCCCTGTGGGAAATGAATAGTCGAGCCCGGTAGCTGAAGACATGGGGTTGACTCATAGACCCACATTACCCCGTCTCCGGCTCCCGCTTCGCTCAAGAAAGTCCGCATTTGGTGTCTGCATGATGCTCGATGGCCTCCAAGCAAGGTCGGCAGGCTTGATGAGGACATAGTTCTCAATCGCTTTCATGTACAGCTCTTCCTCGGATTGGTTTCCTCGACCTTGCGTTTGAGAGCTACCGCCTCTTGGGCAAGATAGCGTTTGGTGATTGATCGAAGGAGCCTCCCAACAAGTGCGCCGAGGAAGCCGGAAAACGAAACGCGTAGCACAAGATTACACTCGCCGGGAGAGACCTCTTCAATGATGTGGTCTGCGACCACCAGTATGCCTGGCGACCGGGATTCCCACGCAAAACGCCGAGGTGGTTCGACACTTGTGACAATCCAGGTGGTGGGACGCAGCTTTGGCTGGGCGATTTTGTACCTCGCGCCGATGCTCAATGACGCGCTGTCGAGTGACTCGATGCTGATAACAGTGGGGACCCATCCGGGCCAACTCGAGACGGCTGCCAGCACAGGCCAAACGGATTCATGGGGTGCTGCGATTGAGACTGATGCGGTATAAGAGGGCATGTGCGAGACTCAACGTAAGAGTTCAACAGACGCCGAAGACGGTCCGCTGGAACGAAGGGTTACGAGACTTCGCCAGCAATACAATCCCCAAACGAACCCTGTTATCTCAACCACTGCAAGTAGAACCGCTGAAGCAATAAAGTGCGCACTGTTCACATTAGAGCAAAGATCAGGGGTATCGAGGACGAAGTGATAGCACACGCCGAACACAAATGACCCGAGCATGGCGACGGAAAACAACCCGTAACCGAAAGCCAACTTTCGTCCCAAGACCAGCGTAAGAGCGATGATTGGAAAAACGACGCCCACCACGCCGATGAAGACATTTTGCATCGCTGTTGTGAGAACGGAAGCATGAATGTGACTCCATCCGTGGTAGCCAGATACGACCGCACGGATTAAGAACAAGATGAGGATGGGTCTACTTGATTGCACACAGATCTCCATTACAGCCGGGTTTCTGTCGAGCCATTCGTTGAAACACGAACGGCAACTTCATAAGCAGTGCTATGACCCAATAGGCAGGGATGTTCTGACACACAACTTGGGTGGCGTACGCACCAGAAAAAACTCTGCTGCGCTCATGATCGACAACATGGATATCACCGACCGCTGGCATGCCAAGAGTCGAAGGGGCGGTGGTTCGATTGAAGCGCCCAAGCCAATCCAAACGTCGATTCCACTCCCCAAGTTTTGCACAGTCTGCACATTGACTATTGTAGTGAAGGGAATATCTCTTCATAACGCCTCCGCAAGTGTGATCGGACTCTCACATCAGGCCCGCTGATACTTTGAGAGTCGACGTGTTCATTCGCTGGGCATCCTGACGACTCCACAAAGCGAATTTCACACGAAGCCCTTTATACCTCTCGAGCTCGTGGCCTACGCCACGTAGGCACGACTGTGTTAACAACGCGAGGAGCCAGAATCTGGCCCAAGGTTGTAGGGTTCCTTTATATGAGTCAGATGGCAACTCGATTCGCTAGAATCTCGATGCCGTCAGCGTCACGTCCGTGCTCGCCCACGCCCGGCGGAAGCCCGCTTCCGCTACGTCCGCTTCGGGGGTTTTCCCCTGCGCCCGGAGCGCCTGCACGAGCCCGAACTGGGACCAGCCGTTCTCCGGGAAGCGCCGGAGGTCCTCGCGATACACCTTCTCGGCCTCGGCATGTTGTCCCGCCTTCAACAGCGCGGCGCCGAGCGAGTGCCGAATCGGGTAATACCACTTGGGCGGTTCGAAGTAGAGTCCCTCGTCCTTGATCGTAGCCGCCGCGCGGAAGTGGTTGATACCCACGTCAAGGTCGCCATGACGGGTGGCGATCTCACCAGACAGCGCCTGCACGGCGATTGAAAGCGCCGTCTTCCCTTCAGCACCATCGAGCATCGCGGCGTGGATCGCCGACACCGTATCCAGCGCGACCTGCGCCTCCGCCCACTCTCCTTTGGCAGCATGTGCCACGCCGCGCGCGTAGGAGGCCATGGCGTATGAGAAGCGGATGTCTTCGGGCGGAAGCGGTTGGGCCAGCACCTCGTCCCATTTTCCGAACGTGGTGAGCGTGAGCGCGTGGTACGGCAGCATCTCCTGCAGCATCCCAACCTGACGCGCGGCATCGAGGTTCACCTTAGAGGTGAGAGTGTTGGCTGCCTCGATAGCCTGCGCACTGCGGCCGGCCATCGTGGAAGCGAAGGCAAGGAAGTGGATATTGTGCGGGTAGTAGGCGAGCGGATAGACACCCATGGGGTGTTGCCCTTCGATAAACACCTCGTCGGAATGGATCGCATGTTGGTTGGCCTTGATGGCGTCGTTCCAGCGTCCGACACGGATGTAGATATGTGCGGGCATGTGGACCATGTGTCCCTCGCCTGGCATGAGCCGAGCAAGCCGTTCGGCGCACGGCACTGCGGCCTTTGGATTCACCGCTTCGACGGCGTGGATATAGTAATGGCAGGCGCCGGGATGATGAGGGTTATGCGAGAGGACACGTTCGAGCTGGCGTACGATTTCCGTAGTGCCAGGGTACGGGGTCCTATCTGGACGCCAGTAATTCCATGGACGAAGGTCCATCAACGATTCGGCATACAGTGTCGCAGCATCAAGATCTTTCGGATAGGTCTTCGCTACGTTACCCATGGCACTCGAATACATCGTGTCCAACCGGGTACGATCGGCAGGCGGATCGGCCTCGTAGCGTTGCGCGAGTGCCTTGATGTAGGCACGCTCAGGCACTGCCGCATGCGATTGAAGGGACAATGCTGTCTGTACTGCCGCATATGCCGCAACTCCGCTCGCCGCATCCATCGGAGCGTTGACGTGCGGCCCATAGGCCAGTGCGATCCCCCAGTAGCACATGGCACAGTTGGGATCCAGCTCTGCGGCGCGCGCGAAGGACCGGATCGCTTCCGCATGATTGAATCCGTA
>JABMDE010000184.1 GCA_015904055.1 Nitrospira sp. | reverse complement strand
TGCCCATGTCCTATCGGATATATCGTGCCTGCGATGCGATGCTCTCATATCAAACCTCCTGCGGTTGATATGATTCTACATCATTTCACATCTCGTGACAACACTATCTAGAAGCGCGAAGCCGTTGCCCCCATCGCGTATGAGCGATGGGGGCATGGCTAACCGTCCGTAGCGAGCCGCTTAGCTTGCGAGAATGAGCATACAGAACACGGAACGACGAGATGCGCAAAGGACTCAGCACAATCCGTCCGACGTTGCGAGGGTAGGACGTTATGTTTGAACATCCCACGCAGTCCGGCTCAGCTGGTTCTATGAAGCAGGCCTTCCTGTGGACGCTTCTCCCGATTGTTGGTCTGTCACTGATTGCCTTACCTGTCGCTGACGCGCAGGTGCTGACAGATATCACCCCATCAGGCTTGAATACACAGATCGATCAGGTCGGCAATTCCTATAACATCACAGGAGGAACGAGGCCAGGCGGTGGCCCCAACCTCTTTCACAGCTTTGGCCAGTTCGATGTCGGCCAGATAGCCGGGATAAACGACATCGCGAACTTTTTGAATGACTCCGGGATAGATACCACAAACATCCTCGCCCGCGTCACCGGACCCAACAACTCCCAAATTTACGGCACCATTCAAACCACCGGCTTTGGCGCTGCGAATCTGTTCTTAATAAACCCCTCCGGCATCGTCTTAGGACCAGGGGCCTCGCTCAACGTGGGTGGGTCGGTCACTTTCACCACCGCACAGTACATCCGTCTGTTCGATGGCCTGGCTAATAATGCGAATTTTTATGCCAACCCCGCCAGCGATGGGAGCATCCTCACGATTGATCCTTCTGCATTCGAGTTCTCCTCGGCAACACCGGCCGCCTACGGGTTTTCCACGGCGCCTGATCCAAACGCCACCATCACCGTGCAGGGAAGCAATGTGTCCGTTTCTTCAGGTCAGTCGATTTCTCTCGTCGGCGGCGAGGTCATGATCGGAAGTGGGGCACAATTGACTGCGCCGAGCGGCACAATTCTGCTCGCAACCGCAGCTTCTCCCGGCGAGTTCGATGTGAACACGCTTCAATCGCTCCCGAACGTGGACGGAACCTCATTTACGTCGTTCGGGACGATCAGCATGGCACCGGACTCCAGCATCGCCGTCCACGGTGCGAGCACGGTTTGGATTACAGGTGGGCAGCTCGTACTCTCCGTGGAGAATGCGACGCTCAACACCTCTGCTGTCGATGCTCCCACAAATACGATTTCGCTGGGGCTGGGCAGTTCGATCGTGACATCCAATTCTGGAGCAGGCTCTGGTGCAGATGTGCAAATCACTGCCGGGACAATAAACCTGGATGGCTCGACGATCACGACCGAAACGTTTGGTGACGGCAACGGGGGGAACATCACAGCCAATGTTAATACCCTGTCCCTTACCAATTTATCCGCAATCAACACATTTAATTATACGACTGGGCAGGGGCGAGGCGGCAATGTGGTTATTCAAGGGCTGTCGGGTGCTTCAACCAGCCCGGCCGGCACTGTGACGATTGACAATACTTCCGTAGTCACCACGCAATCGATCTTTGGAACAGGGCGTGGAGGGGATGTCCGCATTACTGCTAACACCTTGCAAGTGACGAATGGATCTCTGATCGAGAGCACCACCCTGTTCGGAACCGGGAGGAGCGGAGATATTACTCTGAACGTTGGGGATTTAACCATTAGCGGTGGATCGGTCGTCAGAACTACTGATTTCTCGTTGGGTGTCTTCGATCTGGACGGTGCCTTGGATCCTTCCTCTGTGGGAGCGGCAGGAAACTTGAGCGTTCAAGGCGTCGACGGAACGGCGGCCAGCTCCGTTGTCCTATCTGAAAATAGCCAGCTCGGGACTCAAGCAGAGAACGGGGCCGGCGGAAGCGTGTCCATAAAGACTTCCCGCTTGTCCCTTGACGGAAGCTCCTCCATCTTCAGTATCACAAATGGGCTTGGCCTGGGTGGAGACATCAACGTGATGTTTCAGCAGGCCAGTCTCCAAGGCGCGGCAACCATTACGACTGGCACTTTCTCTTCCGATCCGGCTGCGGGCGATGGTGGCACGATCATGCTGCAAGGAGTGGATGGAAACGGCGGCAAGGCGGACGCTCTCACGATCAGCGGTTTCAGCAGTGGCATTCGTGCTGACTCGTTCGGTTCGGGCACCCCCGGCAATATTGCGATCAATGCCAAGACGGTACGTCTAACGGATCAAGCTTTGATCGCAGGAGGTACACCATTGACCTCGGGGACGGGCGGACGAGTGACCATTAATGCGAACGTGGTGAGTATTGCTAGTGGAAGTCAAATTTCGAGCCAGTCGTTTGCGTTTGATGCTGGCCAGGTAACCATCACGGCGGCTGATCAGCTAATCCTAAACGATGGCTCGATTGCGACAAGTACCTCAAGTCCAACCGGTGGCCGTGGCGGAGATGTGGTTCTGAATGTGGGAAGCGCGAGGCTCACAAACGGAGCGACGATTACGAGCAGCGCCTCCAATACAGGCATTGCCGGCAACATTGATATCCTCGCCAATGGATCGGTGACAATGACAAGTGGCTCCTCCATCACAGCCAGCAGCACCGGCTCCGGCGATGCCGGCAACATTTCGATTACCAGCGGCTCGACCTTCCTGATGCAGAACAGCTCGGTCACGACGGAAGCCAGCCAGGCCAGCGGCGGCCAAATTACGATCAATGCACCGTACATGATCCGGCTGATCGACAGCACCGTCAGTACGTCTGTCGCCGGCGCAGCGAACGATAGTAACGGCGGCAACATTTCGATTGATCCCGACTTCGTGATCCTCAAAGGGAGTCAGATTTTAGCCCAAGCTGTTGCAGGCACCGGAGGCGCCATCGGCATCACGGCCGGTCTTTTTCTGGCCGATGCGTCCAGCGTCGTCGATGCCTCCTCCACGCAAGGCGTCAGCGGTACGGTGCAAATCAATGCCCCGATCAACAACCTCTCCGAAGTAATCGCGCCGATGCCGGAGTCCCTGCTGGCGGTACAGACCCTGCTGCGCGCAGCCTGCGCGGCCAGGATGGCGCAGGGCGGAACCAGCAGCTTCGTCGAACGCGGGCGGGACAGTATCCCGTCCGGACCTGAGGGATTGCTTGCGAGTCCGTACCTTCCTGTGACGTCGAGTTCCTCAGCGCAGCGGCATGCCAAATCAGCGATCGGAACCTCCGGGATTCAATTGCGTCGCCTGTCCGAGCAAGAATCCCCTGCTCCGATTATTATCCGGTCGGAACACGCTGCCTGTGCATCATGAGTTGGCGGCTCCACCAGACCATGGGTATAGCTCCGTGCGTGTGATGCAACGGCGGTTGACGTGGCTCATGGCGATCGTCCCGATCGCCTGCCTCGTGGCACACGCCGCATCAGCGCAAGTCTTCCTGCCTCCCATCTCCGATCCAGGGGGTCGATCCCTCGACGCACCGACGCTTCTAGAGAAACCACCCATGCCTGCGCCGATCACACCGGCTGCTCCGCTACCTCCGACGGACACACACGATCGACTCCCGCCCGTGAAGGTCTTCGTGCGGGAATTCCGATTTGAAGGCCAGACCGTCTTGACCGCCCAGGAACTGCACGCCCTGGCGGCTCCTTACACAGGCCGCGAGGTCACGACGGAGGATCTCGAAAGCGTACGGACCGCGGTCACGTTGCTCTACGTCCAGCGAGGCTATGTCACGTCGGGAGCCGTCATTCCCGATCAGGCCGTGACGGAGGGCCTGGTCCGAATCCAGATCATTGAAGGG
>JABMDE010000183.1 GCA_015904055.1 Nitrospira sp. | reverse complement strand
GACGCAGCCCATATACAACGCCAGCGAGCCGGCCATCGCCGGCCAGAAGCCGAAGCGGGGCACGCCGGCGATCATGGACAGGACATAGACGATCCAGGGCGGGACAAACCACAGCAGATTCTTGGCATAACTGACGATCGCGTCGCTCCCTCCATTCAGATACATCAGCACAAACGTCGCGCCGGTAATAGCGGGAAAGGTGCTGGCAAAGGCGGCCAGAAATGATTTGCCTTGCGATCCAAGGTAGGTCGAAATGCTGACGATTGTTCCGCCCAGCAAAAAGTACACGGCATACTTCACCACATCATTCACAGGGCCTCCTTCTTTGTGAAACGTATCTCGTGACGCGTATCTCGTATCTCGCAAGCAAAGATATAGACTTTTCCTTCTGTCTTGCGCTCGCCTCGCATCGTCGGCGAAGCGGGCTTCACGCTTCACGTACTACGCTAGATTGCCATTTTCACCGCACTATACATGATGAGGACTTCGACCGCATGCGCGACGATGGTGGTGTAAAGGTTTCCCGTCCGTAGCCGGATCAATCCCCAGATCAGCCCGTCCCATACGGCGATCCAGTGGAGATGCTGAAACGTCTGCACCATAAACGGATCGAATGCAAAAAGCAGTGACGTAGTAAACAGGGCCAGAGGCCGGAAGCAGCGATTTGCGCCGGACTTCCACAGGCGGGACTCCAGCGCGGCAAGTCTGCCCAAGATGAAACCTCGGAAGTTGAGTTCTACGAAGATTGCGATGATCCCAATCATCCAAGGGACCATGACGAACAGGGGGAGCAGGCCATGTGGGGTGTGTCGTAAGAAGGTGATGTCGTACCCGAGAGAGGGAAAGACTGCGAGAATCACGCAGGTGTTCAGGATGCCGAGCACAAGGCCGGTTACCAGTCCATGGCGCAGGCCGGTTCGTACATTCGCTCGATCGAGCCCAAGCCGAGCCTGAACGGCTGAATTGCGGGAGGCCCAGAGGAGCAGCGCGGCATAGGCGGTTAGTTGTGGAGCGAATTGAACAGCGGTCTGTGCTTGGAACAGGAAGAACGTAGTACGCGAGCGTTGCGGCAATGGGCACGAGTGCAAGCGCCGGTCCCCATTCCGCCGCCGGAGTGTGAACGAGCCGATCCGGCTCGGGTGGCATCGTAGCGTGGCTACTCCAGTTGAAGATTGTACCGGTCCAGCGTGGTCGCTTTGTGCCGCGCAAGATTCGAGAGTGACTTGTTGTAATCGACGGTGGCGCGCAGCTCGTTTCCTCTGGCCGTGGCGAGGTCGCGCTGGAAGTCGAGGACAAAGCGTGTCGTGCTCATGCCCACTTTCAGCCGTTCTTGCTCAGCCTGCAGCTGCTTCTCGGCCATGATACGGGCCGACCTGGTGGTCTCGATGCGCTTGAAATCGGTTTGGACTCGGCGCACCGCTTCACGAACGCCGATGATCACTTGTTGCCGGGCGCGGATGAGCGCAACCTCGGCATTCTGGACTTCCAGTTGGCGTTTGTTGTAGGTGCTGATGGCCGCACGGTTGCCGAGGGGATAGCTCAAGACGAGTCCCGCGCCGTAGTTGTAAAAGTCGCCGCTGAAATTTCTGGTGAAGGCGTCACCGTAGTCACCGCCCAGCCCGGCCATGCCCATCGTACCTTGGAGTGACAGGGTGGGCAGCATCTGGTTGCGGGCAAATTGTTGGTTGAGTTCGCCCGAATCGACGTTCTTCTTCGCTTGGATGATTTCCGGGCGCTGGTCGATGGCGATGTCGATGGTTTCCTGAAGACTGATGGGATCCAGGGAGGTGACGGGCATATCGGTGGGCGTGAGGCGCACGTCCTGCCGAAGGTCTTCCTCGCCCGGATTTAAGAGCCGTCGCAACTGATCTTCCTGGTCGCGAATCGCCTTTTCCGACACCAATACCTGCTCGATGCGCGAGGCCACGGCGGCTTCGGCTTGGAGCACATCCACGATGGACATGATGCCGGCTTTCGACTTGGCGCGGTTGGTCGCCAGCAATTCTTCCGCGGCTTTGAGGGCGGCCTGCGCAACTTTCAAGTTCTCGTTCGCAAAGACGACGTCCCAATAGGTTTGTTCCACCGAGGCGATCACGGTCAAGACGCGGTCCCGAAACACATGCTGTTCGACATCGGCGTTGTTCTGCGCGACCTTGATGAATGTTTTGTTCACATCAATCCCGGCATTCCGGAGCAGCGGCTGGGTCAACGTCACTCCCAGTCCGCCCGTCCAGGATGGATTGAATAGGAAGCCGCCCCTGCTGCAGACCGGGTCGGTGCTCGGCTTTCCAAAGCAGGCTTGAGCGCCGGCGACATTGTTCCGTGCAGGACTATAGTTCAAATCGACATTCCCGCCGGTGATCAGGTTCTGGGTGATATCCGCTGTAAAGGTCGTGTTGTTTTGGTCGAACGTTTGGATAGAGGACAACGTCGGAGCCGTAAAGCCCAGGACGGGACGATTGAGAGGGGATACCTGACGGTTGAATTGGCCGTTGATGCTGAACGTCGGATCAAATTTGGCCTGCTCGATGACGATGTCCGCCAGCCGGCTCTCTTTGGTGTGGCGGCTGATGCTGATATCCAGGTTGTGCTGCAACGCGCGCAGCGCCGCATCGGCCAGCGAAAGCGTCTCGCGGCGTTCAGCCTGTGGTAGCTCGGTCGTATCCAGACTCCAGCCGTCGGTCGGGGCCGGAATGATCCACAAGCCGGCCAGCACAATCGCGGTGCGGCACAGGCGATGTACTGAGGGGGTGAGATCCATGATTGACTCCTTTGATCGACAGCCAGAGTGTGAGCATACTATAATCCGTGATGATGGACACTGTCATGAAATTTGTCTCTGCCCGCGCAATCGCGCCGGTGCTATGGGGGCTTGCGGCGCTGATGATTGCGGGAGGGAGCGTTGATTCGTCCGTCTGGGCTCAGAGCGTGTCGGGCGTTCGGGGATTCAACGGCGGCACGGCACCGCTGGTCAGATTTCCAGGGGGGAGTCTCTATATCGACAATCAGGGAACGCAGGGTTTTCTCTATACGCCGGGCCAAAACTTCCAAACATTCAGTTTTCGCAACCCGACCACCGGTCAGGCCTGGAGCGGAGCGGTCGGGACGATGGGGCCGCAGCTATCGATCGGGCTGATTCAGGGAGGCAACCAATCCGGAAATCCGCTCGTCTTGCCAGGTCCCCCACGCCAAACAGCCCCACTCCTTCCAATTCAATCCACGATCGACGGCTTTGACGATATTCCATAGCAGGGTAGGGGCTGTCGGCCTCGTGAAGGCCGAGGTCAAGGTTTAGGTCGCAAAAGATGAGGGGGTCAAACTGACCTTCCCTCAATTCCGTGGACACCTGGTTAAGCCACTGCCGCCCTCGCTTCATACTCGGCCGGGGAGTGATAGCCGAGGGTCGAGTGCCGACGTTG
>JABMDE010000182.1 GCA_015904055.1 Nitrospira sp. | reverse complement strand
GCCCATACCGTTCGACGGTTCCGATGTCAGACCAGTATCCCTTCAGATCGTACCCGAGCACCGCATCGCCTCGCGTGATGGCCGCCACATAGGGATCAATGATCGACAACGCCACGCCCTTCGGCACCTCCCGCAGCAACCTGGGATTCACAATATGGATTCCGGCAAACATCCGTGGGATAGCCGGAACCGGCGCTGAAAGACCTTTTCCCGTAATACGCACGATCCAATTCTCCGCTCCCACCTCCACCAACCCCCAACCGGCGGCATCGGGATCTTCCCGCAACACCAATGTCGCCGCGGCATGGTTCGTGTGATGGAACGCCCAGAGCGCAGTGAGATCCAATTCGACGAGGGTATCTCCATTCAGCACCAGCACCGGTTCACCTGAAAAATACGGCTCCGCCTGCTTGATCCCCCCGCCTGTTCCAAGAATCATCGGCTCACGCGAGTAGATAATGCGAAGGCCGAACTGCGAGCCGTCACCCAGCGCCTGTTCGATCATGGGGCCAAGATAATGCAGATTGATGACCACATCATGGAACCCGTGACGCTTCAGCAGCAATAAGTTCCAGACAATCAGCGGCGTCCCGCCGACGGGAAGCAGCGGCTTGGGCATCGTGTTAGTCAGTGGTCTGAGGCGGGTTCCAAACCCAGCCGCAAGGATCATGGCTTTCATGGGCGCAGGACGTGAGACGTGAACTGTGAAACGCGAAACGTGGGGAAGTAACAACGGATAGGTTCCGACGGTTTCACGTTTTACGTTTTACCTTTCACCTTTCACATGCATTCATTGCAATTCTGGCACGTACGGAGTGAGATGCGTTCGGAGCGTCTCCAATTCTTGATACTTCTGGAGATTGCGTTTGACATAGCCTAGCACGCGAGGAATGTCTGCCAGGAACTTCGGATTGCCTTTGACGCGATCGATATAGACAAACCGGCCGGCCGCTTTGAGATTGCGCTGAATGCTGGTGAGATCGAACAGGCGTCGAAATGCGGCGCGATTGGCCCACACGAAGCGCTGTTTGGCCAACTGATCGAGATAGTAATCGACCAGGATGTCGACCAGCGATTCGTCGAGCTGGATATAGGCATCCCGCAAAAGCGACGCTAAATCATATGCCGACGGCCCCATCAGCGCGTCTTGAAAATCGATCACGCCGAGCCGCGCTCCATCGACCATCAGGTTGCGCGAATGATAATCCCGATGCACGAAGACACGCGGCTGGCTGGCCAGCAGATCCGCGATCTGTTCGAACTCGCGACGGATCGGCATCCAGTCATCGGCGCACATCGGTTTGCCCTGGCGCACCACGATGCCATACTCCAGAAAATGATCGAACTCCCACAGGAGCAGCGGCGCATCGAAACTGCGGTGAAATGCCAGGCACCCCGGGTCGGCAGGCGTGGTTCCCTTGAGCTGCATCTGCACTAACACGTCAATGGCCTGCTTGTATCGGGATTCCAAACCGGGCGCGTCCGCCACACTGACCGCTTCCGCCAGCGTCACGTCGCCGAAATCCTCCAGATACAACAGTCCGGCCGCCTGATCGTAACAATACAGCGCCGGCACCGACACCCCGGCCTTCGCCAGATGCGACATGATGTTGAGAAACGGCAACTCAGTGATCCGATGCGTGGCGCCGCTCACAGCCTCTTCGGAATCAGGGAATGAGGAGGCCCTCCTGCGAGAGCTACGCGATAGTAGCGCCGATTAGACGCATCGCCCGCCAACGGCGTCATCCCTCGCAAAATCAAGCCAGGGGCAAGATGAGCTTCAACGGCCCGCGCCACAAGCGTTTGATCCGGCGGAGCAAGCGGAGCTTTTGGAGGGGCAGGATTCACTGTCGTCATATGGGGCGGATTATAGCGAGGGGCCTCGAACTTGTCACGAAGACAGCTCAATCGATCAGCGTTTGCCACGTACGATCGACGCCGAACTCACCGGCCACAGACTGTCGAGGCGAGACATGACCGCCGCGCCGACGGCCGCGCCGATGGTATCAGCCACCCAATCGAGCCAGCTCGAGTCTCGAAAAGGCACGAACGACTGATGGATCTCATCGCTAATCCCGTACAGGGACACGAAGAGAATGGCCAGGGGCAAGGCCATATTTCCCCATGACTCGTTCGTCCCCCAGCACAAGGCCCGATAGCACAGCCCTCCCAATGCCGCATATTCGACCACATGCAGAACCTTGTCACTGAAAGACAAGACGAACGACGGAAGATCGTCTTCTGGATGGGGCTGCGACGACAAATAGAAAATAAGTCCGGCATAGGCGCACACCGGCACCCAGTATCTGAGAAGTGTGCTCACTGCTTTTCCTTTCCAGCGAGAAGGCACCGGCAAATATCGCCGTTGATTGCATGCCCCCTATCCCTATGACATACTTTATCGAACAATGGAATTGTTTCCCCAATGAAGCGCGCCCACGTCTGTTTCGTATGGCATATGCACCAGCCGTACTACACCGATCCGGTGGCTGGATCGGCCAGTATGCCCTGGGTGCGTCTCCATGCGACCAAAGCCTACTACGACATGGCGTACCTGCTGGAGCAATTTCCGGCCGTGCATGCGACGT
>JABMDE010000181.1 GCA_015904055.1 Nitrospira sp. | reverse complement strand
CGGATATATCGTGCCTGCGATGCGATGCTCTCATATCAAACCTCCTGCGGTTGATATGATTCTACATCATTTCACATCTCGTGACGACACTATCTAAGGCGGTTAAAGACCGATGTTGCAAAGGATCTACCAGAGAAAATCGTTGAGGAGTCCCCTCGCAATTTGCCTATGTCCACCTATCAGCGACAGTTGTATGGCGATGCGATTGAACGGTATCGCCTAAGACATGTTGATGGGTATAACGGGATTTTCAAGAATCAGCTTGGCTTATTACATTACCTGCGAAAAGTGTGTACCGACCCCAGAGAGCCTGGGAAATCTTTCGCTAATGAACCAATGGTCGACGCGCGACAAAAGAACCCTAAGCTGGACTGGCTGCTAAAAACGTTGCAGGATATCGAACGGCAAAAGGAAAAGGCGATTATCTTCTGTGAATTTCGGGACATGCAATTGATGTTAGCTCATTACATTGAGCAAACCTTCAGACTACGGCCCGACATCATCAATGGAGATACCACTGCAGCAGTGACATGTAACGACAGCAGACAAAAGCGCATTAGGGAGTTTCAGGCGAGACCTGGATTTGGTACCATAATTCTCTCACCGATCGCGGTAGGGTTTGGCATTAATGTCCAGGCAGCCAATCATGTGATCCATTTCACCAGAACTTGGAACCCTGCCAAGGAAGACCAAGCGACTGATCGGGCATATCGCATCGGCCAAACTCGCAAGGTGCATGTCTACTATCCGGTCGTTAGCGCGAAGGAATTCATGTCGTTTGATGTTCTCTTGGATAAATTGCTCGAACGCAAACGCAATCTTTCTGGGGACATGCTAAACGGTACTGGCAATATTCTTCCAAACGAATTCGAAGACGTGGCTGGTGTGGGGAAGGATGCCTTCGATGTGCAATTGCATATTGAGGACGCCGATAGTCTTGAGCCGTTCTATTTTGAAGCGATGATTTCAGCCCTTTGCAAGAAACGCGGATTTAAGACCGTCAGACTAACCTCTGCAAGCGGGGACGGCGGCGTGGATGTTGTTGCTAAGACTAATACCCAAGGCGAACTCATCCAAGTGAAACACTCTTCAATAGAATCAGGTTCTTTGGGATGGGACGCCGTCAAGGAGATTGTGGCAGGTGAAAAGCTCTATGCGCTCCAGTACCCCGGCGTGCAGTTTAAAAAAATTGCACTTACTAATAGAAACTTCAACGCAAACGCATCCGCTCAAGCAAGAATACTCGGAGTCGAACTTGTCGGCCGAAACCAGCTAGAGAAATTCCTCAAAGACTACCGGGTTACGATGTCAGAGATTGAAAGCTTTTTGGTTTCGTCCGAACAGCTGACGGTCTAAGCAGCACTGCGACGTGAGGAAAGGTGGCGAGCCCCAATGAGCGATATGAGCGACGAGGGCGCAGTGGTCCAAGAATAATCGAGGTTTCGGCTGAGTAAAGATTCGGTTCCACTCAACGTTCACCTCCGAGAGGCTAACGGACTTTGCCACAGCCTGACCTCGAGATCTCGGCAAACAGCGCGTTACTTCTTCTCCCGTCTGGTGAGCTCGTCGAGCGTCTGGCGGATGAGCCGCGTGTATGTCGGCAGATGAGAGTAAATCGTATCAGCCGTGGCTTCATTATAGGTGTGGCTCGTGAGATTGCGGTCCTCCAACATGCGAAACCACTCCGAGCTTTCCTGGATCACGCCCAATTGAAAGGCCGCCCGGAGGCTGTCACGCGGCGAAAAGGCTTCGACCCCCGACTCTTCGGCATAGGCCTTCAGACTCTTCCAAAATAACTCGAAGGTGAATTCAAACCGTTGGATGGCTGAGTCGCGAACGAATTCGTTGGCCGGTTGGGCTAAGGCCAAATCCAGGCGTGAAAGTGCCAGACCCAGAAGCCGCAACAGATTACGCAGCTTGTCGCTCATACAGGCTTTTGATCTTCTGGAGCGCCACGGCCTTGAAGGTTTCGTCTACCGAGGAAAAATCCACCACGTCCACTCGCTGCAAGATCGGCAGATCGTCGAATGCCTCGCGGAGCGCGATCAGGATGTCCGGCGCGATCGGATGCCCCAGGTCGATGCCGAGGTCGATATCGGATCGAGTCCCTGCTCGGTTAGTGGCCCGGGAACCGAACACAAAGACTTTCAGGTAGGGTTCGGACGCCAACAGTGTGCGCGCTAATTCTCCCGCCTTCTGCTCAACCAACGACAGCGCACTCTGTCCTTCCAGACGATTGGTTTCCATCCGAGTGATCCCTTCAGAGGAGATCTTTGCCTTCCGCATATCATGACCGGCCTCAGCTGAGACGATCAGACTGCGTGAAGTTCCAATCAGGCTTATACCGATTCTCCGACTTCGAGATCCGATGATTTGCCTTCGGACGAGGACGGCGCTTCCGCCACCGGCTCGCCTTCCCAATATAGCATCCGGCGGCAATAGGGACAGACCAGCAGATCGTCCGACCGTTTGACTTGCGCAATGAGCTGCGGCGGAATCTGCAGACGGCAGCCGGCGCACATGCCGTCGCGCACTGCTGCGAGCGGCTGGTCTTTCCGCGACGCCTTGATCTGGGTATACCGTGCGAGCAGGCTCTTCTCAATCCGCGCCGACGCCGCTCGCTGCCGGGATTCAACTGTGGCCAGCTCTGCCGCAAGCTCCTTGTCCTGCGCGTCCAGTACCTGCTTTTCCCGAGTAAAGATTTCCTCAAGCCCTTTCCGCTTCTCTTGTAGTTCTTTAGCGGTCTTCTGAAGCTGGTCGATCTTGTCCATCGCCAGCAAAATCTTTTCCTCGAACTCTCCGCGTTTCTTGTTCGCCAGCTCGATCTCGAACAGATGCGCCTGATATTCCTTATTGGTCTTCAGGCCCGCCGCATGCGACTTCATCTTC
>JABMDE010000180.1 GCA_015904055.1 Nitrospira sp. | reverse complement strand
GCATGTCGCCGAACTGCTGTCGGGCCATAACGATCAGGTCGGCCTTAGTCACACTCGTTCGAACGATGATAATTTCCATAATGCTCTGTGAGAACTTGTAGCTTGCAAGATTGCTGGTTGTGTCTGCTTCTGTCAATCACAAATTTTCGTAAAAATGGTCTGAAAGCATCGCGGGGATCCCATCACCGAAGTCTTCTTGAGAGGAGTGAGTTCAGATTGAACGGGGAAACATGCAGCGGAGGTGCTTGTTTATCCCAGCTGGTTGAGGTGGGACTGGAGAATGCTGATGGTGGCGATGGCGGCTGTCTCGCCTCGTAGAATCTGTGGACCGATGGTACGTTGTTCGATTCCAGTCTGTTCGGCCATCAGCACTTATTCCTGCTCCAGCCTCCATCCGGTCCGATCAGGGCAAGAAGCAACAGGGGCGGGAACCTTCTTGAGAAACAATCTGATCCCTGCCTTCTGACTCCCGACAATTTCCGACTAATCGCATGCAACCCACTGTTATTCCTGATCATGCCATGCATTTCGTTCCGCAGCATCCTGTCTGCGTCTTTTTCAGACCTCCTCCGTCTATAGAGATGAGTGGTGGAATCACCCGCCGCTCGATCCAAACGGAGGTTCCCATGCGTCCCCATATTTCACTTGATGTCCGCGATGTATCCAAGTCGGTGGCGTTCTACGAAAAAGTGTTCGGCCTACCGCCACAAAAACAAGTGGCCGACTATGCTAAGTTCGATGTGAAGACCCCGGCGTTGAACTTTTCCCTGGTGTCTTCGACCGGGGAAGTGAGTTCGGTGGATCACTTGGGGATCGAGGTCGAGACGGTTGAAGAGATTGCCGAGTGGAAGGACCGTTTGCAACAGACAGGCATTCTTGAGAAAGTTGAAGAGAACAGCGTCTGCTGTTTTGCGCGGCAGGATAAACTCTGGTTTACCGACCCGGACGGCAATGCCTGGGAGATCTTTACCGTCCATGAGCAATTGGAGGTGACCGGACGCCTGAGTCAAACGGGGTGCTGCGTACCGAAGAAAACGGGGACTTATGAGCCGGCCACTTGCGGAGCCTGAGTCGAAACAGTACGGTATGAACATCCACGACGGAGAGGCCATCATGACGACCACGACCGAAGAACTTTGGCAACTGCTTCATGATGGCCTCCGTGGCTTCATCGCCAAGCGAGTAAGTGATCAGGTCCAAGTCGACGATATCCTGCAAGACGTGTTCATGCGTGTCCATCTACAAATAGGCAGTGTGAACGATCCAGGCCGGCTGGTCTCATGGATCTACCAAGTCACGCGGAATACGATCATCGACTATTACCGGAAGCCAGGAAGGCTACGGGAGGTTCCTGCCGGATTAGGCGATGACATTGAGGAATTCCGTGCAACCCCGACGATCTCCGATGCCATTTCTGGAGACAATACCGGTGAGCTTCGGACAGAACTCGCCGGCTGTTTGCGTCCCATGATCGAGCGGCTGTCAAAACACTATCGAGATGCGATCATGCTTGTAGAGATTGAGGGTCTGACACAACAAGGTGCAGCTACACGCATGGGCATTTCGTTGTCAGGTATGAAATCCAGAGTTCAGCGAGGGCGCACACAACTCAAACATCTCTTGGACGAGTGTTGCCGGATTGAACTGGATCGCCGAGGCGGGGTGAGGGAGTTCGAAGTGAGGGATACTGGCTGCGATCCATGCCAGTCACAACCAGACAGGAGTTACCGGTGAAGATTGCAATTATTGGCGGTGGACCGGCGGGCCTGATGGCGGCGGAAACAGCTGTCGCGGGAGGCGCACAGGTCGAGCTCTACGACGCAATGGCGTCTGTC
>JABMDE010000018.1:54309-56345 GCA_015904055.1 Nitrospira sp. | reverse complement strand
GCCAAACGCCCCAGGTTTTCGGTTCTAAGCCAGGATCGCTTGCTGTCGTTGGGTATTATGATGCCGGAGTGGCGCCGGTCCCTGGCGCAATTCGTGACCACGGCACACATGCCACCGTCCGCTGCATAAATCTATGCAGCTTGTCCGGTGGCTGTTGATTTAGTAAGAATTTGTTCATAACGGTCTCAAGATCCGTTACGATCGCCTCTTAAGAAATATCTCTCTCGATCAGGAAAGCCGACGTGAAATCACATACCCAGCAGTCAGCAAGGTCCAGTCCGCCATCCAAGCGCCTGCTGCAACACATACGACTCTTCGCCACGGATGTGGACGGTGTGCTGACCGATGCCGGCATGTACTATTCCGAGTCGGGGGATGAATGGAAAAAGTTCAACACTCGCGATGGCATGGGCATTAAGTTGCTCCAACGAGCAGGTCTGATTACGGCGATTGTCACGCAAGAGCGCACGAGGCTGGTGGCTCGCCGGGCTGAGAAACTGGCCATCCCTGAATTGCACCAGGGTGTGATGGATAAACTGTCGGTGATTCGTGATATGGCTGCGCGACACGGGATCTCTCTCGATCAGGTCGCCTATATTGGCGACGATGTGAATGACATCGAAGCGCTGAGGGCCGTGGGCTTGTCCGCTTCCCCTGCCGATGGGCTCCCGCAAGTTATGCGAGTCGTGAAATACGTGTGCCAAAAGAAGGGTGGGGAAGGGGCAGTTCGTGAATTGGCGGAGATGATCCTGGATGCCCAGAGACCGAAAGTCGCAAGCCAGATCTCAAAAATCAAAATGCCCCGTTCCAGGAAACGCTCGTAGCGCATGGCAGGAGACGCATTGTATGCCTTCTCGTAGACCTCGAACCTCGAACCTCGATTTGAAGTCCTCTCTCTATCCGGTGATCATGGCGGGCGGGAGCGGGACGAGGTTTTGGCCGTTGAGCCGGCACCTGTTTCCGAAGCAGCTCCTGCGTATCGGCGGCGAACAGACGTTGATCCAGCAGACTATGCAGCGGGTTTCTGGTTGCGCGAAGCCGGCCCACGTCTTGATTTCGACCAATGCGGCGCAAGCTGAGTTGATCAAAGGACAACTGGCTAATTGGAAGGATGATCTCAAGGACAATTTTGTTTTGGAGCCGGAAGGCCGAAACACGGCGCCTGCCATCGCGCTGGCGGCGATTGAAATCCTTGCGCGCGATCCAGACGCCCTCATGCTGGTTGTGCCTGCCGACCATGTGGTGACCGGACAGCGCGATTTTGAGGCGGCGGTCACGCTTGCGTCGCAATTGGCAGCCGATGGGTATCTGGTGACGTTCGGAATCGAGCCGATCAGGCCGGAAACAGGGTATGGCTATATCAAGCCGAACAGCAAAGTGGTGCTCAGCAAACTAGGCCGGTTGCGTGGCTACCGAGTCCAGAAGTTTGTGGAAAAGCCCAATGCCGCCAAGGCGGCGCAGTATCTCAAGGCTGGCCACTACTTTTGGAACAGCGGCATGTTCGTCTGGCGTGCTGCGACGATTCTGGAAGAGATCCGTCGGTACCAGCCTGCGGTCGCCAAGACGATGGATCGGATCGCGACACTCAAATCTACCGG
Organism: Nitrospira sp.; assembly: GCA_015904055.1. Next base: position 54,747 of record JABMDE010000018.1, on the reverse strand, counting down.
CGCATCCAGACAGGTCATCGATGACGCCTATCGTACTGTCCCGTCAGTCTCGATTGACAATGGTGTGATGGAACAGTCGTCGAAGTCGGCTGTGGTACCGGTGTCGTTCAAATGGTCCGATGTCGGGAGTTGGGGGAGTTTGGACGAAGTGGCGGCGAAGAGTAAGGCCGGCAACGTGATGACGGGGCGAGTGGTTGATATCGAGAGCGCCGACTCGATCGTCTATGCCGACCGGCGAGTGGTAGCCACGATTGGTTTGCGTGATATGGTGGTGGTGGATACTCCAGACGCCACTCTCGTCTGTCCTAAATCGCGCGCGCAGGACGTGAAAAAAATCGTCGATATTCTCAAACAGCAGCAGGCGCCCGAGCATCTGGAGCATCTCACGGTGTATCGGCCCTGGGGATCGTATACCGTGCTGGAAGAAGGTCCTGGATT
>JABMDE010000018.1:45493-54189 GCA_015904055.1 Nitrospira sp. | reverse complement strand
CCAGGTTTTCGGTTCTAAGCCAGGATCGCTTGCTGTCGTTGGGTATTATGATGCCGGAGTGGCGCCGGTCCCTGGCGCAATTCGTGACCGCGGCACACATGCCACCGTCTGCTGCATAAATCTACGCAGCCTGTCCGGTGGCTGTTGATTTAGTAATAATTTGTTCATAACGGTTTCAAGATCCGTTACGATCGCCTCTTAAGAAATATCTCTCTCGATCAGGAAGGCCGACGTGAAACCAAATACCCAGCAGTCAGCAAGGCTCAGTCCGCCATCCAAGCGCCTACTGCAACACATACGACTCTTCGCTACGGATGTGGACGGCGTACTGACTGATGCGGGTATGTATTATTCTGAATCGGGGGATGAGTGGAAGAAGTTCAATACTCGCGACGGAATGGGCATCAAACTGTTACAAAGAGCCGGGCTTGTTACGGCGATCGTGACGCAGGAGCGTACCAGATTGGTGGCGCGGCGCGGTGAAAAACTGGCGATTCCAGAAGTGCATCAAGGAGTGATGGACAAGCTGTCGTTGATTCGCGATATGGCGGCGCGGCATGGTCTGACGCTACAGCAAGTGGCCTATATTGGCGATGACGTGAACGATCTTGAGTCGCTACGCGCGGTTGGCTTTTCTGCGGCCCCTGCCGATGGTATGCCGGTGGTGTGCGATGTGGTGGATTATGTGTGCCACAAGAACGGCGGAGAGGGAGCGGTGCGGGAATTGGCGGAGATGATCCTGGATGCCCAGAGACCGAAAGTCGCAAGCCAGATCTCAAAAGTCAAAATGCCCCGTTCCAGGAAACGCTCGTAGCGCATGGCAGGAGACACATTGTATGCCTTCTCGTAGACCTCGAACCTCGAACCTCGATTTGAAGTCCTCTCTCTATCCGGTGATCATGGCGGGCGGGAGCGGGACAAGGTTTTGGCCGTTGAGCCGGCACCTGTTTCCGAAGCAGCTCCTGCGTATCGGCGGTGAGCAGACGTTGATCCAGCAGACCATGCAACGGGTTTCAGGTTGCGCGAAGCCGGCCCGTGTCTTGATTTCGACCAATGCAGCGCAAGCGGAGTTGATCAAAGGACAACTGGCCGATTGGAAGGATGATCTCAAGGACAATTTTGTTTTGGAGCCGGAAGGCCGAAACACGGCGCCTGCCATCGCGCTGGCGGCGATCGAAATCCTTGCGCGCGACCCGGACGCCCTCATGCTGGTTGTGCCTGCCGACCATGTGGTGACCGGACAGCGCGATTTTGAGGCGGCGGTCACGCTTGCGTCGCAATTGGCGTCCGATGGATATCTAGTGACGTTCGGAATCGAGCCGATCAGGCCGGAAACAGGGTATGGCTATATCAAGCCGAACAGTAAAGTGGTGCTCGGTAAACTAGGCCGGTTGCGTGGCTACCGAGTCCAGAAGTTTGTGGAAAAGCCGAATGCCGCCAAGGCGGTCCAGTACCTCAAGACGGGGAACTATTTTTGGAACAGCGGCATGTTTGTCTGGCGCGCTGCGACGATTCTGGAAGAGATTCGTCGGTACCAGCCTGCGGTTGCCAAGACGATGGATCAGATTGCGACACTCAAGTCCGCCGGGGCAACCAGACAGGCCATTGATGATGCCTATCGTACTGTGCCGTCAGTCTCGATTGACAATGGTGTGATGGAACAATCATCAAAGTCGGCTGTGGTGCCGGTGTCATTCAAATGGTCCGATGTCGGGAGTTGGGGGAGCTTGGATGAAGTGGCGGCGAAGAGCAAGGCCGGCAACGTGATGACCGGGCGAGTGGTCGATATCGAGAGCACCGACTCGATCGTCTATGCCGACCGGCGAGTGGTAGCCACGATTGGTTTGCGTGATATGGTGGTGGTGGACACTCCGGACGCCACCCTTGTCTGTCCAAAGTCGCGCGCGCAGGACGTGAAAAAAATCGTCGATATTCTTAAACAGCAGCAGGCGCCCGAGCATCTGGAGCATCTCACGGTGTATCGGCCCTGGGGATCGTATACCGTGCTGGAAGAAGGTCCTGGATTCAAGGTGAAGGCGAGGGGCACTCAAGGTGGAAATCATGGGGCGCGGGTATGCCTGGCTGGATACCGGAACACATGAATCACTGCTCGATGCCAGCCAGTTCATTGCCACGCTGGAGAATCGCCAAGGGCTTAAAGTGGCCTGCCCGGAGGAGATTGCCTATCGGCAGCGGTGGATTGATGCAGGCCAACTGACAAGACTTGCGCAGCCGCTGATGAAAAATGGGTATGGGCAGTATTTGCTACGCATACTTGATGAGCGGGTATTTTGATGACGCCGATGCCGTGTGCCATCCCTGGCGTGATGTTGCTTGAACCCAAGGTATTCGGAGACGACCGGGGGTTCTTCTTTGAGAGCTTCAACCAGGCACGATTTGAAGCAGCCATCGGCAGGTCCGTGACGTTCGTGCAAGACAACCACTCATGCTCGATTCAACATGTTTTGCGCGGGTTGCATTACCAAATCCGGCAGCCACAGGGGAAACTGATCCGTGTCGTGCGAGGTGAAGTGTTCGATGTGGCGGTGGATATCCGGCGATCCTCGCCGACATTCGGGCAGTGGGTTGGGCAGATACTCTCGGCACAGAACAAGCGCCAACTCTGGATCCCGGAAGGATTTGCGCATGGCTTTGTGGTGTTGTCGGACACAGCCGAGTGTCTCTATAAGACTACCGACTACTATGTGCCCGAACACGAACGGTGCATTGCATGGAACGATCCGGCGATCGGTATCTCGTGGCCTATTGAGTGTGCGCCGGTTCTATCCGCCAAAGACTGGCACGGTACATCGCTGGCTGAAGCAGAACATTTCACATGAACGGTGTATGCCACGGCTATAGTGAACAGTGTTGAAAGTTCTCCTGGCTAAATTGTCTTTCGTAACATCCTGTGGAGTGGGTATGATGGCTTCCGGCCGACGGGTGTCATCGTCTTTTTGAGGAACGTATCGATGAAAGCAAAACCTCAACGAACTGTGGCCAAACGGCGTTCCGTGCGGGATCGGTTGCGTGAGATTCGATTGTTTGCCACGGACGTAGACGGCGTACTGACCGATGCCGGCATGTATTATTCTGAATCGGGGGATGAGTGGAAGAAATTCAATACGCGTGATGGCATGGGTATCAAACTGTTGCAAAGAGCCGGACTTGTGACGGCAATCGTGACGCAGGAACGCACCAGATTGGTGGCGCGGCGTGGTGAAAAGCTGGCGATTCCAGAGGTGCATCAAGGAGTCATGGACAAACTGTCGTTGATTCGCGAGATGGCGACACGGCATGGCTTGACGTTACAGCAAGTAGCCTATATTGGCGATGATGTGAACGACCTTGAATCGCTACGGGCGGTCGGCTTTTCCGCGGCTCCTGCTGATGGCATGCCGGTGGTGTGCGATGCGGTGGATTATGTCTGCCATAAGAACGGCGGGGAAGGAGCAGTGCGGGAGTTGGCGGAGATGATTTTGGATGCCCAACGACCGAACGTCGCTAATTACTTGTCAACAGTCGAGGGCCCTCGTTCAGGGAAGCGTCCATAGAGCGTGGCAGGAGACTCACGGTATGCCTTTTCGTAGACCTCGAACAGCGCGCGATCTGGCGTTCCCTCTCTATCCAGTGATCATGGCGGGAGGGAGCGGGACGAGGTTTTGGCCGCTGAGTCGGCACCTGTTTCCGAAGCAGCTCCTGCGTATCGGCGGTGAGCAGACATTAATCCAGCAGACTATGCAGCGGGTTTCAGGTTGCGCAAATCCGGCCCGGGTCTTGATTTCGACCAATGCGGCGCAAGCGGAGTTGATCAAAGGACAACTGGCCGATTGGAAGGATGATCTCAAGGACAATTTTGTCTTAGAGCCGGAAGGCCGCAACACGGCGCCTGCCATTGCACTGGCGGCAATCGAAATTCTTGCGCGCGACCCGGAAGCCCTTATGCTGATTGTGCCTGCCGACCATGTGGTGACCGGACAGCGTGATTTTGAGGCGGCGGTCAAGCTGGCGTCTGAATTGGCGGCTGATGGATATCTGGTCACATTCGGAGTCGAGCCGATCCGGCCGGAAACTGGGTACGGCTATATCAAGCCGAACAGCAAAGTCGTGTTAGGCAAACAAGGCAGGTTGCGTGGTTACCGAGTGCAGAATTTTGTGGAAAAGCCGAATGCCGCCAAGGCGGCGCAGTATCTCAAAGCAGGGAACTATTTTTGGAACAGCGGCATGTTCGTCTGGCGTGCTGCGACGATTCTGGAAGAGCTGCGCCTGTATCAGCCTGCGGTCGCCAAGACGATGGATCGGATCGCGACACTGAAGTCCGCCGGCGCATCGCAGCAGGCCCTTGATGATGCCTATCGCGCGGTCCCCTCAGTCTCGATCGATAATGGCGTGATGGAACAATCGTCGAAGTCGGCTGTCGTGCCGGTGTCGTTCAAGTGGTCCGATGTCGGGAGTTGGGGGAGCTTGGACGAAGTGGCGGCGAAGAGTAAGGCCGGCAATGTGATGACCGGGCGAGTGGTCGATATCGAGAGCATCGATTCGATCGTCTATGCCGACCGGCGGGTGGTGGCTACGATCGGTTTGCGTGATATGGTGGTGGTGGACACTCCGGACGCTACCCTCGTGTGTCCCAAATCGCGCGCCCAGGATGTGAAAAAAGTCGTCGACATTCTCAAACAGCAACAGGCGCCCGAGCATCTGGAGCATCTCACGGTTCATCGGCCTTGGGGGTCGTATACCGTGTTGGAAGAAGGTCCTGGATTCAAGGTGAAACGAGTCACCGTCAATCCGGGCGGGCGGCTCTCACTCCAATTGCATCACAAACGCAGCGAGCATTGGGTGGTCATTGCCGGTATTGCGCGTGTGACCAGAGGCGAAGAGGTCTTCGATTTGCAGATCGGCCAGAGTACGGCTATTCCGGTCGAAACAACGCATCGTTTGGAAAATCCAGGCCGTGATCTGTTGCACATTATCGAGGTGCAGAATGGGCCGTATCTGGGCGAGGATGACATCGTCAGATTTAAAGATGACTATGGCAGGACAAGAAGCTAAGTAGCAGAAGCCATTATATCGTTCACGTGTATCGTCTAAGATTTCACACATAACGAGGCCTATGGGACTTTTTCGGGAATATGACTTGCGCGGAATCGTCGGCAGTGAGTTGACGGTGGAGATGGCTGAACGTGTGGGGCGGGCCTACGCAACGTATGTCTCCGGGCGCGGGGTGACGACGATCAGTCTTGGTCGTGACGGCCGGCTCAGTTCTCCGGGCCTGCATCAGTCGCTTCTAAAAGGGCTGCTCGATGGCGGACTTGACGTGATCGACATCGGGGTCTGTTCTTCGCCGCTGGTATATTTTTCGTTGTTTACCTTGCCGGTCGGCGGCGGCATCATGATCATGATCACCGGCAGTCACAATGCGGCCGAGTACAATGGGTTTAAGATTTGTGTAGGCAAAGAAGCAATTCACGGCGAAGCCATTCAGGAACTTCGCAGGGTGATGGAAAAAGGTGTGTTTGTGTCGGGGGCCGGGCGTCTGTCCGAGTATGCGATCATCCCGGAGTACCTTGCCTACATCAAGAAAAGTTTTGCAGGAGTGAACGCTCAGCGGTTGCATGTCGTGATTGATTGTGGAAACGGCGCGGCATCGCTTGTGGCTCAGCAAGCACTGGAGTTGTTGGGCTGCAAGGTCACGGGGTTGTATTGCGATCTTGATGGACGGTTCCCGAACCACCATCCGGACCCAACGGTCCTCGACAATCTTTCCGACCTCATGCAGGCAGTGAAGGATCAGAAGGCGGATGTCGGCATCGGGTACGACGGCGATGCGGACCGAATTGGTGCCGTGGACGAACAGGGCAATGTGCTCTGGGGGGACCGTCTGCTGGTCGTCTATGCACGAGATATCTTGGCGGTGAAGCCCGGCGGCGCGATCATTTCAGAAGTGAAAGCGTCGCAGAGTCTCTATGACGATATTGCCGCCAAGGGTGGGCGCCCGATTATGTGGAAAACAGATGAAGGAAGAGTCCGCTGTACTTGCCGGTGAAATGTCCGGCCATATGTTTTTTGCCGATCGATACTTCGGGTATGACGATGCCGTGTATGCCTCTTGCCGGCTTGTCGAGATCTTGGCGAAGGAGACACGGCCGCTCTCGGCATTGGTTTCCGACTTGCCAAAGACGGTGGTGACTCCGGAGATTCGCGTCGACTTGCCGGACACTGTCAAGTTTGATGTGGTTCGATCGATTCAAACCAAGTTTGCGGAGTATCTGAAGACGAAACAAAGCCTTGGGGCCGCCAATCTGATACTTCGAGACCTCATCACGATCGACGGTGTCCGTGCCGTATTCGATGAAGGGTGGGGGCTTATCAGAGCCTCCAATACACAACCGGCGTTGGTGCTGCGATTCGAGGCAACTTCGTCTGCGGACATGAACGCCATTCGCTCGTTCATCGAACAGGAGTTAACCGAGGCACGGCGCGCGTTCGATCGATAAGAAGGTTAAGGTTGAGGCGCTAGTTCCAACCCGCTATACTCACGTCAGTCGCCATGAGAGAATTTCCCCTTACCCTAAGCCGCTTTATTGTCCAGAACCAAGCCTCGCATCAAGGTGCGACGGAGGAGTTTGCCAGCCTTCTGACCCAAATTGGCCTGGTCGGGAAGCTCATTGCGCAGGATCTTCGGCGCGCGGGGCTCATCGATATTATGGGAACGACGGGTGGCTCCAATGTACAGGGAGAAACGGTCAAAAAACTGGATGTCATTGCCAATGACGCCTTTGTCAAAGTCTTTCAGCACAGCGGATATGTCTGTGCCTTGGCGTCGGAGGAAATGGAAAAACCGATCTCACTGCCGGGCAATTGGCCGCAGGGCAAGTACATGCTGCTCTTCGACCCGCTTGATGGGTCTTCGAATACGGACAACAACATGCCGCTCGGCGCCATTTTTTCCGTGCTCAAGTATGACCGGGCGGATCGTTTGCCGACCGATGAGGAATTGGTGCGCAGGGGTACGGAACAGGTGGCTGCCGGCTATTTGTTGTATGGATCGAGCACGATGCTGGTCTACACGGTCGGACAAGGCGTCTACGGTTTTACGCTTGAACCTGGTCTTGGCGAATATCTGTTGTCGCATAGACAGATCAGCATTCCTGAGAAGGGCAAAGTCTATGCTGCCAATGAGGGCAATTATCACAAATGGGAGGTCGGAACGAAAAAGTATATCGACTTTCTCAAGGTTAGCGATAAAGCGACCGGCCGTCCATACAGCGCCAGGTATTCCGGCTGTCTGGTGGCCGATGTCCATCGTTTGTTGATCGGAGGCGGGATCTATCTCTATCCAGGCGAAACCGACAAGCCCGACGGGAAGCTGCGCTTGCTATATGAAGCCAACCCGCTCGCGTTCGTCGTCGAGCAGGCAGGGGGGAAAGCTTCGACGGGGAGATCAAGGATTATGGAGGTAGAAGCTAAGAAGTTACATCAGCGTGTACCGTTGATCATCGGGAGCCGGCAGGACGTAGAAACGGCGGAAGCCTTCATTCAGGGCAGAGCATAACAACGTTTGGTTGCGTGCCATTCCCGCCTCGGTTACTATTTCCTCAACGCAGCAAGTTGCGAGGGGCCAACAGCGAGTGATTGATTCGGACAACGACCAGAGATGTAGCCGGGGAGGATGCGTATGGGAGACCGGGTTCAAGAGATTCTGAGCTGGTATGGCAGCGATAATGCCGGTACCAAGACCAATATTGCGCGGATGTTGCGATCCGGCAAGCTGGCGGGAACTGGCAAGTTGGTCATTTTGCCGGTTGACCAGGGGTTCGAGCATGGGCCGGCACGCAGTTTTGCGCCGAATGCGCCTGGCTACAATCCGCACTATCACTTTCAACTTGCCATTGACGCCGGTTGCAATGCCTATGCGGCGCCGTTGGGATTTTTAGAGGCCGGCGCGGGCCACTTTGCTGGACAGATTCCGCTGATTCTCAAGTTGAACAACCATGATGTGTTGCATGACGACAAAGATCCGCTTCCGTCGGTCACCGGCAGTGTGAAGGATGCCCTTCGGCTGGGTTGCAGCGCCGTGGGATTCACGATTTATCCTGGCTCCGTCCATTGCAATGCCATGTATGAGCAGTTGAGGGCGATTGCTGAGGAGGCAAAGGAGAACGGATTGGCCGTCGTGGTCTGGTCCTATCCCCGCGGATCAGTGCTTAGCAAAGAGGGTGAAACGGCCATTGATGTAGTGGCCTACGCGGCGCACATTGCGGCTCAACTCGGCGCGCATATTATCAAGGTGAAGTTGCCGACTGCCCATTTGGAACAGGCTGCGGCCAAGAAGGTCTACGAAGCGACGCAGATTCCGATCAAGACATTGGCAGAGCGCGTCCAACATGTGGTGCAGAGTTCGTTTGACGGGCGGCGGATCGTTATTTTCTCAGGCGGTGCGAAAAGCGAGGATAAGAACGTGTTTGAAGAAGCGAAGGCCATTCGCGACGGGGGAGGATTCGGCAGCATCATCGGCCGGAACTCATTTCAGCGACCGAAGGCTGAGGCGATTACGTTTCTCCAGACGATCATGGACATCTATGCCGGCAACATCCGGTAGGATCACACAAATATGAAGCGCGTGGAACAGGCATGATGAATCAGGTGGATCAGGAACAGAAGCCTTCGCAGGGGGGGCGCAAATGGATCGTCAC
>JABMDE010000018.1:43512-45373 GCA_015904055.1 Nitrospira sp. | reverse complement strand
TTGATCAGGAACTGTCTCATGCGAGACGAGCGCTTGGCTACTAGCCATTGTCCTCTCTCCATAGGGTGTGGTCTCCATGCGCTGGCACTTCGTGGCCGCCCTAGGCCTGCTGTCCTTGTCCCTACCTGTTCAGGCTGCCGATGACGCCGCCGTTTCGACGCATCCATTTCGGATCGGGGAATGTCTCACATACGACGTGGTGTGGCTTCGTATCACTGCGGCGACTGCCGTGATGGAAATCGCCGGCTTGGAGCGTGCCGAAGATCGTACGCTCGCCAAATTGGTCGGAACTGCGCAGTTCAGGCCTATTCTTACAGCCTTTTTCCCTGTCGACAATCGAGTCGAATCCGAAATCAATTTTGCCACTCTTGTGCCGGAGCATATGACGTTCCGTCGGCTGGTTGATGGGTTTTCTTGGGGCGGGCTTGTGAAATAAGCGCATAATCGTGGATTGTTGTTCAGGCAAGGCAAACCCGCTATACTGTTGTTTATCATGAGAGAATTTCCTCTTACCTTAAGCCGCTTTATTGTTCAGAACCAAGCCTCGCATCAAGGTGCGACGGAGGAGTTTTCGAGCCTTCTGACCCAAATCGGTCTGGTTGGGAAGCTCATTGCGCAAGATCTTCGGCGTGCCGGTCTTATCGATATTATGGGAACGACGGGTGGCTCCAACGTACAGGGAGAAACGGTCAAAAAACTGGATGTCATTGCCAATGACGCGTTTGTCAAAGTCTTTCAGCACAGCGGATATGTCTGTGCGTTGGCGTCGGAGGAAATGGAAAAGCCGATCTCGCTGCCGGGCAATTGGCCTCAGGGTAAGTATATGTTGCTCTTCGACCCGCTCGACGGGTCTTCGAATACGGATAACAACATGCCGCTCGGCGCTATTTTTTCTGTGATCAAATATGACCGGGCGGATCGGTTGCCGACCGATGAGGAATTAGTGCGCAGGGGTACGGAACAGGTGGCCGCCGGCTATTTGTTGTATGGATCGAGCACGATGCTGGTCTACACGGTCGGACAAGGCGTCTACGGTTTTACACTTGAGCCGGGTCTTGGCGAATATCTGTTGTCGCATAGACAGATCACAATTCCTGAGAAAGGTAAAGTCTATGCTGCCAATGAGGGCAATTACCACAAATGGCAGGTCGGAACGAAACAGTATATCGACTTTCTCAAGGTCAGCGACAAAGCCACCGACCGTCCATACAGCGCCAGGTATTCCGGCTGTCTGGTGGCCGATGTCCATCGTCTCTTAATCGGAGGGGGGATCTATCTCTATCCGGGCGAAACCGACAAGCCAGACGGGAAGCTGCGGTTGCTGTATGAAGCCAACCCACTCGCGTTCGTCGTCGAACAGGCCGGGGGAAAAGCTTCGACGGGGACTGCGAGGATCATGGAGGTGGAAGCCAAGAAGTTACATCAGCGTGTACCCTTGATCATTGGAAGCCGGCAGGACGTAGAAACGGCGGAAGCTTTCATTCAGGGCAGAGCATAGCCAGAAGTATTTCCGAACAGGACTCCTATAATCATCTGTCTATGAAGCTGAGACGCAGCCGATTCATGTTTGTGTGCGAGATAGATGATACGCTCCTCAAGGTTTAGGTGTGTGGGCGGTTCGGGGCGAACAGGTATAAATGGTGTGGGCAAACCGCGTTTGGTTGCGTGCCATCCCCGTCTCGGTTACTATTTCCTGAATGCGGTAACTTGCGAGTGACCAACAGCAGAGTGATTGATTCGGACAACGACCAGAGGTGTAGCGGGGGAGGATCGTATGGGAGATCGGGTTCAAGAGATTCTAAGCTGGTATGGCAGCGATAATGCCGGTACGAAGACCAATATTGCGCGCATGCTGCGGTCC
>JABMDE010000018.1:31078-43392 GCA_015904055.1 Nitrospira sp. | reverse complement strand
CGGGTTCAAGAGATTCTAAGCTGGTATGGCAGCGATAATGCCGGTACGAAGACCAATATTGCGCGCATGCTGCGGTCCGGCAAGTTGGCAGGGACCGGTAAGCTGGTCATTCTGCCGGTCGATCAAGGGTTCGAGCATGGGCCGGCACGAAGCTTTGCGCCGAACGCGCCAGGCTACAATCCGCACTATCACTTTCAACTCGCCATTGACGCCGGTTGCAATGCCTATGCAGCGCCACTGGGATTTTTAGAAGCCGGCGCGGGCCACTTCGCCGGGCAGATTCCGCTGATTCTTAAGTTGAACAATCATGATGTGTTGCATGACGACAAAGATCCACTTCCGTCGGTCACCGGTAGCGTGAAGGATGCCCTTCGGCTTGGTTGCAGCGCCGTGGGGTTTACGATTTATCCCGGGTCAGTCCATTGCAATGCCATGTATGAGCAGTTGAGGGCGATCGCCGAAGAGGCAAAGGAGAAGGGGTTGGCCGTCGTGGTCTGGTCCTATCCCCGCGGATCAGCACTCAGCAAAGAGGGTGAAACGGCTATCGATGTGGTGGCCTACGCGGCGCATATTGCCGCTCAGCTTGGTGCACATATTGTTAAGGTGAAGTTGCCGACTGCGCATCTGGAACAGGCTGCGGCCAAGAAGGTCTACGAATCGTCGCAGATTCCGATCAGGACATTGGCGGAGCGTGTTCAACATGTGGTGCAGAGCACGTTTGACGGGCGGCGGATCGTTATTTTCTCAGGCGGTGCGAAAAGCGAGGATAAAAATGTGTTTGAAGAGGCAAAGGCCATTCGTGATGGGGGAGGATTCGGCAGCATCATCGGCCGGAACTCATTTCAACGGCCGAAGGCTGAGGCGATCACGTTTCTCCATACGATCATGGACATCTATGCCGGCAAGGTCCGGTAGAATCGCACACATATAAAGCGCGTGGAACAGGTATGATGAATCAGGTGGATCAGGAACAGAAGTCTCCGCAGGGGGGACGCAAATGGATCGTCACGGCGTCATTGTTGACAGTGGGAATGATCATCGGTTTCGTCGTGGCATCGGATCTTGGTTGGATGCCGACGGGCCATGCTGTGCCTGAACCATCCTCGTCACTTCTTGAACCTCAAGGCTCCCCTCTGGCTCGACCGGTTTCGACCGCACCCCAGCCCATACTGGGTGGGGGCAATCAAACCTTCGTGGACATTGCCAAGGCGGTGAAGCCGGCGGTCGTGAATATCTATGCCAGCAAGAGCAGCGGACGCGGAGAGGGCCCGCATGGGGGGCCTCTCGACGATCCGCTTTTCCGCAAGTTTTTTGGAGACGAGTTTTTCAGGAAGTTTGAGCAGCAGCCGAAGGATCGCAAAGAGCGGGGGTTGGGGTCAGGCGTCATTGTCGAATCCAACGGCATGATCATCACCAACAACCATGTGGTCGGTAAGGCGGATGAAATTCGCGTGACCTTGTCTGATAAGCGGGAGTTCAAGGCGAAGCTGATCGGTACCGATCCCAAAACAGATATTGCCGTAGTCCAAATCGAGGCAACAGGCTTGCCGACCGTGGCCTGGGCTGATTCAGATCAGTTGGAAGTCGGCGAGTTTGTCTTGGCTGTCGGGAATCCATTTGGACTCACGCAGACAGTGACACTGGGCATTGTGAGTGCGCTGGGGCGAGCCGCGGGCATTGCGGAGTATGAGGACTTCATCCAGACGGATGCGGCGATCAATCCGGGTAATTCCGGAGGCGCGTTGGTCAATGTGCGCGGTGAATTGGTGGGTATCAATACGGCTATTTTTAGCCAGAGCGGCGGCAATATGGGAATCGGCTTTGCCGTGCCGAGCAATATGGCCAAGTCCATTATGGGACAGCTGGTGCAGACCGGCAAAGTCGTACGCGGCTGGCTTGGTGTATCAATTCAGGATCTCACGCCGGAACTGGCGTCTCAGTTTGGTGTCAGTGAGACAAAAGGCGTGCTTATCAGCGATGTCATGGACGACAGCCCGGCCAAAAAAGCGGGCTTCGAGCGAGCCGATGTCATTGTCGAATATGACGGCAAACCCATGGATTCCTCGGCTCATCTCCGCAATGCGGTGGCGCAGACACCGGTCGGGAAGAAGGTCACGGTCAAGATCCTTCGCGACAAGAAACCCAAAACGATCGAGTTGACCATTGCCGAACAGCCGAAGTCGATGACGCAATCGGGCGAGGAGGATGCGGGTGATTCGGCAACACCGACCGGTGTGCTATCCGGTCTTGACGTGCGAGAGCTGACGGAAGAACTTACAAGCCGATATGGGTTGAAGTCCGGGGAGCGTGGTGTCGTCATCGTGCGGGTGAAACCTGGAAGCACCGCCGAAGAGCTCGGCGTTCGTGAAGGCGATATGATTATGGAACTAAACCGCCAGGCGGTGACCTCGGTCAAGGCGTACGAGCGGATGGCCAGCAAGTTGCCGAAGGACCAATCCGTGCTGCTTCTGTTGAAACGACAGGGACGAACGATTTATCTTACGCTTCGTCCATGATCGGCTGAAGATCACTTGGTCTATCTGGTCTGTCTCGTGTGTATGGCTGAATGAAGCGAATCGGATGAACCGACAAACCAGATGGACCAGACAGACGCTCTTCCTCGTCAGACTCCGCTAGTCGTCGCACTTGTGCCGGCCGCCGGGCGAGGACTTCGCATGGGCGGCTCGGTGCCGAAACAGTTCCTTGCGCTCGGCGGGCAACCCCTCATTCTTCATTCTCTCCGCGTGCTCCAAGCCGTTTCTGTTATTAGTGAGGTCATTCTGGCTGTTCCCCAGAGCGAAATGGACTATTGCCTCACCGAGATCGTGGCCAAGCACCGCTTTACTAAGGTGACCAAAGTAGTGCCAGGAGGACATGAACGGCAAGATTCAGTTCGGCATGCGCTTGAGGCGACTCGTGACAATGTCGAGGTGGTCGTGGTGCATGATGCGGTAAGACCGTTTTTCACGCAGCGCATGGTGGAGGAGGTCGTCGCCACGGCGCATGCGAAGGGAGCGGCGATTATTGCCCTTCCCATGAAGGATACGGTCAAACAGGTAGGGGCTGATCATATCATTGAGCGTACGGTTGATAGGCAGTCGTTGTGGCTGGCGCAGACTCCGCAGGCATTTCGGCGAGACTGGTTGCTGGCGGCTCATCGGAAGGCTCATGCGGAAGGGGTTCGAGCAACCGATGATGCGTATCTGATCGAGTGGTTCGGACATCCTGTGTCGGTGGTCGAGGGAAGTGGAGAAAATATTAAAGTAACGAGACCGGAAGACATGGTCATTGGCGAAGCGATTTTGGCAGCGCGGTTGAAAGAGGACAAGCTGTAGGCTCACAGGGCTCACGCAATATACGTACTGAGCGGACAAGTGAGAAGAGAAGAAGTACACGCGTGAGCATAGTAGATCAGCGTGTTAGGGTACCAGTAGTATGAAGGGGGTATGATGCGCATCGGTTATGGCTATGACGTACATCCGCTCGGACCTGGGCGTAAACTGATTCTGGGTGGCGTGGAAATTCCGCACAGTAAAGGGTTGCTCGGCCATTCCGATTCGGATGTCCTTGTTCATGCAGTCTGCGATGCACTTTTGGGGGCGATGGGGGAAGGCGATCTGGGTCGACACTATCCGAGCTCGGACCCCAAGTATAAGGGGATCTCAAGCCTGAAATTGTTAGAAGATGTCATGTCGAAGCTGAAGACCAAGGGATATCGGGTGGGAAATATCGATACGGTCATCGTGGCGCAGGCGCCGCGGCTTGGAACGCATCTCGCGGCGATGCAGAAGAAGATGGCGGAAACAGCCGGGATCGATCCCGATCTGATCAATGTGAAGGTCAAGAGCGGAGAAGGACTTGATGCCGTCGGCAAAGAAGAAGGTATGATTGCCCACGCGGTGTGTGTGATCGAACGGGTCTGACGTCGGAAGATAATCGGCCCATGTTGGCGAAGATCAAACAGGACCTCCAAGCGGTCTTTGACCGAGACCCTGCCGCGACCAGCACGTTGGAAGTCATTCTGACCTATGCGGGGTTCCATGCATTGCTGGCCTATCGGATTTCGCATCGGCTCAAAGCGATGGGAGTTCCTTTTCTGCCGCGCGCGATTTCACAACTGGCTCGCTGGTTGACCGGAGTTGAAATCCATCCCTCGGCTACCATCGGGACAGGATTTTTCATCGATCATGGCATGGGCGTGGTGATTGGTGAAACGGCTGAGATCGGGGATTATGTGACGCTCTTCCAAGGGGTGACCTTGGGGGGAACAGGCAAAGAACGTGGGAAGCGACACCCGACGCTCGGTAATCATGTCGTGGTGGGAGCCGGCGCCAAGATCTTAGGTGGGATCACAATCGGCGATAACGTAAAAATCGGGGCGAATTCCGTCGTCTTGAAGAGCGTCGCAGCCAACTCGACGGTAATCGGTGTCCCGGGCCGTGTGATCAAGTCACAGGGTGAACGCCTGCCGGATGCGACGATGGACCAAGTCGATTTGCCGGATCCCATCAGCGACCGGTTCCTGGCACTCGAACAGGAATTGATCGAACTCCGCAAAAAAGTCGACGACCGCAACTCCTAAGCGGCAGGGTTTGATGCTGACTCGTTTGATAAGCAGTCGCTCATGAATTTCTTTCGCTCGTCTCCCAGCAGCTTCTTGTCGCCCGCTTCCGTATTACAGGTCTTCATCTTGTTCTGCTGAGTTCCCTTCCCGCCTCCACTTTTCTCCGACTTTGCGGAGAGACATTCCTTCATAAACGCTTTCCGCTCCCCGCCTTTCCCTTCGCCAAACCTCTTTGCATTCGCCTGTTCGTTGCAGGCGTTCATTTTGTTTTGCCGGTCTGGCTCGGCCACGGCGAAGGGAGTCATTCCAAGGCGCAGTACAAATAGCGTCAATGTGAGAGCACGAATGGCTCTGTACATGCCGAGTCTTCTTGGTTGTGCGGTGAGGTGCGAGCTTGGCCCCATCATAGCGCAAGCTCAGGGGGGGCGTTAGCATTCAAATGGGGAAATCCTTCATGCCTGATCCGGCACGTCAGATCAACGGGCGTGCTACTACCACCCGTTTTCGCGAATATCTGCCTGTCTTCGGAATAGCTCGTTTTGAGAGGCACTTCCGTTGTCGCACAGCTGGGGGCTTTAAAATAGTCTATGACAGCAGGAAGATTTCTCCGGGGAAATAGGGTATTCTTTGCGGCAGCCCGGTATCCACAGCCGTATCCATCGAAGTCGTTTCGGTAGGAGCAAGGAAGGGAATCAATGAGTGTAACGCCAGGTGTCACACGATCGAGCCAATTTAAGAAGCTTCTCTTGTCGGAGCAGCTGGAATTCATTTGTGAAGCGCATAACGGACTCAGTGCAAAGATCGTTCAAGAAGCCGGCTTCAAAGGCATTTGGGGCAGCGGCCTGTCGATCTCAGCCCAATTCGGAGTGCGTGATAATAATGAGGCCAGTTGGACTCAGGTTCTTGAAAATCTGGAATTTATGTCCGATGCGACGACGATCCCCATTCTCCTGGATGGCGACACCGGATACGGCAACTTCAATAACATGCAGCGGCTCGTCCGCAAGCTGGAACAACGCCAGATCGCTGCAGTCTGCATCGAGGACAAGCTCTTCCCCAAGACCAATAGTTTCATCAAGGGTGATGCCCAGCCTATGGCGGACATGCAAGAGTTCTGTGGGAAGATCAAGGCTGGTAAGGATGCCCAGACCGATCCGGACTTTTGTATCATTGCCAGAGTGGAAGCCTTCATTTGTGGGTGGGGATTGGCAGAAGCCTTGCGCAGGGCCGAGGCCTATCGTCAGGCAGGCGCAGACGGCATCCTGATTCATAGCGCGCTTGCAGTGCCGGATGAAATTCTTTCGTTCAAACAGGAATGGGGAAATCGATGCCCCGTCGTGAATGGCCTGGTCCGGGATGTCAGAGCAACAGGTGTGTTGCTACTATCGGTTTTCCCCAATATTTGTCTGCATTCTGAACAGCTTGTTTTGAGAGGGTCTGTTGTGGTCGCAGGCTGAGAGCTTGGAAAAATAGTCTATGGCTGTAGGAAGATTTCTCAGGGAAAATAGGGTATTCTTTGACGCAACTCGGCATCCACAGCAGTATCCATCGAAGTCGTTTGAGTAGGAGCAAGGAAGGGAATCCATGAGTTCAACTCCAGGCGGCACACGGTCAAGCCAATTTAAGAAGCTCCTCTTGTCGGAGCAGCTGGAATTCATTTGTGAAGCGCATAACGGGCTCAGCGCGAAGATCGTTCAAGAAGCCGGATTCAAAGGCATTTGGGCCAGCGGCCTGTCGATCTCAGCCCAATTCGGAGTGCGTGACAATAATGAGGCCAGTTGGACTCAGGTGCTGGAAAATCTTGAATTCATGTCCGATGCGACGACGGTCCCCATTCTCCTGGATGGCGACACGGGATACGGCAACTTCAATAACATGCAGCGGCTCGTCCGCAAGCTGGAACAACGCCAGATCGCTGCAGTCTGCATCGAGGACAAGCTCTTTCCAAAGACCAATAGTTTCATCAAGGGTGATGCCCAGCCTATGGCGGATATGCAAGAGTTCTGCGGGAAGATCAAGGCTGGTAAGGATGCCCAGACCGATCCGGACTTTTGTGTTATTGCCAGAGTGGAAGCCTTCATTTGTGGGTGGGGATTGGCAGAAGCCTTGCGCAGGGCCGAGGCCTATCGTCAGGCAGGCGCAGACGGCATTCTGATTCATAGCGCGCTTGCAGTGCCGGATGAAATTCTTTCGTTCAAACAGGAATGGGGAAATCGATGCCCCGTCGTGATTGTTCCAACGAAGTATTACGCCACGCCGACCGATGTGTTTCGGCAGCATGGATTTTCGATGGTGATTTGGGCGAATCACATGTTACGGACGGCCGTGGTTGCGATGCAAAAAACTGCACGGACTTTGAAGGAGCAGGAGCATCTGCTCTCGATCGAAGACAAGGTCGCGCCGGTGTCGGAAGTCTTCCGCCTGCAAAATGCCGCGGAGCTGCAAGATGCCGAAGACCGGTATCTTCCCCGAGGCGTAGAAAACACCAGCGCGATCGTGTTGGCCGCGTCTCGCGGTGAAGAACTCCGGGAACTGACTGAGCATCAGCCCAAGACCATGGTGAAAATTCAAGGGGTGCCGATCCTTTCCCATATCGTCGATGCGTATAACGCCGTGGGAATCAAGGATATCACGGTCGTCCGGGGATATAAGAAGGAGGCGGTGACGCTGCCGAATCTGGCATATCTCGACAATGATGCGTTTGCGGAAACCGGCGAGCTCGATTCACTTCACAAAGCCCTTTGTGCACAGAAGGGCCAGGCCAAAGATCTGATTGTTTCCTATGGTGATGTGTTGTTCAATAAGTACATTCCTCAGGCCCTCTGCCAGGAGAAAGAGGACTTTGTGATCTTTGTGGATAGCGATTGGCAGAACCAGAGTAGTTATGCCCGTCTGGGGGGATTTGCCGAATGTTCTCTGCCGAACTCGAAGAAAGCCTTTAACACAAAGATCTATCTCAAGCAGTTGGGAAATATGGTGTCAGGAGAACGTACCCATGGAGTCTGGATGGGATTTCTCAAGGTCTCTCCTGCTGGAACCTTCCAGCTGCAGACAATCCTTCCTGCGCTCCTGGCCAGCTCAGCCAATCGCAAAGCCGGCATTCCTCATCTGTTACAAGAATTACTGAAGCGTCAGTATCCGATTCGAGTCCTGTATACAGTCGGGCACTGGCTCGACATTAACAGCCTCGATGATGTGATTCAGGCTGGAAACTTTTGATCTTCATTCCTCTTGCTACTTACTCATAATCGACGCGTACTAAAAACAGTCCCTGTGGCGGGGCAGTTTTCCCGGCTGCTGAACGATCGCGCGCATTGAGGATAGTGGTGAGACTCTCCGGTGGCCGTTTACCCTGGCCGACTTCAACTAAAGTCCCGACGATCGAGCGTACCATTTGCTTGAGGAATCGGTCGGCATAGGTTTCGATGCGTAATCGATCCCCCTCGCGAAAAACGGTGAGATACTGAAGGTGACAGATGGGATTGTCGTTTTCCGTCGGCTGCGTTTGGAATGACGAGAAGTCGTGTGAGCCGGTCAGCGCCGCTCCCGCCCGATTCATGGCGACGTCGTCCAGCGGCTTATGGAGATGCCAACAATAGTGTCGGTCTACAGCCGGACGTTCCCCTCGATTGAGCAGGCGGTATTCATACAGTTTGCCTTTTGCAGAATGCCTGGCGTGGAACTCGTCGGGCATGATAGCGGCCGATCGGACGACGACGGTGTCTGGTAGATGCGCATTAAGCGCCCTGGTCCATTCATAGGGCGTCATGGCTCGGTCGATGCGAAAGCTCACTGTCTGGCCAATAGCATGGACGCCCGCATCGGTGCGTCCGGCGCCTATCACCGGGACTTTTGTTTGCGTCACGCCTTCGATCGCAGTTTCGATCGTTTCCTGAATCGTAGGCTGGTCAGGCTGGCGCTGCCAGCCTGCGTAGGCAGTCCCGTCATATTCAAGGATGAGTTTGATGGTAGGCACGTTGTTAAGGCTTACATCCGGTTATTGGCGAGAAATGCACTGATGCCCTTGAAGAGCGACTGCGCAACGTCTCTGACGAACGCCGGTTTTCTGAGCAAGTCTTCTTCGTTGGGGTTGGAAATATAGGCGATTTCAGCCAGTATGCTCGGCATGCTGGTAAAACGGAGCACGTAAAACGGAGCCGTTTTCACGCCGTGGTCATTGATGGCGTATTGTCCATTCATGTGAGTGATCATGGCTTCTTTTGCGGTCCAGGCCAGTTCGAGCGACGCTTCAATTTTCTTTGTCGTCAGCAGATCGGCAACCAGATACTCCCACCCGATACCGGTGCTGCTGAGAGGGGTGCCGTTTTCACGGGCAGCCACTTCAAGCGCTCGCTGGTCCTTGGCTTCGCCGAAGTGATAGATCTCAATGCCTTTGACGGAGCGTGAAGGATGTGAATTGACATGGACCGACACGAACAGGTCGGCATCGTGGCTGTTCGCGTATTTTGCCCGCTCTTCCAACTCGATGAAGACGTCGCGGTCCCGCGTCATGAGCACGCGGACTCCCGGTTGTTTGCTCAACAGTTCTTTGAGCTGCAATCCGACTTTGAGCGTGATGTCTTTCTCTTCTGTCTGACGCAGACCGACTGCACCGGAGTCCTTCCCTCCATGGCCTGGGTCGATGACGATGGTGGTATAGCCCTTCGTTGGCGGTGCGGCAGGTTGGACCGACGGAAAGCTTGAAGATGGAACGGGGCGCTGTGCCTCGATGCTCGAAAGCGGGTTCTGCTCGGACGGACGCGTGATATCGACAACCAGGCGCGGAGGATTGACGAGTGTATATTGTTTATAGGTTCGAAGTGAGTCGGTCTGAAGCGAAAGTGCAACGGTCTGTGACGTTGCTTGTGTGACGGTGAAAGCAGACGGCAGGGTGCCGTTGCTCGCTTTAAGCTGTGCCGCGTGGCTCAGTGATGTGTTCGTGAGGATGAGAATGACGCGACCGGGGCTCTTTGCCCGTCGTTCAATCGCCTTGGCATAGCGGTCCAGATCCAGGACGAGTCGGGTTTTTTCCGGACTCGTCAGAATGCGGAAGTCGTGGACGACAACGGGGGCGAGTGAGGCAGTTGTCGCGTTGAGTTTCGATGGCTTAGAAGATTTTGCTGTGCGTGAACGCTGCTCTTGATCGGCCAGCGGCGCAGCCCAGATGGCGGGAATCAAGGCCGAGAAAAATCCGCACAAGATCAAGGCTGTGAGCGCTATCGAGAGAATTCGTTGTCGGGGACGTCTAGGCATGGATCTCAACTGTAGAATAGGCAGACATGAATCTATTCTCAGATGTCATGTGTCTTGTCAAGGGATTCTATCGGTTGGCCGATCACAGGGGCTGCGTTGACAGGATGTTCCGGTCCGCGATAGCGTGAGCGCGATGTCGATACATCTCATTATTGACGGATACAATGTGCTGGGCCGTCTCGGAGCACTCTCTGGCCACATTGAGTCGGCGCGCGAATCGCTGCTGCGAGAGTTGGCTGCCTATCGCCATCGGAAGAATCACCCCATCACCGTGGTCTTTGATGGATGGCAGCAGGGGCAGTCGATGGAAGGACGCGAACATCGGGCCGGTGTGGAAGTTATTTATTCAAAACGTGGAGAGCGTGCAGATCAAGTGATTCAGCGGTTGGCCCGGGAGTATGGGGCTGACTGCGCGGTGGTGAGTTCCGATCAGGAAGTGGCGAGGTCGGCGCGGGTGTCTGGCGCAATGGTAATTGGCGCGCAGGAATTTTCAGTGAAGCTCCGGGTTGTCCCGCGCCGGAGCGCTCGCACACAAAGAGTTGGATGTGCAGGAGGAAGCAGCTGCTCCACGCGACCCAAAGAAGAAGGGCAATCCTCGAAAACTACCCAAAGCTCTTCGTCAGAGAGCGAGGCAGCTCAAGCGATTCTGAACAGCCGCTTGGCGTTCTCGGTCGTGGCGCGCTCGATCTGCTGGAGAGACAGTGCTGGTCCATGAATAGTTGCCAGTTGTTGGGCGACAAAAGACACAAAGGCCGGCTCGTTTCGTTTCCCTCGATGAGGCGCGGGGGTGAGGTAGGGGCAGTCGGTTTCAATTAAGAGCCGATCCAGAGGGACGGTCTTCGCAATCTCACGCAGCATCGTCGCGTTCTGAAAGGTCAGAATCCCCGAGAAAGACAAGTAGAACCCCAGTTCCAGTGCGTCTTTTGCCAGCCAGGCATCTCCGGAAAAACAGTGGAATACCCCGCCGATCTCCGACGCACCTTCTTCCCTTAAAATCGTTATCGTATCCTCCTGCGCCTCCCTTGTATGGATAATCACAGGCAGCCGCAGCTCACGCGCGAGCTGAATCTGTTCGCGGAATCGCTCACGCTGTTCATGAGGCGAGGAATGGTTGTAGTGGTAGTCCAGGCCGATTTCGCCATAGGCCACCACCTTCCTGTTTTTGGCAAGACGGCGGAATTCTCCGTACCAGCTATCGCTGATGTGTTTGACCTCGTGTGGATGAACACCGATCGAGGCATAGACGAAGGGGTGCCGGTCGGCGAGCGTCACGGCGGCTTGGCTGGTCGACAGATCGCAGCCGATTGTGATGAAGGCATCAACCCCGGCTTCGCGCGCGCGCGCAATCATGGCCTCCCGGTCGTCATTGTAGCGGGCGTCGTCCAAATGGGTGTGGGTGTCAATCAACATGCGGCTCTACCTGGTTCGTCTGGTTTGTTTTGTTTATCTGGTTGATTTGGATCATCTGGCTTATCCGGTTAGTCTGGTTCAACCAAATGAACAAGACACACCAAATAAACGAGACAGACCAGTTCAGTATCCTGCTAGGCGGGCTTGGTCACGATCATGTCGGACAATTCGGTAAGCAGGCCGGCTGTTTCATCCCAGCCGAGACAGGCATCGGTGATGGAGACGCCGTGCTGAAGAGCGACACCTTCTTTCCAGGCTTGTTTGCCTGGACTTAGGTTGCTTTCAAGCATAAACCCCATGATGGACTGGCGCCCGTCGCGGAATTGTCGGAGCACGTCACGGGCGACAAGGCCCTGCCGTGTGTGATCTTTGCGCGAATTGTCGTGCGAACAATCAATCATGATAGGGCGAACGATGCCTTCGCTTGCGACGGCCGCTTCGGCTTTGGCGACATGCTCATCTTCGTAGTTTGTTTTCCCGCCTCCGCCTCGCAGCACGATATGGCGATCGGGGTTGCCCATAGTTCTAATGATGGCGGTTTGTCCGTCGGCGTTGATGCCGACAAAATGATGGGAGGCGCGGGCCGATGTCATGGCATTGACGGCGACCTGTAGACTGCCTTCCGTGCCGTTCTTGAATCCGACGGGCATAGAGACGCCGCTTGCCAATTCGCGGTGGGTTTGGCTTTCCGTCGTTCGCGCACCGATGGCGCTCCAACTAATCAGATCGGCGATGTATTGTGGACTAATTGGGTCGAGTAGTTCTGTTGCACAGGGCAACCCAAGTTGGTTGATGCGCAGGAGAATCGTCCTGGCCAATTCCAAGCCGGTGGCAATGTCGCAGGTGCCGTCCAGGTGGGGATCGTTGATCAGACCTTTCCAGCCGACAGTAGTCCGAGGCTTCTCAAAATAGGTTCGCATGACGATTAAGAACCGGTCGCGCAACTTGTCTGCGAGTGGTTTCAACTTGAGAGCATATTCATACGCTGCCTCGGCGTCATGGATAGAACAAGGACCAACGATCAGCACCAGCCGGTCGCGATCCTGGCCGTGAAGAATCCGGCGGATAGCCTCCCTGGTCTCTACAA
>JABMDE010000018.1:28720-30958 GCA_015904055.1 Nitrospira sp. | reverse complement strand
GCAGGTCTGTCAGCCGGTCTTATTCTTCTGCTCCTTGTGCTGGCACCGTTTGCCGTCGCGCAGGATGTGCATCATGAATTGGCGGCTGCTGACACTGACGGTCATGAGCACTCCGATAACGACCTCTGTCAGTGGGTACAGCACCACACGGCAGGATCGCTTGATTTTGATGCCTCGAGACTCGTTTTTTGCGAACTCGCCCAGCCGTACGAGTTGCCGGTTAAGCCTCCGCTCTTTTCCGTTGAACTCTCTACCGTCGGTCCTTCGCGCGCACCACCTCGCAGCTAGCGTCTGTTGCTGTCAACTCTGAGCTGAGTCGGTAAGCCGGGAGGGTCTGGCTTGTCTGCTCTGCCAATTGTGTTGTTTGCAAGGGGTTTGCCAACGAGGAGTAACGCATGCCACGTGCTGGTTGGTTGCGAGCATTTTGTCTGTGGTCGGTCGTGATGACAGTATCGGGAATATCGATATATGGGTCGTCGGCCTGCGCAGAGGATGGGAACGATTCTACGACGATCGTCGGTACGGTTCACAATCAGGATTTACGGCGGGTCGCGCAGGCAGTGATAGAAGTCAAGGATCAGGAAGGTGTGCTTGTGGCGTCCGGAGTGTCAGATGAAGCGGGGGATTTTGTTCTGTCGCTTTCGGCACGTGGTACGTACTCGGTCAGCGCCGTGCGTGACACCTATCGCAGTGAGTATGTCGTGTTGATGTTAGGGGAGGAAGCTCCCAAACCTATTACATTGACTCTCTCTCGGACCAAAGAAATTGCTTTGGAGGTGGTGTCGCCATTACCTCCTATCCAGACCAAAGCATCGAGTGAGACGTATTCACTCAGTCGAAAAGAAATCGAAGTGCTGCCGAGGGGCAATAATAATGAATTTCACGATGTGCTGGTGACGATTCCTGGGGCGGCCTATGGGGCACTGAAGCAAGTTCATGTCCGACAGGATCATGCAAATTTGCAGCTCAGAATCGACGGGGTGCCGATTCCCAACACCATCTCTTCGACCTTTTCTGATGTGATTTCGCCTAGAGCCTGGGAGCGGGCCGATATCGTGCTGGGCGGCATGGAGGCCAATGTCGGCAACAAGGCCGCGGCGCTCATCGATATCACGACAAAGAGTGGTACGAAGCCTGGGTTTGGGTCGCTTCAAGTCTTCGGTGGCTCGAATAAGACAATGAATCCGTCGTTTGAGTACGGGGGGACGGTCGGTGAGAAATTCCGCTTTTACATGCTCAACAGCCACACTACGACAGATCGAGGCATCGAACCTCCTACCCTTGGACGTTCGGTTTTTCACGGACAAAGCGAGCGTAATCAAACGATGCTTCGCGGCGACTATCAATTGGACAACAAGAATAACTTCACGCTGCTTTTTTTGAACTCCATTGCGAAGTATCAGATTCCCACGCAGCCGGGGCAGGCGCTCAATCCAACCATTGTCGGTCTTTTACCTGGCGGGTTTATGCCGGTGCCGTCTGGGATGGTGGATGAGAATCAAAAAGAAAACAATCAGTACGGTCATTTGGTGTGGCGGCATGATGTCAATGCCACCAATTTTTTCAGCCTGGCCGGATACGTTCGTCATACCAGAGCGACGTTTAGAACAGATCCTTTCAATGCCCTGGCCTACGTGCCGGATGCAACGGAACCATTCTCGGTCGGTAGCCAAGATCGCACGGCCTATTCGGGCGGGGCGAGGCTGGATTATACCTATGTCTATAGCCCACAGCATTTGATCAAAGCAGGCTTCCAGGTCGATCGCACACAGGCGATCAACAAGACCAGGCTCTTTACGTTTCTCGATGATGGATTGGGGAATCCAACGGGGAGTGTGATTACACCAGGCGCCGACAATCGGCTGGTAGGATGGAGACAGGAGTTCTGGATTCAAGATCAATGGACTCCGAACGACCATTGGACGGTGAATATTGGCGTTCGTGGCGACGCCGTGCAGTATCTTCGCAGCGAAGGACAGGTGAGTCCCAGGGTCGGGGTGACCTACAAGCACACTCCGTCACACGCGTTCCATGTCTTCTATGGCCGTATGTTCACCCCGCCGAATCTTGAGGCGATTTCATTTGCAAAGCTGGATACGGCGGGTACAAAGGCAGAGCCGGAGGATAGGACGAACAACCAAGTCCGTGCCGAACGGGCGCATTATTTTGAAATCGGCAGCTATCATGCGTTGACGGATTGGGCCACGCTTCAACTGACCGGCTATTACAAGTTGGCCA
>JABMDE010000018.1:0-28600 GCA_015904055.1 Nitrospira sp. | reverse complement strand
ACACTCCGTCACACGCGTTCCATGTCTTCTATGGCCGTATGTTCACCCCGCCGAATCTTGAGGCGATTTCATTTGCAAAGCTGAATACGGCGGGGACAAAGGCGGAGCCTGAGGATAGGACGAACAACCAAGTCCGTGCCGAGCGGGCACATTATTTCGAAATCGGCAGCTATCATGCGTTGACGGATTGGGCCACGCTTCAACTGACCGGCTATTACAAGTTGGCCAACTATCTCTCAGATGCGGGCCAGTTCAGTACCACGCCGCTGTTGAATTACTTTGCGTTTGAGCGAGGGTGGACAAGAGGGGCAGACGCTGCGCTCAAAGTGCAGATCTCTGACAATCTGGCCGCGCGCGGCAACATTGCCTGGGGGCAATGCAAGGGGTATGGGTTGCAATCCGGGCATTTTCTGCTACATGGCGAAGAGATCGCGGATATTAAATCACCGGGCGGCGTGTTCTGTGATCACATGCAAACGCTGACCAGTTCGGCAGTCGTGAGCTACCGGTTGCTTGATCGGACAACCTTCACCGGGCAGATGTTCTTTGCATCAGGATTGCGCACAGCAGTTGAGGGAGGGAAGACGAACTCTACCCATAGCCCATCCTATACCATCTATAATCTGTCAATCGCCCATATTGTCCCGTTACCGTGGCATGGCCAGAAGTTTCTTCTTGGTTTCGATGTCGTGAATGTGTTCGATGAGGAGTATTTCATTAATCGTGGGGAAGGCAGTATCGGACTAGGCGTGTCCCATGCGGGAATGCCGAGATCGTATTTCGTTCGGGGGCAATGGTTCTTCTGAGCAGAGGTCGAACAAGGCCATCGGCAGCGATCTCAGTGGCCTGCCTGTTTGCGACATGCTGAGAATGTAGGTCTGAGTTGTCGGGCTTCATGCGGCCTTCTTGGATAACGTCATCGAGTGTCTGATGGTATGTGGTATAAGGAGACCGGTAAGAAAAAACGAACAAGAGGATGGTTCACTCATGAATGGTCGAGGCTATAGAAGTGTGGTGGTCTTGCTCTGCGCGCTGGTTTTCACAGCACCGGCCTATGCCGTGACCGGAGATGACGCCACGCATGAAAGCGATCACGAAGAAGATATTCTTGAATTGCCGGAGGTGCATGTTCATGGATTGTCTCTGAACAAGGACCAGCAGCTTGGTCCTGTGGCGAAATCAACTCCCTGGCCCGGTGTCCCGTCATCGCTAGACGGGCACGAGCTCGACGATTGGATGAAAGCCCGTCTTTTGGTTTCGAAGGAAGCCAAGGTCACCGTTGTTGTGTTGGAACCTTGCAAGCATCGAGAACTCACCACAGCCGGCATCACTGCGCTCGGTAAATGGACGTTCGATCCGCAGATGAAGGGCGACAATCCTATCGACGGTGAGCTGACCGTCCGGATCCACTTCAGGACCAAATAGTGAAGGCCACTGGTCAGTAGTGAACGGTCATTGGACAGGATTGAATAAAGTCCTGATAATGTATGCGTCCAATGCTCAATAGATTATTGACGAGTGCGTGTTGACTGATTATGGGTTGGGACGAATCGATTTTTTTTGCCATTAACGGACTGGCCAGACGGTCGGACTCCGTCGATCAGTTCTTCCTTCTTGTCGGGAATCGCAGCACCCTCTATGCTCCGGCCGCATGTGCCATCGTGTACTGGATCTGGGCCTATCGGCGTGAAGCGCTGCTCAGTGGGCCGATTCTTGCCGGTGCCGTGGGGCTGGCTGATTTTTTAGGGGGGCAGCTGAAATGGTTGTTTGAACGAGTCAGGCCTTGCCGTGCATTGAGCCAAGCAATCACTGTTGAGCCAGGGGGCTGCGGAGGCTTATTCAGCTTTCCTTCGAACCATGCAGTGAACGTTGCTGCAGCAGCAGCGTTTCTTCAAGTCTTATATCCGAAAACGGGCTGGGTGACATGGCCCATCGTTGGGCTAGTCGGGTTTGCCAGAGTGTATGTAGGGGCGCATTACGTCACGGATGTATTGGGAGGCTGGATATTTGGCGGCATACTTGGCGGTGGGTTTGCCTGGTTTTTGCTGCAGTGGCCGGTATTCAGAAAACGTCCGATTCCGGAAGGGTCTGCTCCACAGCATTTGTGAGCAGGTTTATTCTCCTCGCGGTTCGACGCAGCCTAACAACCGCTCCTTCAGGACCTCGACATCGTATCCTCTTCCGATCAGCACGATTGCTGATTCCGGTTCATCCAACAGTGTGATTGGAGTGATTGTGGATTGGCCGGGCGGGGAGTATTGAAACTCCTGTAACTCCGGTGCATTCGTAAACCGGAAGTAGCCTTTTGCCCGTTCGAGTTCTTTGGGCAGCGTCTTGAGCCATGCGAGAAATAGTGGGCGGTTAATCGTTCCTGTCAAACGGATTGCCGTTGCAATGGGATGGTATGCTGCGCGCGGACGAGCGTTTACTGGAGATTTGCTGAACAGGACATTCGTCGGCGTGGTTGGACTGGTTGAGGCACGCGGAGTCAGGAGTGCCGAAGGATCGATACGCGCATGGGTCGTCTCCCACAAGCGGGCATAGGGATTCTGAAGTAGGATGTGGTCACGGAATGATTCCCAATGCCCCGGTACATAGAGGTCTTGTTTGTTGAGGATCAGTTCGTCTGCACAACGGATGGCTTGAGTTGTCACATAGGCACTGGAGTGGCTCTCTTCGGCCGACACCGGATGGAGCAGCGCGATGATTCGTTCAAGCCGGGCCAGCCGTGCCGTATAGAGATCAGTGACAGCGTCAACTACTTCTGCCGGATCGGCTAAACCCGAACATTCCAAAATCACAATATCAGATGAATAATCGCGCACTAGTTGGGCGATGCCCCAGGAGAGGTCTTCCTTGGTGTCGCAGCACACGCAGCCTCCTGCGAGGTTCATCACTTGCTCAGCGATCGCACCAGCCCGAGGTCCGTCGATACTGATATCCCCGGCTTCGTTCATGAGCACACCGGCTCGCAGGCCCTGGGATTTCCAGTACTCGAGTAACCGCATCAGCAGCGTCGTCTTTCCAGCGCCGAGGGAGCCGCACAGGACATAGAATGGGACGGGCATGGTCGCTCCAATCCAATTAACGAGTGGATCACGGGTTCGAGGGAATCAGCAGCCGCATTCTACCTGCAGTGGATGTAACTGGAAAGGTCAATGGTGGTGGGCTAACACGCCGGTGTCATGGCTGTGCGCGGCAAGCTTTCTAAGATCGCAATGAATGTCGTCCGGATCACAGCACTCGGTTTCCAGTTGGATTGTCATATGTCTAATACCAAAGTCGACTGTGATACGGGTTTGGATCAGCTGCAGCAAATCAACGGAGGGGTGAGACTCATCGATCGTCACGTGAGATGTCAGCATGATCAGGCGTGGCTCGACGGCCCAGATATGGAGATCATGCACATTCTTGACACCCGGAATTGATTCGATGGTTGCTGCGACATGTGAGGCGCTGATGGCTGGCGGTGTTGATTCCAATAGCACTTCCATCGATTCCTTGAAAATGGGCCATGCGCCGTGGAGGATTGCGCCGACGACGAGAAAGCTGACGAGCGGGTCGAGGATATTCCATCCTGTCAGCCAGATCGCCCCGCCGCTTAATACGACGCCGAGCGACACCCATGCATCGCCTAACATGTGCCAAAAAGCGCTACGGATATTCAGGTCGTCTTTTGCGCCGCGCTGCAGCAGCAAGGCAATACTGAGATTGGCTACAAAGCTCGCGGCGGCAATGCCCATGATCCACTCACCATCGACAGGGACCGGCTGCCAAAGCCTATTCATGCTGAGTAGAGCAATACCCAGTGCGGTCAGTAGCAGAATGAATGAATTGAGAAAGGCCGCGATGACGCCGGCGCGGTGGTAGCCGAATGTTCGGGTTTCACTCGCCGGCCGTCTGGTGATGATATGTGCGTACAGCGCGAGGAACAGCGCGCCTTGATCGACGAAATTGTGCCCGGCGTCGCTCATCAGTCCGATGCTGTTTAGTAGTATGCCACCGACGAATTCTCCCAGGATGATCAGGCCATTCAGCGCCAGGGCAAGGTACAGGCGTGAACGTAAGTGTTCGAAGGAGGCGAGGGAGGTCATGGTTCAGTGTCGCATGCTCATGGGATGAGGGCAAGTATTCAGGCAAGTCTTTCGGAATCCCGCTGGGGGGCGGATCGTGGGCAATGGAACTGAGGGGCGATGATGCGTGGACGGGGATGATCCAGGAAGTACGCGGCAAGCAGTTGCTGACACCCTCTCTTCCTCTAATGTTTGACATGGGTATGAATCCTATGTATAAGTGGGCAAATAATTAGGAATAAGTATAATATGCGAAGACATGTGCTCTCGAGTCGAGGCGGAATATTTGTGTGATACGAGGGAGCCACTATTTCCGTGCAACTGTTTGCTGGGCTACGAGTCTCTGATATGACCCTGAGGGTAATCGGCCCGGTAATTCTGGTTGTCTGGGGTCTTTTGTTTCTGCTGTCAGTGCCTGGTTCAGTTTGTGCGGCTGGATCCTGTCCGGATCGTCCCTCTGGCGGGGGCCAGACCATGAGCGCTACGGCGAAAACTATGGCGGCCAATTGCTCCGTGACAGATGGCAAGTATGTTCGGCCTTTTACCACAGTGCGGCTGGATGCGATTGCGACGGCCTCTGGGCAATGTCAGCTTGTGTTCGCCGATGATAGGGGTGTGTGCGTCCCGAGCGCCCACACACAGGAACGGACCATCAACCACATTTATTCCTGGGTTGATATCACCAGTCAATATCTCAATGGAACGTACGAGGTGGGGAACGTATTTGATTCTACAGGCTTTGGTCATGTGCTGGACACGACGGCGTCTACGTCAACAGGCCCCATGACTTTTGGCATAGGATCGCCAGGTGAGTATTTCCTGCATTTTCAAGCGAACATCAATATGACAGTCTGTAATATCTTGCCCGGGACGACGCCCACGGTTGATATCATGGTTCATGCCCGAACAACATTCCATAAGGGACAAAGAACCAATGGCTCGCTTGTTGGCGCGACCAATCTTCTCAATAGTGGGGTAGGATATTATCATTTTTGGGGAACTGATCCACCTACTGACAAAGATGATTGGGGTGGGGCAGAGTCAACAATTCAACTCATTCAAACCGTGGGTGCGCAGTGGTTCCAGAGCCATCCGACACCTCAGATTGGAATTGGTGACATCAGCCGAGAAAATGGGGGGCCATTTTGGCACCTCACAACAAACGTACTGGAGCACGACGAACATCAGAACGGACTCGACTTTGATGTGCGGTATGTCCGTAACGATGGAAAAGATCTCGGCTTAGACTTATCGGTTCCGAACCAGAAGAAGCTGTATAGCAAGGTCTTGACTCTAGAGCTGTTGAGGCTCTTTGCGGCAAATGGTTCACTGTCCAGAATTATTGTCGATCCAAATGCAGGGATTTTGTCCGCTGATGTTCCCGGTGTTACGATACTTGTCGATAAAAAAGGCACGCACCGCGATCACTTTCATGTGTCACTCGTTGATCCCGATGGACCGGATAGCAATAACTGCCCCTAACGCGGAGGTCTGAATGCAGCGACTCCTGTTTCGCCATGCGGGACCCCTGGCCTTGGTCGGACTCATCGTTCTCGGTATGACACCTGGGAAGGTCTCAGCCGACTCCCGACTGGGTGGCGAGGATATGTTGTTTTCGTATTCTCGTGAAACCGATCGTTTAGTATTTGGGGAGCCGGGACAGCTCAGTGATGCGCAGTCCGGCCTCAATCGGCCTGATAGGTCCATCCTGTACATGCAGGATTTAAAGACAGGCGCAAGAACTAAAGTATTCGAAGTACTGAACGGTGATCTCGGCATTTCGGCAATATCCCCATCAGGAAGTATCATTGCGGTGCAGATCTACGTCCACCAGGGGGATTTTTCTGCCAATCCCAGGCTACTGGTTCTGACCGCCGAGGGCAAAGAGATTGCCGCGTTCCCCCAAAGTCGAGATTTTTCCTGGAGTCCCGACAGTCGATTTCTGGCCTATACCACTGGAGATTGGGAGGGTGGATACACGTTTCGATCGTCTGGCACGTGGGTCTATGACCAGACATTCAAGACGACCACAAAGATTTTTGATACAGGAGACTTCGTGGCCTGGTCTCCCTCAGACAATAGTCTGTATATTGCAGATGACTCCAGTGGTGATCGGGAGATCCGCCGGTACGACCCCCGCACCCAAGCAGTCATACAGACCAATCGGCTCGGCATCTTCTTCTCTCCTTCAGGGCGCTATTACCATACGGGGATTCCGAGGGATGGCGGGGCAGGTGTTGAAGTGCATGACGCGCAGACGAATCAGCCGGTGCTCTCGCACCGTCCTCGGCTTACTTCTGTGCTACCTCATGCCCGGATTGTGGGCTGGGCCTCAGAGGGGGAGATGCTGATTTTAGAAGTGTTCAGTCAAGGACCGAAGACTAAGGAGTACCCTCAAGGGAGAGTTGACAGTGTCCTCTACGACGTGGCCCATGATATTGCGCGAGTCATTACCGATGACAGTGTGATCGGCTGGCAGCACGGTCAAGCCATCCTGCATGCTCGCGGGAAATTCACGAAACGGCCGCTGAGTTCGTTTCCACTCCTGCCGGAAAGGCCAGAGAAACCAGTGCAATCCGAGAAGCCTCCGGGAAAGCCCTTCTCGCCTCCGAAGCCCTGACAGGAACAGCCAAGTGTCAACGAATACAACCTGCAGGGTTTTCTTTTTCCACTAACAACTCCCAGCGGCCAGTTGAATCTTAATGTGTTACGAAATGCTTCGCTATGAGGCATTTGCGAAATCATCTCTGCCGATGTCCTAGGTGTGAATATGGTTTTGGCAAGTGGTCATGACGACAACTTGCACGTGTCGCTCGTTGATCCCGAACAAGAAAAGAGAAAAGGGGACAGCAATGAGCTAGCCTTATTTGCGTGGACACTTTCAAACGGGGACAATAACCCAGGGAGGTGTCAGGCAGGATGGATGAGGGGGAGTCTTCTGGAAGAGAGACTCCCTTTTCGTATTGACGGGTATTGCAAAAACTGATGAGGCGGAAGCGCTGAGATATGGGTTGTCAGTCTGAGGGGGCAACTGTGACGGTGCTTGTATCAGAACGTGATGAACCCTTTGAGCGTGGCCCCTGCGGAAGAGGCCACGCTCTCGCATAGGCGACGAACCGCGTGCCTATTTCACCGGAATGCTGATCACCAATCCACCCATCACATCATTGATTTTGAAGTCCCGTTTGGGACTGTCCGGATGGGCGTTATGGCAGCCGATGCAGGCCTGGGTTACAGCCAGATCCGGATAGATTGCTTGGAAATACCGGGTGCCTCCTTCTTTCACAAAGCCGGTGTAGGGTTTCGTTGGATGTGTGAGGACCGTCGCCAGCCCGAGCTTCTCAATCTCGCTGGTGGCGGCATTCCGCTTGTTGATCGGCCACAGGCTGATGAGCCGATATTGTATGCCGATGCCTTTTTTCCCCATGATACGACCGGATTCCATCAGTAGTTGAGCGGGAAGCGGCAGCGAATTCGTTTCTTCCCAGTTTTCCGAGGCCACGACCACACCTTTGGACTGCATGCGTTCAACCACGTGTCTGGTGTAGGCCTCCCGGTCGGCTTCAATCATGGCATACAGATAGTTTGCTACCAGTTCGATTGGCAGATTTGCCGCTGTTCCTTCCGCGGTTGCGCGGTTTTGCCCGATGAGGCCGATGGTGAACAATCCAAATGCCAGGATGAGAACACCCTGTCTGAATGTGCTGGAGGATGTCATGCGAAACCTCCTTGGTTTCTTCATGAATCCAGCAGCGCCATACGCCGTGGACTCATGAAGGGGTAGGATATGTCGTTGCTGCAATGATGTGCAGTTGTTGCGATGAATGAGCGAATCAGCTGGATCGTTGAATAAGGATTGGGAATATCGAGAGCGAAGTAACGGATAGAACTGATACAGGGTAAGTGAGTTAGGTGGTTGTTATGATCATTGGTGCAGTGAGGGGAGGTAACGTGAGAGGGGAATTTTGAAGCCATGGCCCCGTTCTCCTGCCGAGATGGCGAGACGAGCCCACTGGATCATACGATGAGTCATCATACGCTTCGGACGGCAATCAATACAATGATCCTATCTCCGATTCCTGGCTGTGTGCCTCCGGGAGAGGACTTAGTGCTTGTCCGCAAGCTTCAAGCTGAGTGTTCCGTCGCTCATCACCCGGACGTAGAGCGCGTTGGTGTCGGCGAACACACCAATCCCTTGCACCGACGCCACTGTCCCATGCATCGAGATAGCCGGATTCACAGACCGATTCAACCCAGTCGTCAGAAGGTTGCGGAGCCGGTCTATCGCCGGCGTCACTCCGAGAAAGGCTTGATTCGCAATAAACTCTCGGAATTCAGAGCGGTAGATCCAGGCGGCATTTTTGAGCAATAGTTTTTCCGTGGCGGAGTCGTAGCGGACACCACTGATATGCATGGTCTGTGTCAGTGCGTTAATCTCTGGCTTCCCGATAAAATACGCGTGACCGAGTGCATCCCCTGTGAAATCAATTCGGATCACCAATTGGTTGTCGCCATTGCCATAGACCGATGCGTTAGTAATTCGAATATTGTCCCCGCCGCGATCGAAGCGCGCCCCTTTTAGCCGGGTCGCAAGCACCTTGGAGAGCGTGTCATATTCTATCCGGGTATCAGCGACGACGTGGAATCCAGTGGCGGCTGGTTGAGTATCAAGTTGGGGAAGTGCTGCAGACGCCGCAGGTGGTTCTGAGCCAAACACGATGACAGGCTTTGCCATGACCTGAATGGTATCATCAACAATCGGTCCAGCCGCTGAAAGTCCGCTATGTCGTATTTTGTCAATGTTGAGGAGAAGCCAGGTGTCCGGTTCTAATTGGATTGGGTTGCGCAGTGCGCTCCACGCATCTTCCACATGAGGCTTGACGGTCATTGTGTTGAGGCTCGCGACCGCGCGGGTTAGTCCACCTGTTACAACGTCAGTCAGCCTGCTATGGACTTCTTGGGAGACGTCGCTATCGGCGACGTGTAACTTGCAGGAATCAATGGTGTTCACCGTTACGCTATGTACAGATGCCGACAAGCTATAGTCCGGCGTGAGGCCGACTGCAATCCCTCCGTTCAACGTGGCTCTTCGCGGCCATTCACTGCCCTCGCCGCATTGAACTCCATGCGGATCAGTCCCGATCTTATAGCGAAGGGCGGCGCTGGTCGATAAGGAAGACCCCGGGAGATCGATGCCTTTCCACCAATTGCGGAGAGGAGCGCCTTGATCTGTGCTGATGGATTGGTGAGAGCCTGAGAGATCTATCGCAAAATCATCTCGCTCCGCATAGTATTTATAAGCGGCGCCTTTGGGGGTTTTGAGGTAGCTTCCCCAGTGATCGAATTTCTTGGGGATCAGGTTCTCATCCTTGGCAGCATCTAAAAACGTCGAAAGGTCTATACGAATAGGAACACTGATGACGGAATCCCTTGACGGAGCTATCGGAAGTGGGATGGCCGACAATTTCTCTGGCGCCGGTGGACGAACGACCCCAACCCCTCCGCTTAGTGAACAACCCGTCAAAGACAGCAGCAAGGACCAGGCGAGGAGAGACTTGTGTGCTGATATAGGAAGCATCTGGTTTTCCTTCCAATAATCGGTGGTATGGATATGCCGTCACTCAACCGGTCTCAAGCGGGTACCTGTATTTCGGGGGGCACTCTGCGGGGTCTAGGATACCAGAATCGTATAGTGCTTTGTCACGCCAAAATAGAGGGGGCGATCCGGGTGCTGCGGATATCCGGCGCCGACGCCGTGATTGACCATCGTCATGCCTGACGTGAGTGTGAGCGTATCGACCGATTCAAGGGGAATTGGTCCTGCCTCGCTTCGTGCGATCGAGCCGTTCAAGGTTCTGCTGAACAGTATCCGGTCTCCGGTGCTGATGCGGAGCAGGCGATGAACGCCTGCGCGATTGCAATGCAGAATAGATCTCGTCGCATTGTCAGCGTTTCTTCTCCGGCAGGCGTTCATTCCGGATTGTGAATGTCGCTTGGCCGACCCCGAAATTTCCTCCAGCCGGGTCTGCGGCAACGACGCGCAACGTGATGCCGTCCGGTGCGTCTGTTGTCAGCGGTACGAAGAACGGAGCCTGGAAAGTACGGCTTGCTTCATCGTAAAACATTTGTAATCGTTCGATGGTCTGGCCTCCAATCAGGATCTCTCCGTAAATGCGGACTTTTCGAGAGTCCCAATCTCCATGGG
This sequence comes from Nitrospira sp., assembly GCA_015904055.1. The sequence goes on along the minus strand of JABMDE010000018.1, from coordinate 18,322 downwards.
GACGGACAACTGAGCCGGACAGGGTTCGAACTGAGGCGCGTAGCGTGACGTCATCTTTGGCAATCAGAGCTTCTTGGGGCTTGGGCTGATCTATTTCGACCAGGTAGCCATAGAGATGCAGGACGATGCCGTCATGTGTGAGGTTCTGGCCCGGTATCAGCAGCAGCGTTGTGCTGGCTTTCTGTAATGCAGCGGGATACGCGAGGGGGCCCTCTGCTGAGACTTCCACTAACGTCGGTTGTTGTAGATCCAATGTTGCAGTGAAGACGGCGGAGGGACGAGAACTATAGATCGGTTCTTCCATCATGCGGGGTGTTCGCATGATTTGATTTTGATCGCCGGAACTGCCCTGTTGGAAACCGGTTGCCAGAATCCGGCCGTTCGCGACATTGGTAATAGTGACGCGAGCCCCACCGACATCATGGCCCAGTACCATGGCTCCATGTGCGACGACTCTCACGAGCACAGTCGTCGGCTGAGGCCCTTTGAGCGGTAATTCGGGAAAGGTCTGGCTTTGGACCGGAGTCGCCAAGCAGGGAGATAAGAAGAAAGAAAGAATCAGGCCGAGCGGAAAGAAGGCGACCGGTGTCATTTCACTTTGGTGCCGGGTTCGACATCTTCCAGGATTGTGGCGAGGCCTCGCACCTCGCTGTCTCCTGCAGCCAGGACCATGCCTTGCGACTCGATGCCCATGAGTTTTGCCGGTTTTAGGTTAGCCACGATGACGATGGTTTTGCCGACCAAGGCTTCTGGTTCGTACTTTTTGCCAATACCGGCCACGATTTGCCGTTGTTCAGTACCAAGGGAGACCTGTAGCTTCAGTAATTTCTCGGATTTCGGTACGCGCTCGGCACTAATAACTTTGGCCGTCTTGAGCTGAATCTTCATGAACTCATCGATGGTGATCTGCGGCGGCGCAGCAGGTACTGTTGCCGCCGGGGTTGCCGATGCTGCGGTCTGGGGTGTCGGTATGGAGGCAGGAGTCGGTTGTGGGGTTGCAGGTACGTCGCTCACTGGTTTGGCTCCTTGTGGTTTTGATTCAATACGAGGGAAAAGGGAGTTGCCCTTCCTGATCTTTGTTCCGCTTTGCAGTTCACCCCAGGTTACTTCCTTGCTCAAGATCGGAGCACTAAAGTCGATAGCAATTCCTAATTGTGCAGCGATATTCTTGGCAGTGTCAGGCATGAAGGGGTAGATAAAGAGGCTCAAAATGCGAAGGCATTCTGTTGCCGTATAGAGGACGGCGTTGAGCTCGGCGCGCTTGTCAGGATCTTTTGCCAGTTTCCAGGGCGCGTGTTCGTCAATAAATATGTCAACATCTGTGACCCGGCTTGTGAGGTTCAGGAGTAGATTGTTAAATTCAAGGCTCTCGAAGAGTCCGTCAAGCCCACCCTGGTTCCCCAGTGTGAGTAGTTGGTTTTTCGCGAAGAAAAGGAGTCGGTTCTCCTTGGTTTCACTTTCGAGATAGTTCGGGGGCACATCAGGAACTACGCCACCGCAGTTTCGATCGATCATGGTCAACGTTCGGCTCAGGAGGTTGCCGATACCATTGGCCAAGTCGCTGTTTGTCCGTCTTGCCATCCCGTGCTCTGAGAAATCTCCATCCTGCCCAAAGGGTACCTCGCGCAGTAGAAAGTACCGGAACGCATCGATGCCGTAGGTCTCGATCATCTTATTCGGATCGACGACGTTGCCGCGGCTCTTGGACATCTTCTCACCATCCACCGTCCACCAGCCATGTGCGAAGATGGTTTCCGGTAGCGGTAGGTTGAGTGCCATTAGCATGGTCGACCAGTAGACGGCATGGGTCGTAAGAATGTCTTTTCCGACGAGGTGCACATTCGCGGGCCAGAATCTGTTGCCGGCCGGTTTTTGTTGAGGCAGATATTCCAGGGCGGAGACATAGTTCACGAGTGCGTCGAACCAGACGTACGTGACATAGTCTTTATCGAAGGGGAGTTCGATGCCCCACGACAATCGAGACTTCGGTCTGGAGATCGACAGGTCGCCGAGTGTCTGGGTGGTTAAGAACCCCAGAACTTCATTGCGGCGAGACTCCGGGCGAATGAAGTCCTGATGTGTTTTGATGTGTTCAATCAGGCGGTCCTGATACTGGCCCATTTTAAAAAAGTAATTGTGCTCACTGAGCTTCTCAACGGGGCGTTTACAGTCCGGGCAGAGTCCGTCTGCCACATCTTTTTCTGTCCAGAACCGCTCATCGAATGTACAGTACCACCCCGTGTAATCTGCTTTATAGATCAGCTGTTTATCGAATAGTTCTTGAAGGTAACATTGAACAATGTGTTTATGCTGAACGTCGGTTGTTCTGATGAAGGCATTGTTGGAAATATTGAGCCGCTTCCAGAGGTCTTGGAACTGAGGGGCCAGCTTGTCACAGTGAGCCTGGGGATCGATACCTGTCTTGGCTGCAGCCTGCTGGACTTTTTGCCCATGCTCATCGAGTCCGGTAAGGAAGAATACCTCGCGGCCGCGCAATCGCCAGTAGCGCGCGAGGACATCGGCGGCGATCGTGGTGTAGGCGTGGCCGATATGCGGCACGTCGTTGACGTAGTAGATCGGCGTCGTGATGTAGAAGGTGTTCTGCTCGCTCATGGCCGGTGGAAAGATATCAGGTTGATGACGAGGATTCTAGGTGGAGACTTCGGTCCGAGCAAGGCCGAGGGCGTTGCGTAATCGGAGGAGAATTGTTTCCAGCGCCATATGCACATTCAGGTGGCGGGTTGCCTGTTGTTCCGTGCGCTCGATCTCATTGAGCAGATCCAGCAACAAGCCGGTATCGGCCTGTTGGGCGTATCGGTGGAGTTGTTCCACCTGGTCAAGATGCAGCAGGTGTTCCCGATCGCCGCCGACAAGCACAATGACGAGATCGCGAATCCACCGGCGGAGCCAGGTGAGCACTTCGACGCCACGGTCGGCTTTTGCCCAACTTTCGTCTCCCATCAACGGCCGGTAGATAAATTGCTGTTCAAGATCCCGCACTTGTTCGATCTTGATCTGTGGGACAGCCAATTCCTGATCCGGTTCGATCACGACAAAGTCGGGATGAGTCCGCGCGATGATCTGTACGCAGGATCGACAGAGGCCGCAACTGTCCTGATCGTCCGCCGGGTAGGGACGCTCGCAATTCAACGCTTGCGCCAGCCGCATGGCGGTCAGCGCTTTTCCGATATGGGCCTCGCCATGAAAGAGGTAGGCATGGGCCAATCGCCCATGGCGCAATGCCGCTTTGATCGAGGCGATCGGACGCTCGTGGCCGGTGATGTCGTGAAAGGGCATCGGTTATCGCCGCCGTCGCTTAGGGGACTGTACGGTGCACAGCCAACTCAGTACGAGTGTTTCCACGGTAGTTGCGACGGAGTCCAGAGAGGGTTGCGCATCGATGATCTTGATTCGCCGCGGTTCGCGTTTCGCCAACGCCTGAAATCCGGTGCGGACGTTGGAATGAAACCGGCGGGTTTCCAAGTCGAGCCGGTTCTGGCCACCGGCCTGTCCGCGCCGCCGTCCGAGTCCGACTCCGATGGGGACATCGAACAACAATGTAAGATCCGGGGTGAGCCCGCCTGTCGCCCACTCGTTCATCGCGCGCAATTGCTTCAGGTCGAGTCCACGGGCGTATCCTTGATAGGCTATCGTGGAATCTGAAAACCGGTCACAGACGACCAACTTCCCACGCGTGAGCGCCGGCCGGATTACGTGATCGACATGTTGGCGGCGGGCGGCGAGTATGAGCAGCGCTTCTGTTTCCGGAGCGATGGCTTCATCAGAGCGGTCGAGTAAAATGCTGCGCAGCCGTTCTGCGACCAACGTGCCACCCGGTTCTCTTGTATGCAGGACATCATAACCCTGTGCAGTCAGCAATTGGCACAGGCGGAGGGCCTGTGTGGTTTTCCCGCTCCCCTCGCCCCCTTCCAGCGTCATGAAGATGCCTGCAAGGTTTCGTGATGATAACGACAACGGCGACTCCTGAATGGTGCAAGAATTTCGGAGGCGATCCTATGACAGGCCCAGGTGAATAGCAAGGTGGGATTGTGAGAGGTGTCCAGGCCGAGACCAGTCATCTAACCCATTGAAAATAGCAATAAAATGCTTGCGGCATCTGTAAATAACTCTGTATGATGAGCCACTATAAGTATTACCTTCTATTGGGCTTGTTGCGAACCTGGACACGATGCTGAAACCCGCTTTAAAACGCTATTTTTTGACCGGTCTCCTTGTGGTCACCCCGATCTGGGGAACGATCCTCATTCTGAAGACCCTGTTTGTCACGGTGGATGGCATCTTGGGCGATATTGTCGCTCGGCTGGCCCCCAGTCATTATGTGCCTGGACTGGGTATCGTGATGCTCATTCTGTTGATCTTTTTAGCCGGATTACTCACGGCTAACTTTATGGGCCGGGCGGTGGTGACGATTTGGGAGGGCTGGCTGGCTCGTCTCCCGTTGGTTCGAGGAATCTACTCGACCTTGAAGTCCATGATGGATATCCTTTCGTTTTCCGATCATGGTTCATACCGCCGTGTGGTGTTGATTCAATTTCCCAAGAATGGTCATTACTGTTTTGCGTTCGTGACGGGAGTGACGAAGGGAGAGACGACGACACTGAGTCAGGACCCGCTGGTCCATGTGTACGTGCCGACATCGCCTAATCCGACGTCCGGATATTTTCTTTTAGTCCCTGAGCGGGAAGTGACGTCGGTGGATATCAGCGTGGAAGAGGCTATGAAGTTGATTGTGTCGGGCGGCCTGTATTCTCCGTCAACTCCGTTGACGGCAGGGCTTCATGTCGATGACAAGTGGAAGTCAATCAAGCAGCCTGATGCAGGAGTGCCGATCGGATGATGCACGTTATGACGATCAAAGGAATTCGATGAAATCGTTATCAGATCGCCGCAGGGTCGAACCACAGCTTCGCGGGCTGAGTGTGGTCGTGATGGCCGCAGGTCAGGGCACACGCATGCGGTCCAAGCGTGCCAAGGTGTTGCATCGAGTCGCCGGACACCCGATGGTTCTCTATGCCGTTGATCTGGCATTGCAGGTGGCTGGGCATCGAATTGCGGTTGTCGTCGGACACCAGGCTGAGGACGTTCGGAAGACGATTCAGGCGGGGATTACGGATAAGGCGGGAGCTGGGTCGGTGACCATTGTTGAGCAAGTGGAGCAACGTGGGACCGGTCATGCTGTCCTGCAAAGCCGCCCGGTGTTCTTCGGAACAAAAGAGCCTCGGCCAACACACTATTTGATTCTAAACGGCGATACTCCATTGTTGAAGGAACGCACGGTGCGTGAGCTCTTGCGTGTCCATCAATCGGAGGGGGCGACCGTGACCATCCTCACGACAATGTTAGAGAACCCGGGCGGGTATGGACGCGTGATTCGACGGCAGCCCAGCGGCAGTCATCAGGGTGGGGTGGCGTCGTCTGAAGTTCTCAAGATCGTGGAGGATCGGGATGCCACTCCTGCCGAACGGGCTGTGAAGGAAATCAACGTGGGGACGTACGTCGTATCAGGCGAATTTCTGTTCGGCGCGCTCGACAAACTGGAGCCGCATAATGCGCAGGGCGAGTTTTATCTCACCGACATCGTACGGATGGCGGTAGAGCAGGGGCAGCGGGTCGTCGCTGTGACGCTTCACGATCCGGAAGAGGGGTTGGGTGTGAACACCAGGCAACAGCTGGCTGCAGCGGAACAGGTTGTGCGGCAACAGGTCCGTGAGCGCTGGCTTGATGCGGGTGTGACGATGCTGGATCCCGGCTCCGTATGGATTGATGCCGCCGTGACACTCGGGAAAGATACGGTGCTCCATCCGAATGTGACACTTGAGGGCAGGACCGAAATCGGCGAAGACTGCAGCCTGCGTTCCTATTCTCGGCTGACTGATTGCCAAGTCGGCGATCGTGTGGAGATTTTAGATCACTGTGTACTTCGTGAGTCGCGAATTGAAGACGAAGCGACAGTCGGTCCCTTTGTCCATCTGAGGCCAGGCGTTCTTGTGAGGCGCAGAGCCAAAGTGGGGAATTTCGTCGAAATGAAGAAGACGGACCTGGGAGAAGGATCGAAGGCCAACCACCTCAGTTATCTCGGCGATGCAAAGATCGGCAAAGGGGTGAACATCGGGGCCGGGACGATTACGTGCAACTATGACGGAGCCCATAAACACCAAACAACGATTGGGGATAACGTTTTTCTCGGCAGCGATACGCAATTGGTTGCGCCGGTGACAGTGGGGAATGGCGCGGTGATTGCTGCCGGTACGACTGTGACGGTTGATGTGCCGGCTGACTCGCTGGCCATTGCGCGCACCGCGCAGGTGAATCGGGCGGACTGGGCGGCTAAGCGGCGTATCATGTTGGAGCGTAATACCGTAGGTGGATTACGGCCGGCGGGGGATCGAATGTCCGCCAAATCCCCCGTATCGTCCAAGAGAAAGGGGAGGTAGGAGCGTCTATGTGTGGCATTGTCGGGTATGTCGGTAATCAGGAAGCGGTTCCTATCTTGGTCGGTGGATTGGCAAAGTTGGAGTATCGCGGCTATGACTCTGCCGGAGTTGCGGTGCTGCAAGGGGAGAAGATTACCGTTCGACGGAGCGTGGGCAAGTTGGTCAATCTACAAAAGTCTCTCAAAGACAATGAGATCAAGGGAACAGTGGGAATTGGCCACACCAGGTGGGCTACTCATGGAAAACCGTCGGAGCAAAATGCGCACCCGCACCGGTCCGATGGGTGTGTGCTTGTGCATAACGGCATCATCGAGAACTATCAGCCGCTCAAATTGCAGTTGGAAAAAGAGGGGTACAAGTTTGAATCAGAAACCGATACGGAGGTGGTCGCTCACCTGATCGGGTGGTATCTCAAGTCCCATGGAACCCTTGGCGATGCTGTCCGTGCTGCGACGAAGGATATCCGCGGGAGCTATGCTATTGCGGTGATTTCAGAGCATGAGCCGGGGACGCTGGTGGCGGCACGATCCGGATGCCCACTCGTGGTGGGGAAAAACCCGCAGGGAGGATTTGTTGCCTCCGATGTCATGGCCATGTTGGCTCATACCCGTGACGTGATCTATCTCGAAGAAGGCGATCTGGCAGTCGTGTCGGCTTCCGAGATTCATCTGACCGATATCGAGGGCGGTTCGGTCAAACGGAAGTCCACAAAGATTACGTGGGATGCATCAGCCATTGAAAAAAGTGGATTCCCGCATTTCATGCTGAAGGAGATCCACGAACAGCCGCAAACCATTCTGGATACCATGCGTGGCCGGTATTCGTATGAGACCGGGGAAGCCGATCTGCCCGATATCGGTTTGACCGCGGATCAGTTTGCTACGGTCGGAAGAATCTGGATCGCCGCCTGCGGGACGTCGTGGCATGCGGGTTTGGTTGGTAAATATCTTTTAGAAGAATTGGCACGGATTCCCGTCCAGGTCGATATCGCCAGCGAGTTTCGCTATCGCAATCCGCTCGTGGAGAAGAATGATGTGTTCGTGGCAATTTCTCAATCCGGGGAAACGGCCGATACGTTGGCAGCAGTTCGTGAGGCGAAGCAGAAGGGTGCCCGCATCGTGTCGATCGTCAATGTAGTCGGCAGCACGCTCGCTCGCGAATCGGATGGTGTTCTGTACACCCACTGCGGTCCAGAAATCGGAGTGGCGTCGACGAAGGCGTTTACTGCGCAGCTCACTGCGCTCTATCTTCTGGCGTTGCATTGTGCGCGCACCCGCAATGTCATGAACGTCGCTGCCGGAAAGGCGTGGTTGGATCGGCTTGTCCGTCTCCCGGCGCTTGTCGAACGGGTGCTTAGCCGTGAAGCGGAAATCATGGCCATTGCCAAGCGGTATTACAAAAAGCGGAACTTTCTGTTTCTCGGCCGCGGGATCAATTATCCAATCGCGCTGGAAGGTTCACTCAAGCTGAAAGAAACGTCCTACATTCATGCCGAGGGTTATCCGGCCGGTGAGATGAAGCATGGGCCTATTGCGCTGATCGACAAGGACATGCCGATCGTCATGTTGGCACCGCGCGATCGGTTGTATGAGAAGACGGTAAGCAATCTGATGGAAGTCAAGGCGAGACGCGCACCGGTGATTGCCTTCGTGGCAGAGGGTGAGCGGGACTTGGGGAAGGTTGCCGACGCGGTATTTACCGTTCCTGATACCCATCCGATGATGTCGCCGATTCTGTTTACGATCCCTCTGCAGCTATTGGCGTATCATATTGCAGTTTTGCGCGGGGCGGATGTGGATCAGCCGAGGAACCTTGCCAAGAGTGTGACGGTAGAATGATCGGATGTTGAAAATGGCTTCCAGCTTCGTTCTCGGTTGTCCGTCTCCCTGCAACGTACCCCGGAGGGTACGCTTCAGTCGCCGGACTCCCTGCGGCCTTGCTGGAAGTCCGTTTTGAACATCCGTGTCTGAACTTGGAGCGTGAACGGGAAGCAGAGGGAGAAGCAGTGGAGATTACACAACAGGATGTCGAGAAGGTCGCGACGTTGGCTCGGTTGCATGTGACTGAGGGTGAAAAGGCTGCCTTTGCCAAGCAGCTGAGCGAAATTCTGGCCCATGTCGAACAGCTGAGCCGGTACGATACGTCAGGGGTCGAGCCGACCGCGACAGTAATGGGACAGGTGAATGTATTTCGAGACGACGTTGTCCGGCTTTCGTTACCGACTGAGAAAGCCTTGGCCAATGCCCCGGAACGTGAAGGGGACGGGTTCTGTGTGCCTAAAATCCTAGAGGAGCGTTAACCGTCCTGCGTCATGTATCATTCGTGGAATACGCGAATGATACATGACGAGTGACGAATGACGAGATATTGATGTTTCGACAAATGCTACGTTCGAAAATTCATCGTGCGACGGTGACTGGTGCGCATCTGGAATATGAGGGCAGTCTGACCATTGATCAAGACTTGATGGAGGCTGCCGGCATTCTTCCCTACGAAGCCATCGTCTGCTCCAACTTGAACAACGGCGAGCGGTTCATGACCTATGCGATCAACGGCAAGCGAGGCAACGGGGATATCATTTTGAACGGACCTACGGCTCGAAAAGCCGCCGTCGGGGATCAGATTATTATCTTTTGCTACGAATATTACAGCGATGAGGAAATCAAAAAGCACGTGCCCAAGATTGTGCGAGTGAATGAGAAAAATCGGATCGTGCATGCGAGCTGACAGGGTACCGGGGTGCCGTGTCAGCTCGAAGTTTTTCCTTTGGGGATTTCCGTCGGCTCTGCACGAGCATTCTTGACGGCTGAACGACCATGTCCATTCATAAACTGTCATTGTGCGAGCTCCAGAAGAAGTTTTCTGCCGGCGAAGTGAGTGCGGCGGAGATCGTGCGTGCGTATGTGCTGCGTATTGGCCAGGTGGAGCCGAAGGTCAAGGCGTTTGTGACGCAGGTAACGGATGCGGCATTGGCTCAGGCGGACACCTTGGATCGGCAGCTCAAAGGATGGCGTAAAACAAAGCCATTGACCGGAATGCCTCTGGCGATTAAGGACAACCTCTGTACGGAAGGCGTAGCAACGACGTGCAGCTCACGCATGTTGCAACATTTCGTGCCGCCGTACGATGCGACAGTTGTCGCCAAGTTGCGTGAGCAGGACTACATTTTGTTGGGCAAAACGAATCTGGATGAGTTTGCCATGGGGTCTTCGACCGAGAATTCCGCTTTTGGGCCCAGCCGCAATCCGTGGGACCTTCATCGAGTACCGGGCGGATCGAGCGGCGGATCTGCAGCGGCAGTGGCGGCGGACGAGTGCGTCGCGGCGCTCGGGTCCGATACCGGCGGCTCGATCCGTCAACCGGCGGCGTTCTGCGGTGTGGTCGGGTTGAAACCGACGTATGGGCGGGTGTCGCGGTACGGCCTCGTTGCATTTGCGTCCTCGCTCGATCAAATCGGCCCCATCACGAAGGATGTTCGTGACGCGGCATTCTTGCTCAATGTAATCGCCGGCCACGATCCGATGGATTCCACATCGGCGGATCGCTCCGTTCCCGATTATATGAAAGCGCTGGTCAAGAAGGATCTCAAGAAGGTGCGCGTGGGCGTGCCAAAAGAGTTTTTTGCCGAAGGACTCGACCCCGATGTGGTCCACGCGGTGACCGCTGCGATCGAGGAATTGAAGCAGCTGGGAGCCGATATCAAGGAGATCCAGTTGCCGAGGACAGACGCTGCTGTGGCGGTGTATTACGTGCTTGCAACGGCCGAAGCCAGCTCGAATCTTGCCCGTTTCGATGGGGTGAAATTTGGGCTGCGCGCGAAAGAAACGAAGGATTTGTTAGATCTGTACATGAAGACGAGACAAGAGGGGTTTGGGCCGGAAGTGAAGCGCCGGATCATGTTGGGGACCTATGTACTCAGCGCCGGTTATTACGATGCCTACTATGGGAAGGCTCAGGCCGTTCGCACGCTGGTCTGTCAGGATTTCGACGAGGCGTTCAAGGAGGTCGATGTCATCGTGACGCCGGCGACGCCGACTCCTGCGTTCAAGCTTGGGGAAAAGAGTGAAGATCCGTTGCAGATGTATTTGTCCGATATCTTTACGATCTCGGTCAATCTTGCCGGCCTGCCGGCCATTGCGTTGCCTTGTGGATTGAGCAAGGGCGGCCTGCCGATTGGCATGCAGCTGATCGGTCGTGCCTTCGAAGAGGAGACGATTCTTCGTGCCGCACACGCGTATGAGCAAGCGACCCAGTGGCATCTCAAAAGGCCGGTCATCCGGTAAACGGTGAGGAGTGAGCGATAAGGGGTGAGAGTTGGATGAAAAGAAAGAAGAGTCACATCTCCGTACGCCTGACACCACACCCCTCACGGAGGAACTATGACGATGATTGAAATTGCCGCTCTTGTGGTTGCGGTGGCGTTCGCGGTGCTGGTGGGTTATCTGGTGCCGGTGCTGATGCAGGTTCGTAAGACGGTTGCCGAGTCCGAACTGCTGCTGGCCAAGATGAATGCCGATCTGCCGCCGCTGGTAGGAGAACTTCGCGCGATGAGCCAAAACTTGAATAATCTGACGGACCAAGCGCGCGATGGAGTGGAGCATGCGTCCGTGCTGTTGCACGCGGTGGGTGAAGTCGGAGAATCGGTGCAGCAAGTCCACAATGTTGTGCGGGGCTCGAGCGGTACCTTGTTGACGAATGTGGCAAGTGTGGTGGCAGGATTCAAGGCGGCCACGCATGTCATGCGCGAGCGCTATCGTAAGGAAGGAGAACCTCACAATGGCGGATAATCATGGGTCTACCGCAGCGGTGTTGTTGGCGTTTTTGAGCGGTGCGGCGCTGGGGGCGGTGGCAGCGGTGTTGTTGGCGCCCGAATCGGGTGCTGAGTCACGTGAGCGGGTGCGGCGGTATGCGCGTCGGGCGGAAGGCGAACTGCAGAATCTCGCCGGGCGTGCGGGCGAAGTCTTTGAAGAAGTCGTCGGTCAGGGCAAGGAGTTTGTCGACGCAAAGAAGTCGGCATTTGAGGAGGCCTTCGAGGCAGGGCGCGAAGCGATGAGGCAAGAGCGAGATCGTCTGCGCAACGGGGGATCAAACGGAGCATGACCTACGAAGTCGTCGTCGGCGTGGAAGTGCATGCGCAATTGCGGACCAGGTCCAAGATGTTTTGCGGCTGCACGACGACGTTCGGATCGTCTCCGAACAGCCAAACCTGTCCGGTCTGTCTTGGATTGCCGGGCAGTCTTCCCGTCATGAATCGAGCTGCGGTGGAGATGGCGGTACGCGCGGGCCTGGCATTGAATTGTACGATCGGGGCGAGCAACCGGTTTGCCAGAAAGAACTATTTTTATCCGGATTTGCCGAAGGGCTATCAGATCTCCCAGTACGAAGCGCCGATTTGCGAGCACGGGTGGATCGACATTGCTGCCGGCGCCGGCATGAAGCGGGTTCGCATCCGGCGTGCCCATCTCGAAGAGGACGCAGGGAAGAACATCCATGAAACCGGCACGAGCGGAAGTCTGGTGGATCTGAATCGCGCCGGCACCCCGCTGTTGGAAATCGTGACTGGGCCGGATATGAGTTCAACGGATGAAGTCATTGCCTATCTGAAGGGCCTGCGCGACATTTTGATGTATCTTGAAGTGTGCGACGGCAACATGGAGGAGGGCAGTTTCAGATGCGAGCCGAACCTGTCGCTCCGCCCTCTAGGTCAAAAGGAATTCGGCACCAAAGTTGAGTTGAAGAACATCAATTCCTTCAAGGTTGTGAAGGATGCGATGGAGTATGAGATCAAACGTCAGGCAAAAGTGTTGAGCGAAGGTGGGAGGATCAGGCAGGAAACGCGCTCGTGGAACATTGATCGCGGAGAAACGGCGGTGATGCGTTCCAAGGAAGACGCGCACGACTACCGGTATTTCCCCGATCCGGATCTGGTTCCGTTGGGAATGGGTCGAGGGATTCATGTCGTCGTTGCCGGAATTGCCGGCTGCGCGGGGTACGCGGTTTGTCAGCGACTATGGGCTGCCTGAGTATGATGCCGGTATTCTGACATCGTCCAAAGGCCTCGCCGAGTATTTTGAGTCCTGCGTGAGGCTGTTCCATCAGCCCAAGACGGTCAGCAACTGGGTGATGGGGGAACTGACGAGAGAGTTGAACAACTCAGGAACGGATGTCAGTACATCACCTGTATCCCCGGAGCGGCTGGTTGAATTGTTGAAGATGGTTGACCAGGGTACGATCAGTCTCAAGGTCGCGCGGGAGATCTTTCCCGAGGTGTATAGCAGTGGGAAGGCACCGGTGCAGATCGTGCAGGAAAAGGGGCTTACGCAGGTATCCGATGAAGGGGCGTTGGACAAGATCATTGACGAGGTATTGGCGAAGAGCCCTGCGCAGGTCGCGCAGTTTAAGGAAGGCAAGCAACAAGTTGTGGGCTTTCTGGTCGGACAGGTGATGAAAGCCAGTGGGGGAAAAGCAAACCCTGGGAAGGTCAACGAACTACTCAAGAAGAGATTGGCGGTCTAACAGGAGAGGGATTGGTCGATGAGCGCTATTCGTGAGATCAAAGGTAGACAGATTGTGGATTCCCGCGGCAACCCCACGGTCGAGGCGGAGGTGACGCTGGAAAGCGGGGTGAGAGGAAGAGCCGCCGTGCCGTCAGGGGCTTCAACCGGCGAAAAGGAAGCCATTGAGCTGCGTGACGGAGACAAGAAACGCTGGATGGGCAAGGGGGTTTCCAAGGCTGTTGCCAATATCAGAAAAGTCATTGCGCCTGAGTTGCTCGGCAAAGAAGCGTTTGATCAAGCCGGTATTGACCAGGCGATGATCGCATTGGACGGCACTAAGACAAAAGGCAAGCTCGGAGCCAATGCCATTCTTGGCGTCTCGTTGGCTGTGGCTCGGGCGGCGGCGAATGAAACGGGGCAGCCGCTGTACCGCTATCTCGGCGGGACGAACGCCCGTGTGTTACCGGTGCCGCTGATGAACATCATCAACGGCGGCGCCCATGCCGACAATCGCCTTGATCTTCAAGAGTTCATGATCATGCCGGTCGGGGCACAGACATTCAGTGAGGCGCTACGGATGGCGACGGAGGTGTTCCATTCGCTGAAGGCTATCTTGAAGAAGAAGGGACTCAATACGGCGGTGGGCGACGAAGGCGGGTTTGCACCGGATCTCCAATCGAACGAGGAAGCGCTCAGTCTCATTGCGCAGGCTATTGAACAGGCAGGGTACAAGACGGGGAAAGACATTGCGATGGCATTGGACTGTGCAGCGAGTGAACTCTATGAGAATGGCCGCTATGTGCTCGAGGCGGAGAAGAATCCGGAACGGTCTTCCGAAGAGATGGTCGGCTATTACAGCAAGTTGCTGGACCGTTATCCGATTCTCTCGATCGAGGACGGTCTGAGCGAGTTGGATTGGAAAGGCTGGAAGCTGCTTACGGAGAAGTTGGGCCAGCGGGTGCAGCTTGTCGGAGACGATATCTTTGTGACGAACGTCGAGATCTTCTCAAAAGGCATCAAGGAAGGGATCGGCAATTCAATTCTGATCAAGCTCAACCAGATCGGGACGTTGACCGAAACGTTGGATGCGATTGAGATGGCCAAGCGGGCCGGCTATACGGCGATTATTTCTCATCGATCTGGTGAAACAGAGGATACAACGATCGCCGATGTTGCGGTGGCTACCAATAGCGGGTTGATCAAGACCGGATCGTTGTCTCGAACGGATCGAGTCGCGAAGTATAATCAGCTGCTCCGGATCGAAGAGGAATTGGGTTCGGCGTTCGGCGGCAATCTATCGAGGCCGCGACGCTGTGCCACGCCGGTCCTAGAGAGTGGTTACGCACGCATGATCATCAAACAAAATCGCGGGCGGCATTGGCTGGACTGGGAACGCCGTATGGTGAAAGTTGCCCAAGCCGCGGGCATAGGTGCCTGTGTCTGGCTGTTGGTTGCACTATTCTTCGGTGAGATGGGACTTCCGCGATACCTTGCTATGCGTGATCATGCGGTCCAGCTTGACGAGGAGTTGTTGGTATTGCGTGAAGAAACAGCATCGTTGCGGAAAGACGTCGGTCGTCTACAGTACGATCGATCGAAGATTGAACAGCTGGCCAGGGAGCGGCTGGGGTATGTGCGAAAAGGGGAGACGGTCTATCAACTGACTCCCGGGTCGGCAGATGAACAGACACATCCGGAGAAACCATGAAGTTTGCAACTGTGGCGATTATCGGGCGGTCCAACGTGGGTAAGTCTACGCTTCTCAATCGCCTGCTGGGTGAAAAAATTGCGATTGTATCGGACAAGCCTCAGACGACACGGACGCGTATTCTGGGAGTTGTGCATGTGCCGGATGGCCAGATTGCGTTCCTCGATACCCCAGGCTTGCACAAGCCGCAGCATCTCTTAAACCGGCGGATGGTTCGGACGGCGGTCGAGGCGTTGGAAGAAGCCGATCTGTTGTATGTGCTGATGGATGCGACGAGTTTACCGGGGCCCGGCGACCTCGCAGCGGTGGCCTATGTCAAGGAGGCAATTGCCAAGCGGCCGCGCCCTGCCGTTCTTGTCGTCACCAAGATCGACCTGGTCAACAAGATCAAGTTGCTACCAGTACTTGAGAGCTATGGCAAGCTGTACGCGTGGGACGAAGTGGTGCCGGTATCGTCGGAGACCGGTGACAATATTGATCGGTTGCTTGCCGTGACAATGCCGTTTCTCTCGGAAGGCGAAGGCGCTTACGGCGACGATATGGTGACCGATCAAACGATGCGGACATTGGCGGGTGAAATGATTCGCGAGAAGATTTTGCAGGCCACAGAACAGGAAGTGCCCTATTCTGTGGCAGTGGAAATCGATGAGTTCAAGGAAGAAGGCGGGCTTGCCCGTATTTATGCGACGATTCTTGTAGAGCGGGAAACTCAAAAGGGGATCATCATCGGGAAGCAGGGAGAGCGGCTGAAGGGCATCAGCACCCAGGCTCGCCAGGATATGGAACAGTTATTCGGCATGAAAGTCTTTCTCGAAGTGTGGGTTAAGGTGAAAGAAGCGTGGCGAGAAGATGAGCGAGCATTGGTTGAGCTGGGGTATTAACCCCTATCATTCCTGAACGCCTCTGCGCAACTCCGGTTTCCTGTTGTGTCATACGCGGTGCGTATGAGGTGCATCGCGGAGCGCGGAACGGGGAGAGTGCTTCTGTATCGCATGCTGTTGTTTGTCAAAGACACGATGTGTTTCATGAGATGCGCGATCCCATCGGATTTTGTCATGGGCCGTGTGAGCTAGAGGACGGTGATGCAACCTACTGAACGGCCGATCGAGCCGAAGCCACAGGACATGCGTCCGCGTGTGTCGGAGAAGGATTCTTTGCGGGATGTGCTGCGCGATCAGGCGGAGCGTGGGCAAACCAAGTCCGATATCGTTCTGCAATCCGTTCAACGGCTGTTGCGACGCGGAGCGATCACCAATCTTGCCAAGATGCTGGGACGGATGCACCCGGCCGATGTCGCGAAGGTTATCAACCACCTCTCGTCTTCAAAAGAAATGCGGGAAGTGTTCGAGCTGGTTCGAGGAGAAAACAAGCGTGGCCAGGTACTGAGCGAGCTGGAAGGGCAGAGTATTCAGGAGGTGTTGGCTGATCTATTGCATTCGGACGTGGCCTGGTTGTTGAAGGATCTCGGGCCCGACGATGTCGCGTACATCCTCGGGTTTCTTCCTGAGGAGCGAGGGCAAGACATTCTCGCCTTAATGAAGGCGGAGGACTCCACCGAAGTTGCGGACATCCTCAAATACGCCAAGGACACCGCCGGCGGCATTATGACGACGGAGTTCTTTTCTCTATCGGAGGACGCTACTGCCCAAGAAGCGATCCGCAGGTTGCAGCATGCCACCGATGCGGAAATGGTGTTCTACATCTATGTCACAGACAAGGATGAGCATCTGGTCGGCGTCCTGTCGTTGCGGCAGCTGCTTACGGTGCTGCCTGCGACGCCGTTGAAGAATATTATGACACAGGATGTAATGAGCGTTACGGTCGATATGGACCAGGAAGAAGTTGCGCGCCAGGTGGCCAGTTACAACTTGCTCGCGATTCCGGTGGTTGAGAAGGATGGGAGATTGGCAGGAATCATCACGGTTGATGACGTCGTGGACGTTATCCGTGAAGAAGCGACGGAAGACATGCTGAAGATGGCCGGCGCCATCGAAGAAGACACGGTCTCAAAATCGTCGAGCCTGGGATCGGCCAGGTTACGGTTGCCGTGGCTCTTTACCAACCTTATCGGGAGCCTTATATCGGGAGCGATCTTGTGGTATTTCCGCTATACGCTTCAAGAAGTCGTGGCTATTGTGAGTTTTATTCCCGTCATCGCCGCGATGGGTGGCAATGTAGGGCTCCAATCCTCAACGCTGATCATCCGTGGGTTGGCTACAGGTCTCGTCGAATTGACGGATGTGTGGACGGTCTTTTTCCGTGAGGTGAAGATCGGTCTTGTCATGGGGCTTGCGTGTGGATTTATTTTGACCGTCGTCGGATGGGGACTACACCAGGGATTTTTGGGGGTGGTGGTGGGAGCCTCATTGGTGATCGCATTTCTGGTTTCAACCAGTATGGCTACGATTATGCCGATTGTACTCAAGAGGATGGGGGTGGACCCGGCTGTTGCAGCCGGACCGTTCGTCACCACCGCCAACGACATTACCGGTATTACGATCTATCTCACGCTGGCAACGGTTTTCCTGGACCATCTGCGGTGAAAGACGGCGCGAGACTCAGACGGCGCCGTACTCCAATGCCTAGGGTATTGCGCTATGCCGCTTGTTAAATCGACGGCGATTGTCTTACGGAGCCGCAAGTGGGGCGATGCCGACCGAATTGTGACCTGCTATGCCAGAAGCTTGGGGAAGATTCGAGGAGTGGCCCGTGGAGCACGACGTCAGAAAAGCCGGTTTGGCGCGGCACTTGAGCCGTTTACTGTGTGCCGGCTTGATTTGTTCGAGAAACCGGGAGACTCACTATTCAGGATTTCGCATGTCGATGTGACGACGTCGTTCCAATCATTACGCGAAGATCTCGGCTTAATGGATTCAGCGGCGCGGATGGTCAATGTCGTGGCTGCGATCACCCCGGATGGAGATCCGGACCCGCTGTTGTTTGATACCCTTGAACGGGGCTTGTCTTCGCTGCATCAGAGTAAAGATCCGGCCTACACGGCGTTGTTGTTTCAAATCAGACTGTTGGGTCTGACCGGGTTTCGTCCGCAGACCGATCACTGTGTCACCTGCGGAAAAGTGCAGTTGACCGGGGGGCCGCAATTTTCTCCCGTGGCCGGGGGGCTTGTGTGCCTGGTGTGCGCTGCGCGACAACGAGTTCGCTGCGTGCCGCTTTCATTGGGCAGCCTGGCCTTTCTTCAACAAGCCGTTCGGCTGGCCCCTGAACTCGTTACCCGACTTAGAGCCTCCGGGCAAGTGCGGAGTGAAATTGAAGCGGCGATCGAAGGTTATGTGACGGTCGTCGCCGGCAAGCGACTCCCGCCGGTTGATTTTCTGTCATCCGCGCGGTCTGTCTGAATAACATGATTCCACATGAGAGGTGAGGGTATGACGACGGGTTCGATTGAGCCACGTGATATGGAGTGGCTTGATAAAGGGGTATTGGGGATTCAGTGGAACGACGGTCATAAGAGCGTCTATCCTGTTCGATATCTTCGTCAGCACTGTCCTTGTGCCGCGTGTGTGGACGAGTGGACAGGAGAGCGCCGATTGAAAGGCGACGATGTGCCCCTGCTCATCATGGTGCAGGATATTCAGCCGGTTGGGCGGTATGCATTTCAATTCCGATGGAGCGATGGCCACGATACCGGTATTTATGCCTAT
>JABMDE010000179.1 GCA_015904055.1 Nitrospira sp. | reverse complement strand
CATCATGACGTCGATGGCGTTTATCTTCGGGATGTTCCCCCTGGTGATCGCATCGGGCGCCGGCGCAGCCAGCCGTCAGTCGATCGGGACCGGTGTGCTTGGCGGCATGTTTGCCGCCACGTTCCTGGCGATCTTCTTCGTTCCGCTGTTTTTTGTGTTGCTGAGAAAACTGAGTAGGCGCAAGATTCAACCAATGGCGACAGCGGATCAATCACCCGCCTCTCGCCCTGTGATGGAGGATAGACACTAGCCGTGCGAGCCCTCGTTGTCGTTGCATTCTCGGTGTTGATGCTGTCCTGCACGATGGGGCCGAATTATGAACGGCCCAAGATGGACATGGAGGATCGCTTCCGCATGGCCGAAGGGCCGTCGGATGCGCCGTCGCTGGCCAATGTGGCCTGGTGGGACCTCATGCGTGATGAGCAGTTGCAGCAGCTCATCCGGGTGGCCCTTGCTGAGAACAAGGATATGCAACGTGCTGTGGCGACGATCGAAGAATTTCAGGCGAGGACGATGCTGGCCAAGTCGGACTATCTGCCCGGCGTGACGTTTGCCACAAGTATGCCGGCCGGCCGCAAAGCGAACTTTTTGTTCCCCGGGTTTGCCAGCCCGTTCAACTATTACCTATTGGGCAATTTGGCATGGGAGATCGATCTGTGGGGCCGTGTGAAGCGTACCAACGAAGCGGCTCGAGCCGATTTGCTTTCCAAAGAAGAGAACCGCCGCGCGCTGACCATCCAGTTGGTCAGCGCCGTGGGCGAGGCATACTTCAATCTGTTGCAGTTCGATACGCAACTCGATATCGCGAAGCGTACCTTGCAGTCGTGGGAGGAGTCGGTCCGTATTGCCCAGGCCCGGCTGAGGCAAGGATTGAGCTCCAGGCTCGACCTGGATCAGTTTGAAGCGGAGCGCGCCAATGCCGCTGCGCGGATTGCCGAGTTGGAACGGCAGATGGTCCAGGCGGAGAATCATGTGAGTGTGTTGATGGGGCGCAAGCCATTTGCAATTCCGCGGGGGAAAGCCTTGACGGATCAGCCGATGCCGCCGGACGTGCCGCCCGGGTTGCCGTCCGAGTTGCTGCAGCGGCGGCCTGATCTCTTGGCGGCGGAGCAACAGTTGGCGGCAGCCACGGCCCGGATCGGCGCTGCAAAGGCCGAGCGATTCCCGAAAATTACCTTGACCGGATTGCTCGGCGTGGCGCATCCCGAATTGTCTTTGCTCTTTACCGATGCGTCTTCGTTCGGCGTACTGGGTGCCGCGTTGGCGGGTCCCGTGCTGAACGCGCAAGTGTTGGGTTTCCAGCAGGACGCGGTGGAAGCTCATAGCCGACAGGTCGTCGCGCAATACCAGCAGTCGGTGTTGACGGCCTTTCGAGAAGTCGAAGATGCATTGGTTGCGGTACGCACGGCACGGACGCAAAATGAGGCGCAACGGCAACAGGTGACGGCCCTGCAATCGGCGCTTAAGCTTGCCGAGCTCCGGTATAAAGGCGGATTGGCCAATTATCTCGATGTGCTCGTGGCCCGACGCAATTTATTTGAAGCCGAACTCGGTATGACCGCCACCCATCGGCTGCACCTGGTGTCGGTGGTTCAACTGTACAAAGCGCTCGGCGGAGGCTGGTCGCCGGACGCGGCGTCCGGTGAGAGCAAGAAAGGGTAGGACTTCATGGAGAAACCGGCACCGACACAATTCCCGATCCATGAGTTGCTTGCCGGTCGCTGGAGTCCGCGGGCGTTCGATGACCGGCCCGTCGAGGCGGGCACATTGAGCAGTCTGTTGGAAGCAGCCCGCTGGGCGCCCTCGTCGAGCAATGAGCAGCCGTGGCGGTTTATTGTGGCAACCAAAGACTGTGAGGCCGAATGGACCAGACTGGCCGATTGTCTGGTCGAGGGGAATCGGAAATGGGCGTCCCGAGCGCCTGTCCTGATCCTTTCCGTTGCCAGCACGAATTTCGAGAAGGATGGAGCACCGAACCGCCATGCCTTTTATGATACGGGTATGGCGGTCGAGAATCTGACTCTTCAAGCCGCTGCGTTTGGACTGGCGGTCCGTCAGATGGCCGGCTTCGACATCGAACGAGCCAGGGGCGAACTCAAGATTCCCGCCGGTTGTGAGCCGGTCGCGATGATCGCGGTCGGGTATCCGGGCGATCCGAACATTCTGTCGGATCGTCTCAAACAACGTGAGGCGGCTCCCCGCGAACGCAATCCGATCTCGGCCTTCGTATTTTTCGGGGAATGGGGCAAGTCAGTACCGTTTATTTCTTCAGGCGATGGCGACTGATACCGGGGCGGCCCGGCATCTTGCGCGTGTTGATCCCGTCATGCGCCGATTGATCCGCGCGGTCGGCCCGTTCACGCTCAGGCCAAGAAACCGGCGGTCGCCGTTCGAATCGCTGGCCCGCGCGATCGCCTACCAACAGCTTCATGACAAAGCAGCGGAGAGCATTCTCCAGCGGTTCATCGCGCTCTCTCCTCGCCGGCGATTCCCCACGCCCGATGAGCTGTTGGCCATGAAGAGTACGGCCATCAGGCAGGCTGGATTTTCGCGGCCCAAGGTTGCCGCCTTGCGGGACCTTGCGGAGAAAACATTGGATGGCACGGTGCCGACCAATCGGGTGATCAGAAATCTCGACGATGACGCTATTGTCGAGCGGCTGATCGCGGTGCGGGGCATCGGACGTTGGACTGTCGAGATGCTGCTGATTTTCCAACTGGGAAGGCCGGATGTCCTGCCGGTGGATGATTTCGGGGTACGGAACGGGTTTCGGATCGTGTATGGTCTTCGCACAATGCCGAGGCCGAGCAAGGTGTTACAGTATGGGGAGCGCTGGAAACCCTATCGCACTGCCGCCTCGTGGTATCTTTGGCGTGCCGCCGATCGGGCAAAACAAGGTGAGACGGTGTTCTGATGGCTAATCCAAGCAAACGGCTCGACTCCAATATTGCCGGCAATTTCTATGTCGATGGGACCTGCATCAATTGCGATACCTGCCGGCAGTTGGCGCCGAAAACATTCGAGGAAATCGGCGAGTTTTCTGCGGTGTTCTGCCAGCCTGACAGTGACGAGCATATTCATCGCGCCTACCAGGCATTGCTGGCCTGTCCGGTCGGTTCGATCGGGGCAGAGCAGAGTGAGACCTCGCGCATGCAGGCAGCCATGGCGAGCTTCCCGCTTCATCTTGAAGACGGGGTGTCCTATTGCGGCTTCAATTCGGATAAGTCGTTCGGGGCGAACAGTTATTTTATCGCGCATCCCGACGGCAACTGGCTGGTGGATTCGCCCCGGTATGTGAAACATTTGGTCGAAGCGTTCGAACGGCAGGGCGGCCTCGCGCGTATTTTCCTGACGCACGAAGACGACGTGGCCGATGCCGGCAAGTATGCCGCGCATTTCGGGGCACAGCGGATTATTCATCGCGCCGATGCCGAAGCCATGCCGGATGCTGAATGGTTTATCGATGGAGCCGACGACGCCGAACTGTCTCCCGGATTTGTGGCGATTCCTGTTCCGGGTCACACAGCCGGCAGCATGGCCCTGCTCTATCGGGAGAAATTTCTTTTCACCGGCGATCATCTGTGGTGGAATCCACAGTCGAAGTCATTGGGGGCGCCGACTCGCCTGGTGTGGAGGAAGCGCGTCCTGGTGGACTCGATCCAGAAGCTGCTGAACTACCGCTTTGAATGGGTGTTGGCCGGCCATGGAGATCGCGTGCGGTTATCCGGGGAAGAGATGAGAGACCATGTGCGGGCCCTCGTGACCCGTCGGAATCAACCCCCTGCGCCGTGACGGGACGGCTCGTCCTGAGAGCACCGCCAGGATTTCGTTGATGGTTTCGTCGGATCAATCAGGGTCACGTGGCCTTGGGTGAATAATTTTTGTGAGGAGGAGCGGAGGATGGGGCTCAGTGGGAAAGTCGCGATCGTAACCGGAGCATCGAACGGAATTGGTCGGGCGATCGCGGAGCGATTTGCCGAAGAGGGCGCAATTGTGGTGGTGAATTTTTCAAAGAGCAGTGAGAAGGCGCGCCAGGTTGTCACGGGGATTCAGGCTAAGGGGGGGAAGGCCGTCTCCGTCCAGGCGGACATGGGTGTCGCCGCCGACGCACGCCGTCTGGTCGCTGATACGGTGAAGCAATTCGGTCGACTGGATATTCTCGTCAACAATGCCGGCCGGTTTATGCCGAAGCCGTTGATGGAGACGACCGAGGAGGATTTCGACCAGATCATTGCGCTGAATGCGAAAGGTCCTTATTTTGCGATGCAAGAGGCTGCGAAATCGCTGAAAGACGGGGGACGGATCGTGAATATCTCCACTGCCGGCACCCATTTGAGTTTTCCTGGCGCCACAGCGTATCTCGGCAGCAAAGGCGCGCTGGAGCAGTATACGAAAGGATTGGCCCAAGAGCTGGCGGCGCGAGGGATTACGGTCAATACGATCTCGCCGGGCTTTACCGAAACCGGGATGATGACGGAGCACTATCGACAAATCGGCATCCAGCTGTCCCCTTTGAAGCGGATCGGTCTTCCGAATGACATTGCCGATGTGGTGGCATTCGTTGTCAGTGAAGAGGCCCGCTGGCTGACCGGGCAGAACATTCAAGCGGGCGGCGGCATTGTGATATAGGAGGAAGTCCGATGGCACGACAGAATATTTCGACCGGTGGGCCGTGGGAAGGGAAAATCGGGTACTCGCGCGCAGTGCGGGTCGGTTCAGTGCTCTGTGTATCAGGCTCGACGGCCATGACGCCGTCCGGTCTTGTCGGCAAGGGCGATCCCTATGCGCAGACCATCCAGACGTTCAAAACAATTGAAGCGGCGCTGGTGCAAGCCGGAGCCTCGCTCAACGACGTAGTCAGAACCCGCATTTACATGGCGAATATCGATCAGTGGCAGGAAGTCGGCCGCGCGCACGGAGA
>JABMDE010000178.1 GCA_015904055.1 Nitrospira sp. | reverse complement strand
TGGTATTTGTTGCCCCCGGTCTTGTCCAAAATCTTCTTGATGTATTCTTTTTCGATCTCGTGCAACGGCAAATTCTTCTCGGCTGCTTCGTCCAGCACCCGGCGATCGCCGCGCGCGCCTTGCACGGCTTGCGGCAGATCGTCCGGAGAAACTTTTTCGCCGCGGGTCAGCGTCACGGCCCGTTCGATCACGTTTTCGAGTTCACGAACGTTCCCCGGCCAGGCATAATCCATCAGCATTGCCAGCGCAGACTCGCTCACGCCTTTGACCTCTTTTCTGCCCGCCTCGCCGCACTTCTTCAAAAAGGCGGTGACCAGCAACGGAATGTCCTCCAGCCGTTCACGCAACGGCGGAAGTTTCAGCTCAATGACATTGAGCCGGTAATACAAGTCTTCGCGGAACCGCTTGTGCGTCACTTCCTCGCTGAGATTCAGATTGGTCGCCGCGATGATCCGCACATCGACGGAGACCGGCTTGGTCGCTCCAACCCGTCTGATTTCTCGCTCCTGAATCGCGCGCAAAATTTTGGCCTGCAGCATGAGCGGCAGCTCGCTGATCTCGTCGAGAAACAACGTCCCCTTCTGCGCTTCTTCGAACAACAACCCCCGCTTGTCCGCCTTGGCATCGGTAAAGGCGCCGCGCAGATGCCCGAACAGCTCGCTTTCCAACAGCTGGTCAGGAATCGCCGCGCAGTTGACCGGAACGAACGGCGCCTCTTTCCGGCTGCTGTTATAGTGAATGGCCTTGGCGACCAGCTCTTTGCCGGTTCCGCTTTCCCCGGTAATGAGCACATTGGTTGGACTGTCGGCCACACGGCGGATCAAATCGAAGACGGCTTGAATCGCTTTGCTTTTCCCGAGGATCTGGTGGAAGCTGTACTCCTTGTGCACCTCTTTCCTGAGCCGATCCACTTCCCGCCGCAAAGCCGTTTCCCGCAGCACCCGTTCGACGACGCGCACCAGCTCGTCCTTCTTGACCGGTTTGGTGAGGTAATCGCTCGCCCCGTATTTCATGGCTTCAACTGCCGTTTCCACCGATCCGAACGCCGTCATGAGAATCACGTTGATGCCGGGATAGTCACGTTTGATCCGGGTTAACAATTCAATCCCCTGCATGCCTTTCATACGGAGGTCTGTGAGGACTACCGCGTAGTCTTCTTCCGCCAAGCGTTTGAACGTCTCTTCCCCGCTCCCGGCCGTGGCGACATGATGCCCCCGGTCTTTCAGCATGTCATAGGCCAGTTCCCGCATGTCTGCATCGTCATCGACGACCAGAATTGTGCCCCATTCTTCAGTCATGGTGTTCTCCAACCAACGATAAGACAGAGAAAGAAAGGCTCGTCATCTTTACAGAGAGGATCACGCATTGTTGTATCAAAATGCTACAGCAAACCAATCCGACTGCTGCATTATGCCCCAATTTGGCATAGCTCAACCCATCAGAATTGAGATTCTGCAAGGGCGGGACCAAACCAAACACTCGAATCTAGAATGCGGCATTCGGCTACGGAGCTTCTTGCATCGCTGCCGCGAAATACCTCACGCCCAGGCAGGTGACCGATGCATCTTAGCCAACGGCTGCTGATCGCTAAACCAGCGCAGCACAACACCTTCCTGACATTTTGACCAGCTGTTTCCTAGTTCAATCGCAGTGGCATCCAAGATGCGTAAGGGCCTTTCTTGTCAGCCGAGAGCCAGGAGGCGCTTATGCACGAGACAAGGGAGAAAATCATGCAGGTCATCGTTCGTTCACCCGGCTGTTCGCTTGAGGAAGTCGTGCTCGAATGTCCCGACCTCACGTGGAATCAGGTGTTTTGCGAGATCGACCGCATGAGCCGAACGGGACAAGTCAGACTGACGGCGAAGGGTCCCGGCCGATATGGGGTCTCACACACAATCTCCTGCGATGCCTCTGCATAACGAGAACAGATGGGGCGAATCATGCCGCCACGCGCCGCGAAAGAACTGCGTAAGCAGAAGCCAGCCGACTCTCTTCAGAAGCAGGAGTCGGCTGTTTCCGAACAGGAGCCGGTCCACTGTCAGCCGGTTTCTCCCTGCGACGATCTCCACGTCCACATCGCGCAGCGGGCCTTTGAGCTTCAGCCGAGCGGGAAAATCTCGGCCTCGAATGCAACGCGTAGGAACCTGTCAGGCAGTTTCGTCCTATTCACATCACCGAGAACCCTCGATTAAGGAGGTTTGTATGAGACCACACCCATTCGCTGTGTGTGCCTTGGGCATCGTGTTGGCAGCTGGAACCTTGGCTGCCGCCGGAGCGGCCTATGGCGATGACAATGGACAGAACGGAAAGGCTGAGCTGGCTGCCGCCGCCAAGGTGACGATCGATCAGGCGGTCAAAACAGCGTCGGAGAAAGTGTCGGGCACGATTGTCGAAGCCGAACTCGAAACAAAACACAAGAAACTTGTGTGGGAAATCGAAGTCGTGACGGTGGACAAGAAGGTGATGGAGGTTCATATCGATGCCGACACCGGCGCGGTAATCGATGTGGAAGAGGAAAAAGCAGAGCCGAAAAAGAAGCGCGCGCACAAAGACTAAACCACACCATTCATGACCGTGCCTTATCCCACGTGATCATATAGGCGACCACCCCGGTATCATGGCTGAATTTGCGGACAAGGGATGCGGTCGTCCTCGTAGCAATTCGGGACAACTCGATTCCGGATACTGTTGCCTTCTGCCACGGTCTACGGTGAGTCGAGTGTGTACGGCATCAAGCCTTGACCATACATTCTGGCTGAATCCGTGAACTTGCGCTAGGGGACAAGGTGGATCGACTTATGGCATTGACCTTGCTGGATTACGCATTGTGACTGCCTTGTCGGAAGAAAGGACAGCATATGAGACTAGCTGAGTACTTTGTGAATGCCCATGATCCCAAGGTCTTGACGGTTCGACAAGTCATGGAGGATCAGGTCTTTACAGTGGGGCCGGAGACAAAAGCGATCACGATCGCGGAAATGATGACCGACCGGAACTTCGGAAGCGTGCCCATCGTGAAACAAGATTCGACACTCGTCGGCCTGGTGAGCGAGTTCGACCTGCTGCGAGCCATTGAGGAAGGGAAAGATCTTCATCGGGTCACGGCGCAAGAGATCATGACCAAGGATGTCGTCACGGTCACCGAAGACCTACTGGTCAAGGATTTGATCCATCTTCTTCAAAGCCAGCATCTCATTCGAGCACCGGTCGTCAGAGGGACAACCCTGGTTGGTATTGCCTCCAGGCGAGATGCCGTATTCGGCTATGTGAAGGCGACGTCCAAGTATTGGTGGCCAGGGAAGGGCAGCGAGTAGCTGTGGAGTACTTGCAGAAGGCTCACACGGAACTGATGGATAGCCGTCATGGTGTCAATTTTGTCTTTTCGGTCAGGGATCAGTCCTCAACCTCTTCATTAGCTCCTGATTGAGAGCTGTCGCAAATGATCGTCTGAAACTGACCTGGGTGTGCGTGCCGCACAGGGCATCGCTCGGAGACTCGGAAACCTCCGGTGCGCGGCAAGAGCGGCAGCGCTCACGAGTATGATCTGAGTAGCATTGTAAAGAACTAGTCAGCGCAGGGCCGCCCCAAGCCGACCTGAGATTACCAACTACTCACCCAGCCTAAACGGCTACCAGCGACTCTCCTCCTCAACCTCCGGTGACAGGGGACTGCCCTGTGCAACGCTCGCTAATTCAGCACGAATGTGACCTTCAGGTCCACGCGATACAAGACAACCTTGTTGTCTTCGACCACGACATGCTGCTCCTTGACCCAAGCTGATTTGATCCCATGTATGGTCTTGGAAGCCCGGCTGATGCCCTGCACAACGGCATCTTCGAAACTCTTGGACGAGTCGGCGCTGATCTCGATGATTTTGGCAACAGACATAGGACCCTTCCTTTCATGTGATGCGCATGTGCGCGGGTGAAAGCCCGCCAACCTTTCCGGTCATTACACGATGCACTTTCAGTTCTGATCTTGGATGACATCAAGGATTCGATTGACTGTTTAGCAAGACCGACGCCAGAGTACGTTCAGCCGATAGCCCGGTATTTGAGCCTTAACTCAGAGAGTTATCCTGGATAAGAGAAACATTGGCTCACAGATGCCTTGAAGACGCCAGCCTGTCACGAATCTGAGCGAGACAATCCGGACAATAGGTATGGGTAAAGAGCAGCGCCTTCGACTGCACATGATAGGCCTGGCGATACGTCTCCAGAGTGACCCACGTCGTAGAGGTGGAATCCGACCTTCCGTCGTCCCTGATGAGCCTGCACACGCAGCAAGAGGGAAGCAAGAGAGACTCGTTGGTTAGGCCTCTCTGCCACGCCACCCTCTCGCGCGACACGTCGTTGGAAACGTCCCCTGCCATGGCCATATTCTCCACCTTTCTTGGCAACCTCCGGTTCATGCCACGGCGCGGCGGCGTTGGATCGACAGCGGCACCGAACGTTGCATTGGGGCTCGCTCTTTCGCCAATCGGATGGGAAACGGGGCTGTTCTCTGTTGCATTTCCCGATTCTTGAGCACCAGCTCATCTACATAGTCTCCACAATTCACGCACCGCCACCCGACCACGTCCATCCCCATGTCATCCGGACTCATCAAGTCGCCGTAGACCTCAGCCATCATCCCGCCGCAGCGATTGCAATGGCATACATGGACCGTCATGGGCTTCTCCCTCCTGGTGCGTCGCTATTGTGGATCACCTATGTGCATGTCACGGCGGTGATCAGCGAGTTGAGCAACAAATATGCCTCGGCCCGGTAGAGATCGATTGCGTGCAGGAACTACGAAGCGCCATGGCCGTTCGCCTCCGGCCCGGCACCGTCTCAGAAGAAACTCCCTCCGTTCTGGTGTGGACAATGTCGCCACCTTGGCACCCGGTTCTGACGCACAACGCGACAGACGATGTAAAAGCAGCTCTATAAAAGCCGCCGAGCGATCCGGTATTACACCGTTGTGCTGGGGTTTGATCGGGACAAGACCAGCACGAATTTTCTATCTCGTTGTTCATGATGGGACACCACAAAACCTTGCACCAGGATCGGGTGCGAACGCGGTCCGAAACACTGACTCCTGCGCGCTGACAACGAACCAGGACGCCGATCACTGGTTGAATGGGCTGCAAACTCCCGGAGCATGGTCATGAGACAGGAGGGGAGCAATGGTGCTTCTGTTGGCGCGAGCCAGTCCGAATCGAGCGCACCCAGAAGACCGAAGACGTTCCGGTCGATGAAGAGGACACGGCAAGATGCAGAGAGGACAATCGCGCCGGTGGAACCGGGATTTCTCGTCCGATCGTCCGGACATAACTCTGTAGCAGATGTGTGCATGAATACATCCTCCTTGCCTACAGAGGTGATCGGAAGAAGAGCTGGTATGGTGACCGAATGATTTATAGTCATACGCCAGCGAATCCTTATAAGGCAACGGGCCCGGCTGCGGCACTAGGCATTACCCTAGCAGTCAGCTCAATCTGCACTAGCCCGCATACCTAGCCCAGCCATCGGCTTCTTGCCCTCTTGCTTGG
>JABMDE010000177.1 GCA_015904055.1 Nitrospira sp. | reverse complement strand
CGGCAAGAAATCGATCGCGGTGAAGTGGAAAGCGGATCAGGACCTCTCGCTGGCCGGGTTCCCGGCGAAGCAACTGACCTTCACCTACCGGGACGAGAAACAGGGCGAGATCATCGAGCACCACATTATGTCGCTCGGCCGCAACGAAGGGCGCGGGGTGCGGGTCAAAGTGCCGCTCGCGGACGAAGCCCACCTGATGCCGGCGGTCATGAAGATGCTGAAGACTTATCAGCCGGGGCGGGATCAGAACGCAGTCAGCCCGCTGGTGCCGAAGTCTTGAAGGTTACGGTTGAGGCTAAGGTAGAGAGGATCACGATTCGTAACGCGGCTCAACCTGGACCTCAGCCTAAACCTTCCTGACTACGCTCCGCTGTCTTTCATCGCCGCAAGATGTTTCATCGCTTCTCTCGCCGCCGTACGGGCTTTTGTTGCGGGGTTTAAGCTGGCGCCGGGATCGACCTTGTCGCCCATGTCCGCCACCCGCTTGCAATATTTGACGGCGTCCTGCAGATGCGGCGCGGCTTCTTTGCCATGTTCATCGGCTGGTGGTAACGCCTTGAGAATCGCTTCCGCATGCTTCGCCACTTCGGCACAATGGTGCACGATAGCTTTCGCATCACCCATTCCGCCGTGCGCCACCATCTCCTCGGCGTCCTTCACCATCTCCTTGCCCTGATTCTGAATGTCCTTCGGCGATCCCGCATGAGCCGGAACGGATCCGAGCAGCACGACACCGAGCAACAGGCCGAGAACAGGCAGGCCGTTGTGCGACATTATTCCGCCGATCGCTTCGAGTCGAACTGAAGATTGAGCGTGGCCGCCCCGTTAGGCGGCAGGGTGACATCCTGCTCCTGAACCCCTAACGCGGGATGCCAGGCCTTGATACGGTATGTGCCGGGAGGCAAGTCGCCGATGGTAAACACGCCCTCCGGATCAGTGACGGCATAATAGGGATTGTCGATCGCATACCCCCAATTCTGCATGTAGGGATGCATACCGCACTGCATGGTGAACACTTTTCGCCCCTTGACGAGGTTCACGACATCCGTGGTGCCGGTCGCCTTGAGCGAAGGCCGGTGCAGAACGATATCCACGCCGGCCTGATCATAGGCATAGCCCTGAATATCGTGCGACACGGGATCCCGATTCGTCACGGTCAACTCTCGCTTGTCGCTCACCACGGTGACGAAGGGAAGGAATTGGCAGACATTGGCCTCGACTTGGGCATCCGTAAAGGTGAATGGTTTCCCGCTCCGCACCCCTTCTACAACGACCACCACGTCCTTGAGCCCTCCGTTCCCTCCGACGTTGACTTCCCTCAGCAATCGATGCCCGGCGCCATCGGACAGGGCGCCGCAAAATACGTGATCCGGATATCGCCATATGTCGAATACTTTGGGAGCCGGCACCGTTCCGGAGAACGTCACGGTTCCGCGCAACACGGCACCCTGGGTCACAGTTTTGGACTCATAGGCGAGAACCTTCGTTTGGAGCCCGGCTGTCATGGCCGCTTGCGCACAGACCGCCAGACACAATCCCATCATGATCGGTCGTTTCATTGGTACCCCTCCTTCGTCCGCATGTCATTCGCCGACGGTTGGATCTCCATCGGCGGGTTGGCCCGATCCAGCCGCCGTGGAAGCTCGAACAAAAACGGAGACTGCTCGGTGAAGATCAGTCGCCGAAACTCCTCCGACCACCGGCCTTGTTTGCTCACCGTCTTGACCGGAAACCGCTGAACCTTGGTCACCCATCGATAGTATTGCCGAGTGACACCATCCACTGCAACCGTCACTTCGAACAACTCGGTGGGATAGCCGTTCAGAATTTCATCGCCGATGAATTCCCGCGAGACTTCCCCTTCCATCGTCTCGCTCACCACCAATCGGTGGTCTTTCTCGACCGGCACTTCGAGATATTGCCGCC
>JABMDE010000176.1 GCA_015904055.1 Nitrospira sp. | reverse complement strand
CGTCGGCGAAAATACCACGCGATCCAGCGACACCAGAATGGTCGCCGGCAGGGTGACTGAAAAGACGAACGTCCCCAGCCGTTCTGCATGCGGCTTCCCGAAGACGCCGAACAGGCGTAGCGCCGCGCCGACGACGAAGAGGATGAGGAAAAGGTGGAGCGCCGAGGGCATGGGGGAGCAGAGTAGCAGAAAGCGGGTGAGGGGTCCTATGGTAGAAACTCGCCTGAGCGGCTTCAAAAAGATGTCTGTCTTTGGTAGGCTTACCGACAGCAGGCGCAAGGTACTGTCTTAAGAAAGGGAACGCAGGCTCGCCAACCTGGAGGTAACGATGACAATATCCGCAAGATTCTTTGAGATGCTTCGCATGGTCGGCCGTCTATGGTCCGACCTTCCCCTG
The DNA here is from genome assembly GCA_015904055.1 of Nitrospira sp. The sequence goes on along the minus strand of JABMDE010000176.1, from coordinate 2,174 downwards.
TTGGTTCGCCTGCTCAAAGCCTGGAGGAACGGCAGCTATCGGGGCCTCTCCGTACGCACTCTTGCGTCGCTGGCGGCGGCTCTCCTCTATGTGCTGAGTCCGGTGGATCTGGTGCCGGACTTCATCCCCGGCATTGGCATGATTGATGATGTGGTGGTGCTGGCGCTGCTGCTCCAGAGCTTGGCCCAGGATCTGGCGGCCTTTCGGGCGTGGGAACAGACTCGTCGTTGAGCCAGGCAGTCTTCACGCGGGACCGCCCTGCGGCGGATTGAGTGCTTTCAGGATCGCCGGAGAAGGCGGAAGGGCGATCCGCGGTGTGTGGGAGGGCCAATTCCGATGCTCACATCACGGCTGCGCCATCCCTGAACCGGATCGTCCCGATACAAGATCTGACACCACATATGTAGAACTGCCGGATTGACAGGAGCGCGTACGAAAGTGCAACATGCGTCTCCTGTTGACCTAGACAAAGGCGTATCACGCAGCGTGATGGCTCTCATCAGTGTGGCTTGTGGGTTATCAAGGGTGTGTTGCGGGCAATCCGATCAAGACGACGTGCGGCGCCGCATTAAATCTTAGCGAAGAAGGAGACCAGAATCATGGCATTGCTGATTACCGCTGAATGTATCAACTGTGGCGCCTGCCTGCCGGAATGTCCGAACGAGGCCATCTTTGAAACGCGCGGCGGCGCGGAAGAGAAGGGACTCCATGTTGGCGACGGTCAAGGTATGGGGAACGATATTTACGTGATCGCGCATGACCGATGCACCGAGTGTGTCGGCCATTTTGACGAACCGCAATGTGCGGCTGTTTGCCCGGTCGATAATTGCTGTATCTCTGATCCGCTGTATCCGGAGGGCACGGATGTCTTGCTGGAGAGGGCGAAGACCCTCAATCCGGACAAGGCGATCGATCCGGCAAAAGTCTGGAGCGGTGTGCGGAACTGACCTTCTGCTTCGAGGCCCATACCATTCTCGGTTGTTGAGAATGGTATGGGTACCCTCATGTGTGCGTTGGCCTAATTGGAACGATAAGTCATGGCTGATAAAGAGCCACGATTTCTGACCAATGCCACGGTCATCAAGGTCCTCGCGAAAGTCTTTGCCTTCCAAGCCATCGAGATCAATCTCTTGCGCGCCCAGGCGGGAATATCCGATGCGAATTGGACCAGCCTGAAGCGGGACGCGTTTAAGAAAACCTACGCGAAACAACGGGCGTTTTATGAAGATCGCTTAACCGGCGCGTTCGCGCTCGAACACATTTCCCAATCTGAACGCGAAACCAGACTGCTTGAACTCTGGCTCAAACAGAGCGAAGAGTCTTCCCTGGACGAATCCTAACCCTCCGCATGTGTCCTCTCCACGCTCCCGATCCGTTCAGAGAATGGTTCCTGACGCCGTTGTCTTCTCTGCAGGCTGAAGCAATCAACGGAGCATGACGATGAACGTGAAGATAGTAGTAGCCATTACGCTGATTGCGCTCACAGCGCCTGCGGTTGCCCGGGCGCAGCTGGACTGCATCGTGCCCACGCGCGAAGACGGCTTCGATTCCAAGCGGCCGGGTGCCGCAGCGCTGCAGCGCGCTGCGCGTGCAGCGGTCGCGATCGTCCAGGACAACGCGGTCTTTATGCAGGGCAACAAACCGGTGCGAGTGCGCAGTTCGATTAACTATTACGGCTGGGACCGGCAACAGGCGTCCGTCATTACCACGGCGTACAATAAAAAGGCCTGGCTCCCCGGTGGTTGTAACGTCAGCAAGTTTGCGGATCGCGGCGGTGGGCTCTCAGACGGGACGATCGCCATCTTCATCAACGAACCAGAAGCCATGGTTGGCAGCCAGCTGGGCGATGCCGAACTGAAGGCCGGGGGAATGCCGACGCCGTTAGGTAGTACAGCCGGGTTTCCAATCTATGCCGTGGGCGGCAACAAGGACAATCCGCGCATGTTGATGAGCCGTGGGGGTTATGAACCGTGGGTGCCCGTGACGGTTGCCGACATGCTGGACTGGCGCGAGCGTGAACTCAAAAAGAAGGAGCAGGAATACGAGGCTTCCGTGCAACAGAGCGGCAACGAACTTAATGAAGCAAAGATCGAAGAGATCTATCGCGATATGAAGAAGATCAATGCGGCTGAAGCAGAGAAGACGCGCACGCAGCTGCTCGCCTCACTTGAGAA
>JABMDE010000175.1 GCA_015904055.1 Nitrospira sp. | reverse complement strand
CAAGCGATGTTAACGGACCCTCCCTGGTGAGTCGTTGCTCTGCTGTATCTTTGCGTGGATCGTCGATGGTGATCGTGAAGACGGATTTCCGAGGCTGTGGCTTCAGCAAGAGGTGGGGAGGTGCTCAGTGGAAGCTGCGGTCGCGGAGCATGCATCGACGGCCTGGCCGCGCTCGTCTTTGACATACACGCTGCCTTTCACCGCCTTGGCTCGTTTCTTCAGTTCTGAGGCGATCTTGCTCACATCGCCGGGATGAGTGATGGGGACTCGTTCGTTGGTGACGACGGCAATTGAGAGACTCATGATCGGAAACTGTTCTTTATTCCCACGGCGGTCAACGGAATCGATATAGCCCTTGAGGCGATCCTCCCGGTCGTAGAAGTCCGGAATCACCAGATCGAAACGTTTGATGACGGTCTGGCAGATGGCGTCGATGCTATCCGGGCGGCTCATGAAGACGAAATCATCCCCTCCGACATGGCCGACAAATCCTTCTGAACCAGCGAGTTCTCCCACCACCGTGGTCAGGATGCGGCACGCTACGATGAGGACTTCATCACCACGGCCATAGCCGTAGCGGTCGTTGAAGGATTTGAAATTGTCGATATCGATGTAGGCGAGCGCGAAGGGCTGCCGGCTTTGAATCCTGGCGGTGGTTTCAAACAGGATGGTGGTGTTGCCCGGGAGGCGGGTGAGTGGGTTGGCATCAAGTGAACGGGTCAGGCGGCTGAGGCAGAGCCGTACGCGATGCACAACGTCCTCCGGACGATAGGGGATCGTGATGAAGTCGTCTACTGCCAATGTTCCCCAGTCGATGTCGTTGAGCCGGCTGTCCCGGACGAAGACGATGAGAGGCAGGCGGCCGAGAAAGGCATCGAGCTTGAGGTTTCTCGTGAGTGTTTCCACTGAATGGCCGCCGGTTCCTTCACTGGCCAGGATGAGACAAGGGGGATCATGGACGAGTTCATGCAGCGCGAGATCGGGCAGATGTCCTTCCACGACTTGGAAACCGGCTTTCTCCAATGCCGAGGCCAAGGTCAGGGCAGGAGTGATCTCGTTGTGGAAGAGTAGAATTCTCCGGCCTGCTGTGGAGTGGCTCATAGGTAATCGTCAATGGTTACGAATTCATTCGATGCCTTGTCGATGCAGTGGTTCAGCGATTGCTCATCGAGCCCGACCATGTCCCAGGCTGCTTTTGACAGAGGTGGAATGATGTCATCCCCTGGGTTTCCACAGGCCAGCCCTTTGACCAGGATGTCGGCCACATGGACGATGGCCGTTTGCAGCGCGGCTTCCTTGGCGAGCGCCGGGTCATGGTGATACAGGATCGGTTCGCGGAGTGTAATCGGTAAATGCCAGGCGGTGGCCAGGCACCCGCCGATATCCGCATGCGAGAGACCCGTGACGTCTTTTTCCACGTCAAAGAGCGAACGATCGCCTCCCGTCTGTCGCGCGTCCTTGATGCTGGTTCCCACCTCGGGCCATTTGACGTAGAGAACAACTTTTCCGATATCATGAAGCAGGCCTGCGACAAAGAGCTCTTCGGGGTTCTTGATCTCCATCCTGGTTGCCAGGAGATTGGCAGTAATCGCAACGCCTAGGGAATGCCGCCATAACTGATCCATCCCGGCATCTTTCATGATGCTGAGGGCCGATGCGCAGAGCGTGAGTCCTTTGACGACGTTGAGTCCCAGCACGATTACTGCGTGGGCCACAGAGCCGATACGGGAGGGGAATCCGTAAAATGGCGAATTGGCGAGCCTGAGGACTTTTGCCGCAAGCACCTGATCCTTTTCGATGATCGAGCCGATCTCCTCCGTTGATACGGTTGGACGGCCGATCATGGCGGCAAGCCGCTGTACCACATGGGGGAGTGTGGGAAGGTCCCCGAGTTTCTCGATCCGGTTGCGCAGGTCTGCCGGGTTGAATGTGGTCATGCGGGTGCAGATCCCTTTGTCGTTGCCGCGCCGTGAGACGTATGCAAGTACGTACGGAGCGCTCGGAGGATTAATTGCTGAAGGGGGTCTTGAGCGACATGCCGGAAGCGATGATCGAGCTCGGCTTCCAGTTCCATCAGCGTTTTTCCG
>JABMDE010000174.1 GCA_015904055.1 Nitrospira sp. | reverse complement strand
TCGGCAAAGGTCTGTTGCAGCATGGGGAGTGCCTCCAATTCAGTGCTGCGCTACCCGTAGCATATCGCCCGCCGAGAATAAATCAGACCTTCCCTAGTTCACCTTAGACAGCAGGTAGCAGGAAACGTGGACCCGCTAATTGAGCCGCCTCAAATCCTCCAGGCTGTTCATAGAATCGGAGTTGCGCCGAAATTTCCAGAAACTGGACTTGCCATTCCATGGCTTTTTACTTCGGGCAAAGGCTCTCCATCTCTGCTCTCCGAACTTCGTCGTGAAATTTCCTGCTGCGAGCAAGTGGACGTACTGGTCAGTTTCATCACGGTCGCAGGAGTTCGAAAGCTGTTCGATATTCTCCAGGCCGCTACGGCTGTGAGCGCTGGTGGCCAACCACGAACACACCTGCGAATCCTGACCACCACTTACACTGGTGCGACTGAGATAGAAGCCCTGGACTATTTCGCGAAAATGCCAGGCTGCGAAATCAAGGTTTCTCTCGATGGCAGACGGACACGGCTCCACGCAAAAGCATGGATCTTCCACCGCAAAACGAGGTTCGGCTCGGCTTACGTCGGCAGTGCGAATCTATCAGGCTCGGCCCTGCTCGGCGGGCTCGAATGGACAGTCAAATTCACCGAGCAAGGACAGACTGAACTGTTTACTCGCGCTCGAGCCCACTTCGAGACACTCTGGAACGATGGTGAATTCCAACATTACGATGCTGCAAACCCTGAACACCGCTCCGAGTTGACCCGCGCCCTGAAGCGGGAGGCCGGTGATCAAATTTCTGCCACAACGACGTTCTTCGATCTTGAGCCTAAGGACTACCAGAAAGACATGCTAGAGCAACTTGCGCTGGAGCGAGAACGTAGCAGGTCTCGCAACCTCGTTGTCGCAGCGACCGGCACGGGCAAGACCATAGTTGCAGCGTTTGATTACCGTACTGCCTGTCAAACTGTCGGTGGACGCCCACGTTTGCTATTCGTTGCGCACCGCAAAGAAATTCTACTGCAAGCTCGACGAACTTACCGCGAGGTATTACGCGATCACTCATTCGGTGAAATATTGGCGGGTGGTTCTGAACCGCAAAGCTACGACCATATTTTCGCCACCATCGACAGCGTTTGTGCGCGTGACCTCGTCTCAATATGCGGGCCACAATATTGGCACACAGTCGTTGTCGACGAATGTCATCGGTTAGCAGCGAACCGCTTCGATGCTTTCGTTAAATCAGTATCCCCTCAGGTCCTGCTAGGGCTAACTGCCACACCAGAACGTTCAGATGGCAAATCAATCTTCCCGTACTTTGACAATCGCCCTGATGGATCGCCTGCTGTCGAGTTACGCCTCTGGCATGCACTAGACCTCCAACTGCTCTGCCCGTTTGAATACTATGGCTGCGACGACGACACCGATTTCTCAGAAGTGCCTTGGGATAAACCGGGTGAGCGAGAGGCCATCGACAATCTTGTGACCGGAAATCATACCCGCGCGAGACTTGTTATCGACGAATGGCGGCGATTGACTGGCAACCCAAAGCGGAGCAAAACGATCGCATTTTGCATATCAGTCGCACACGCCGAATTCATGACGCGGAAGTTCAACGAGGCCGGGCTACCTTCGCTCTGTATAGTAGGCTCGACAGATACTGATGTTCGTCGCCAAGCGCCAGAACGTTTAGCGCGGGGGGAAGTTTGCGCGCTCGTCACTTGCGACCTTTATAACGAGGGCATTGATCTTCCTTCTGTTGATACGCTGCTACTCCTTCGACCGACACAAAGCCCCGTCTTATTCCAGCAACAGATCGGACGTGGTCTACGACTTCATGAGGGCAAGCAAGGTTGTCTTGTCTTAGACTTCGTCGGCCGATACCGTGCAGACTTTCGTTTCGATCGTTTACTTTCATCAATTAGTGGGCTTTCACGTAGCCAGATGATTGACGCAGTGAACGAAGGATTCAGCTCCCTTCCCGTGGGCTGCCACATTCAGTTGCAGCAATTGACGAAAGAGCAAATCCTCAAGAGCCTGCGGACCGCCATGAACCAGTCATGGCGCCGCCTCCGCAACGAGCTTCAGACCTATATTGCACTCCGCGGACGAGCCACTGTTCGACTTGCAGAATTCCTGCGCGGGCAAGCAGTGCAACTAGATGAGCTTTATCGTAATCAAGGCCGCAGTGGGTGGACTGCATTGCGACGCGATGCAGGATTACTGTCCACACCTGAGGCCATTGAGGACGAATATTTTGGCCACCGCTTTACAGACTTGCTGCACTGTAATGACCCAGAGCAAGTGGATCTTCTTGTGCGCATCGGTGAATCTTCAGTACATTATCAACGCTTCAGTGACCGTGAACGTTGCCGACTCCAGATGCTCGCATATCAGATAGACGGCCAACATCACCAGACAGGTAGTGGAGAAGCCTTGATTACTCGACTCTCACAGACACCAGAGCTTTCTGCCGAACTTGGCGAGTTAGGCGCAGTTCTTCAAGCTAGAAGTACTCTGCGATTTCACTCGATACCTGGCCTAACCGACGTGCCTCTGTGCCTTCACGCAAACTACGGCATTCGTGAAATCCTAACCGCGGTCGGCTGGCTAACCGCAAAACGAAGAACTCCATTCCAATCCGGTGTGCTTTCGCTACAAGACAGGAAAGTTGAACTCCTCTTCGTCACGCTCGACAAGTCAGAGGGCTTCCACGACCGTATTGCCTACCGCGATTACGCTATCAGCACCGAATGCTTTCACTGGCAAAGCCAGAATTCCGCCGGACCTGATACGCCAGCCGGGCTGGCGATACATTGAAAGCCCACAGAACGGTTGGTCCTTTCAGCTTTTCGTCCGCCGAAGAAAAGGGGACTCCTATCAGGCTTGTGGGCCGGTAACGATCGACAAAGCAGAAGGAGAAAAACCAATGTCCATCGAATGGAAGCTTGAAGTGCCTCTCCCGATTCGGCTGTATCAAGAATTCAATATTCTTCGAGGGCAATAGCGGCAATTGGTGCGAGTTCATCCTTACTCAGAGGAACATATGCTAGCAAACGAAGACAGGTCTGACCGTGGCAGGGAAATTCTTGAGATCTATGCACGACTGTTCGGCGACCCTTATGACCCTAGTGCCAATTTAACTGATGTGCTGACTGACCTTATGCACACTGCAGCAATCCGGCATGAATTGGGGCTAGAATTCCAAACCAGCTTGAAAATGGCCAACATACATTTCGAAGCTGAGACTGAAGAAGAACTCGATGTTTAATACCTCTTCAACCTCAGTTCTTACTCCCCTCCCCTATCGCCTCCCGCGTGATGGATACGCCCACGAGTTTGCAGTAGACTTCCGACGCTTGGCCAGTTAGATCGGTGTCTTCGCGGGCACCGCCCATGACCGATGCTTACAATCTCCAACGCTTTTTCAACGCGCAAGAGGCCGCCTACGACACAGTCCTCGCCGAGCTCCGATCCGGAAGAAAGTCCAGCCTCTGGATCTGGTTTATCTTTCCTCAGATCGCCGGTCTTGGTCACAGTGAAATGGCGCAGCAGTTTGCCATTGGCTCGCTCGACGAGGCCAAGACCTATCTGCAACACCCAATCCTAGGCCCACGGCTCAGAGCCTGTACGCAGCTTGTTCTCGACGTGAACGGTCGCAGCGCTGAGGAGATCTTCGGATATCCCGACAATCTGAAATTCCGGTCCTGCATGACCTTGTTTCTGACTGCAGCCACCGACAACACCATCTTCAACAACGCCCTGCTCAAATACTTCGACGGCAAGCCCGACCAACTGACGCTGGATATCCTGGCCCATCACACGCCTTAGCTGCCCTGACTGATGATGGACCGCTTGCCGAGAAACTGAGTCAAGAAACTAGACACCTGCCCTCTTCCGAGTATAATGGCCTCACTCCATGCGCGATGCATGGAGTCCACTTTAACCCTGAACAATCACGATAGGTCTATGCCACATACACGCAAGCAAGTTCTCACCATCGCCGGTTCGGACTCCGGCGGAGGCGCGGGAATTCAGGCCGACATCAAAGCCATGTCCGCCAACGGCGTCTTCGCCATGTCAGTGATCACGGCGATTACGGCCCAAAATACGGAAGAGGTCACGGACGTCTTTGAATTGCCGCCCGCGATCATCGCCTCACAAATCGACGCCGTGTTCGACGATTTCGATGTCGCCGCCGTGAAAACCGGCATGCTGGGTTCCGCCGCCATCGTCGAAACAGTGGCCGCGATGTTGAAGCCTCAGAACCTCGCCAACCTTGTCGTTGACCCGGTCATGATTTCCAAAAGCGGCCACTCGCTCTTGAAATCCGACGCTATCGACGTTTTGAAAACGCGCCTCTTTCCGCTCGCCCTGGTTGTTACGCCGAATGTCCATGAGGCCCAGCAACTGTCCGGCATCGAGATCAAGTCGTTGGCTGATGCGCGGCGAGCGGCGAAGGTGATCCACAACTTCGGGTGCAAATATGTCTTGATCAAGGGCGGCCATCTGCTCACTGAACAAGCCACCGATCTGTTGTATGACGGCCGGTTCTTCACCGTCTTCAAGGGGGACTTCATCGACACGCCGCACACCCACGGCACCGGCTGCACATTCGCCTCTGCCATTGCCGCGCATCTTGCGCTCGGCAAACCGGTCGGCGATGCCATACAAACAGCCAAGACCTACCTCACGGAAGCGATTCGCCATAGCCTGGCAATCGGTCACGGACAGGGCCCGACAGACCACTTTTATTTCCTCGAGCGATAAGAGGCA
>JABMDE010000173.1 GCA_015904055.1 Nitrospira sp. | reverse complement strand
GCCCGTTTCGGCCCCTTGATATCCATGGTGCGGGAGGGATGGCTGAGTTGAATGTGCATGGTCGCATCATATGCTTCCAGGAGATCGTTGGGCAAGGGCTGGCTGATGAGGCGTGGAGTAAGCGAACGACGGTTCCTACGGTCAGCGAGAAAGCGTGAGCTGTGTCCGGGCGTAGGTGAGACCCTCTTCCAGGGTTGAGAACAACCCATCCAATTGGGCTTCGTAACAATCGTCAAGCAGCCGGCCCATCTCAGGGCCGGGCGGCACGCCCAATTCCAGTAAGTGGCGGCCCATGATCATTGGGGCGGGGGCCTGGGTCTCGACATGCATTGTGCGCGCGCGGTCCAGGAGCCATTTGCCTGCGGGAAAGCCGTCGAACGTCTTTGGCGGACGCCCTGCATGATCGGCCCGCGCCACACGCACGAGACAGTCGATACGCCGCACTTGCCTCGCCAGGCGGCGCACGGCGCTGTCGGAGGCGTGCGCGTCGTACAGCGCACGGGGCCTGAGGTGGCATTGTACGAACGGAATCACCTCACCGATCAGATCCTCCTGGTTCGTCAGCCGTTCGAGAAAGTGTCTAGTCGGTTCCTCTCCTTCCTGTTCATGCCCGCGCGAGGTAATGCGTCCATTGTCGGCTCTGGTCGTCAAGGGTTTGCCGAAGTCATGACAGAGGATGGCGAGCCCGACGAGGAGATCCTCTTCCAGCCGGCCGGTCCGCTCTCCGGCGAACCAGTCCAGACAGTGCAGCGTATGGATCCAGACGTCGCCTTCCGGGTGCCAAAGGGGATCTTGCTCGCAGCCTTGGAGCGCCGCCAGTTCCGGATAGAAACGGAGCCAGCCGGTATTGTGCAAGAAGGTGAGCCCCAGCGACGGCTTGATCCCTTGAAGCAGGAGCTTCTTCCACTCCTCCCACAGCCGTTCGTTCGGCTGTCCATCTTGAGACAACGTCTTGCACAGTTCGACCGTTTCCGGTGCGGGAGTCAGCTCAAATCGTGAGGCCAGTTGCATGCCGCGCAAGACGCGCACGGGGTCTTCGGTGAAGCGATCTGATGTGTGGCGCAGCATATGGGCGGCCAGGTCGGCTCGGCCGTTGAACGGATCGCGGAGTTCCAGGGTATCGGGGTCCCAGGCCATTGCGTTGATGGTGAAATCGCGGCGGGCCAGTGCTTCGTCGATGTCCATGTCGGGATCCGCCTGTCGGAGCAAACCTGATACGGACCCATGGTCCGCGAGGAGGCGAGAGGGAATAGAAATATCGACGGGTGTGCCCGCGAGCTTGAAGACGCCAAAGGCCTTTCCGACGAACTGAACGGAAAATTGTTCTTCCAGCAGCGCATGGAGGCGGCCCGGCGGAATTCCGAATACTTCGAGGTCTAAATCGCGCGGCTGACGGCCCAGTGCGAGATCGCGAACCGATCCGCCCACCACCCATGTCCGTCCGCCGGCCCGGCGGATGATCTGTTCAATCTGCCGGAGTGTTCCAGCTAGCGCGTGGTCTTCGATACGAAAGCGAACAGGCATCAGATCTCCACATCACGGAGGGACTTCGCCGATTCTTCCGGCGAGACCGGGTTAATGTAGAAGCCAGTGCCCCATTCGAACCCGGCAACCTGTGTGAGTTTGGGAATGATCTCCAAGTGCCAGTGGTAAAATTCGCCGGTTCGTTCGTGCAGTGGTGAGCTGTGCAGCATGAAATTGTATGCGGGGCGGGCAAGCACTTTGTCCATGCGCCGGAGACATTCGGACAGGATCGGCGCGAGGCATTCGAACTGAGACTTCTGGCTTTCCTCAAAATAGCCAGCGTGGCGTTTGGGTAAGATCCACATTTCGAAGGGAAACCGCGGCGCATAGGGGGTGGCACAGGCGAATTCCTGATTTTCGGCTACGATGCGGTCGCCGTCGCTGAGATCTTGCCGGAGGATGTCACAATAAATGCACCGCTCCTTCTGTTCGAAGTGGGCCCGGCAGCCGTCGATTTCCTCCAGGACGCTGGTCGGCACAATTGGGAGTGCAATCAATTGCGAATGGCTGTGTTCCAACGTGGCGCCGGCTGAGGGGCCGTGGTTTTTGAAGATGAGGATATAGCGAAGGCGTAGATCTTTTTTTAGGTCGATGATTCGATCCCGATACGTCCACAGTACGTCTTCGATCTTTTTGGCCGGCAAATCCGCGAGGCTGTCCTTGTGCCCCGGTGATTCGATAATGACTTCGTGCGCACCCACGCCGTTCATTCGGTCGTACAGCCCGACGCCTTCCCGTCCGATATCGCCCTCCACTTGAAGAGCGGGAAACTTGTTGGGCACCACACGCACGGTCCAGCCGGGCGAGTTGGGTTCGGCTGGCTGCGGCCGGTATGCCATGATTTCTTTCGGCGTCAGCCGCTCCTGTCCAGGACAAAACGGACAGAGTACCGAGGACACTGGCTTGGCCGGCAGTAACGGGACAAAGTCATGTGGGCGGCCGCTCCGATCGGAGGAAATAATCACCCAACGGCCTACGATGGGATCGCGTCGCAAATCAGGCATGTTCCCCTCCGTGAAACGTGAGATGTGAAACGTGAAACGCTTGGTAGG
>JABMDE010000172.1 GCA_015904055.1 Nitrospira sp. | reverse complement strand
TCAGGATGAGCTGGCAGCGGTTGATGAAGCAGTTCGTATCACGCTCGGCCTGTGGCCGTAGCGTAGGGCCTTCCGATCTCGTGCCATACGCTATTAGTCATCAGCTCTTTGGCTACTCCCGTACCGTCACTTTCATCGTGATCGGCTCCAACGGGTTGTCGGCCTGATCCCGTGCGGCGGCGACGATCTTGTCGATGACATCGAGCCCTCGGAAGACCTCGCCGAATACTGTGTAACGGCGATCCAATCCACTGTTTTCTCCCACGCAGATAAAAAATTGTGAGCCGTTGTCGTTGAAGTCGCGGGTGCTGTTACTTTCGCGCGGCATCTTGGCCATGGAGACGGCGCCGCGCTTGTGCGGGCGGTCGTTCGGTTCAGGCTGAAGAAAATACCCGGGTCCTCCGGTGCCATGGAGCGTGCGGTCCGGCTGCTTGCTGAATGGATCGCCGCCCTGAATGAGAAAGCCTGGCACAATGCGATGGAAGGTGGTGCCGTCGAAGAAGCCCATCTTGGCGAGGTTCACAAAGTTCTCGACGTGGCGCGGAGCCTCGTCGGGATAAAAGCGAATGGCGATTTCGCCGAACTTCGTCGTGATTGTGGCGCGGGGATCTTTCTTTTGAAATTGCATAGTCATGTTATGAACCTAGCAAGGACAACGCTCAAGAGGCAAGAGAGGTGAAAGGTGAAACGTAAGAAGTGAAACGTTTCAGGGAACCCAAGAGATCGGATGAGCGTTCGTATTTCATGCATGTTACGTCTAACCTTTCACGGTTCACGCTCTAATCCCTTCCCTGGATTGATATTGATCCACAGGATGCCGCCGATCAAGGCAATCAGTGCCGCCACTCCCAGTGAGGCGGGCCAGCCCCAATGCTGGGCGATCCAGGGGGTCAGGGTCGGCGAGATGGCGCCGCCGATGTTTGCACCCATGTTCATCAAACCTGAGAGGCTGCCGGCGTGAGCTTTTGACAGATCGCTCGTCGAGGACCAGTAGGCGCCAATTGTGAAATAGAGCCAGCCTGCTCCGAGCGACAGGCTGGCGATGGCCAGATAAGGCGATTCCATCAATGCACCGAGTGCGATTGTGGCGGCGGCCAGCGTCATGCCGGCCATCCCAACGAGTTTCCGTCCCTGCGTAATTCCCCGGCGCAGTGCTAGCCGATCGGTGACCCATCCGCCCAGAGGGCACGACACGAGCATGGCCAGAAAGGGGACCGATGCATAAAATCCTCCTTGTAAGACGTCGAATCCTCGCACATTGACGAGATAGAGATAGAACCAGGACATGTAGACATAGGCGACATATCCAAGACAGCTGTAACTGAGCACGAGCCACCAGACGGTTGGCGTTCTTCTCAATGCAGCCCAAGGAATCGATGGTGGTTTGATAGACACATGCACTACAGAGGCAACGGTCTCATGTTTGGCAACCCAGGGATGATCAGACGGGCGGTCTCGCGCCAAGAGCCACCAGATCGCTGCGAGCCCGATTCCAAGGGCAGCTGAGACAAAGAAGGTTGTCTGCCACCCATAGTTCACCATGATCCAGGCCGTGACCGGTGGAGTAATGGCCGAGCCGATGCCGATCCCGCCGATGGCGATGCCGATGCCGAGGCCTCGTTCGTGGGCAGGCAGCCAGTCGGTGACGGCTCGATTGAACGAAGGTAAGGCCGTGGCTTCTCCGACGCCGAGCAGAAACCGAGTGAGGGCGAGTACACCGACAATTCCCAATAGTCCGGCTAGATCGGAAGCGGCGGCCATCGCCGTCAATGCTGTGAAGCCGGACCACCAGAGGAGCGCAATCGTCAGGACAATACGAATGCCCCATCGGTCGGCAAGCCATCCCCCCGGTACTTGGAATAAGGCATAGCCGATCACAAATGCAGAAAAGATCAACCCCATCTGCTGATCGGTGAGGCCGAGCGCCGGCATCATCTGGCGCGCGGTGACGGAGATATTGACGCGGTCGATGTAGGTGACGACGCTGATGGCAAAGAGGAGTCCGAGGATCAACCAGCGCGTGCGGGGAGGGGCTGAAGAGTTCAGGTGAGTCGAGGAAGTGCTCTCACTCACAATGGTTTCGACAGGAGAAGCATTGCGGGGGATTGTCCTCTATGAGTTTGGCCGGAGTGCTGTCATAGATCGCCGGCCGCCCCTTTGATGCAGAGGCGGCCGGGAGGATATCTACTTGGTCGTGTTCGCGACGATTTCCAGCAGTTCCACTTCAAAAATCAGTGTGGAGCCCGGCTTGATGACCGGAGGCGATCCTCGATCGCCGTAGGCCAAGTTGGCTGGGCAGACCATCCGGCTCTTCCCGCCGACCTTGATTTGCTGAACTCCTTCCGTCCAACACTTGATCACTTGGTTGAGCGGAAACGTGGCAGGTTCGCCGCGTTTGACGGAACTGTCGAACACGGTTCCATCGATCAAGGTGCCGTGATAATGGACCTTCACCGTATCAGTGGCTTTGGGGGTC
>JABMDE010000171.1 GCA_015904055.1 Nitrospira sp. | reverse complement strand
ATGAGCGGCAACGGATCGCGCGTGAACTGCACGACGATATCAGCCAGCGGCTCGCCGCGTTGGTGCTCGATGTGGCGACACTCGAACAACAGCCGCCGACCTTGCCGGAATTAATCGGGCACACATTGACGCCGATCCTGGAACAGATCGAACGGCTTTCCGATGACGTCCATAACCTCGCGTACAAACTTCACCCGTCACTGCTGGAACATGCAGGCCTGCAACCGGCTATCGAGGACCACATCCGTGAGGTCGCCAAACGGACAGGACTTGCCGTGTTCTTCGAGGCGAATCATGTGCCTGATTCGCTGTCGCTCGACCATTCGACCTGTCTGTTCCGCGTGTTGCAGGAAAGCCTTCAGAACGTTGTGCGACATGCCTGTGCTACCGAGGTTACCGTGAAACTGAGCAGGTCATCCAATGGAGTTGTTCTATCCGTGATAGATAACGGCCAGGGATTTGACGCGAGCGGAAAGAATGCCTATCACAAAGGGTTGGGCTTGACCAGCATGCAGGAGCGATTGCGGCTCCTCAATGGATTCCTCCGTATCCATTCCAAGCCGGCTGATGGCACGAAGATCTTCGCCTGGATTCCGGCCAAGAAAGAGAACGCCTGATGCGCCCTCGTATCCTGATAGCGGACGATCACTCTCTGGTCCTGGCCGGAATTCTGAAGCTGGTGGAAACCGAAGGCGTCGTCGTCGGCACTGTGGAAGACGGCCGCGCGCTGGTGGAAGAAGCGCAAAAGTTGCGCCCGGATGTGATCTTGCTCGACATCTCCATGCCGCTCCTCAATGGGCTGGATGCCGCCAGACAACTCACAAGGCTCGTGCCCGACAGCAAGCTGATCTTTCTCACGATGCATGCAACACCGACCTATGCAACGGAGGCCTTCAAGGCCGGCGCGTCCGGTTATTTGCTCAAACGATCTGCCGCGTCGGAGCTCAAACAGGCCATTCACGCGGTCCTGCGAGGACAACACTACATGACGCCGCTGATCACGAAAGACGTGCTGGCGGCCACGTTGCATTCTCCGGACGCGCCGCTGCGTCAGCGGCCCGTGACCGCGCTCACGCCGCGGCAGCGGGAAGTATTACAGCTCGTCGCAGAAGGGAAGGGCACCAAGGACATCGCCACGCTCCTGAATATTTCCGTCAAGACCGTGGAGTTTCATAAGTCTCGGATCATGGACGAATTGGATCTTCACTCGACTGCTGAGCTGATGAAGTATGCAGTGGCTGAAGGCCTGGTCAGTCTGTAACTCTTTCCTCGCGCGAACCATCGCGTCATGCGCGCCGGTTGCCGCATATCTTCTCGTGTTCCTCATCAGATTCGTCGAATAATGCACGCTCCGCCATCATACGCCCTGGTAACATTTCTTGGCGTGTCTAGCAGTTCCCCTAGTTCTTCTCCCTGCCGATTTCACCTATCATCTCATCCATTACTGCGTATATTGAGAACCTCATTACGGGGGTGCCCTATGGACGTCTCAACGATCATCTCTCGTGTTCACACTGCCCTGGAGAAGCTCGGCACCAGTTGTCCCATGGAAGACATTGCAGGGCTCTGCCCGGATCTCACCTGGAATCAGGTATCCCTCGCAATCGATTACTTGAGCCATACGGGACAGAT
>JABMDE010000170.1 GCA_015904055.1 Nitrospira sp. | reverse complement strand
GGCTTCCAATCGCGCAGACTCTCCCGTCTCACACAGCCCGCCTGCCATCGCGCGAAGACCACACTCGATGGCCCGTTTTGATCGCTTGGGTAACGCGATTGCGTCGATCCCTTTGGCAGTTTCGGAAATGCCGACCCAGCCCCAAGGCGATGTGAAGATCATTACGCGCCGCATAGCAGCTCCTATTGTCCGGCCAGCCGTCCAAGTTTTCTCCGCACCATGCCCCACAGCACGTCAAGTTCATCGGATCGCAGCAGCGCATGGGCGCCAAGATAGCCGCATACGCTCAAACCAATGGCCAGGACGAGCATCGATGATTTGGCAATCCAGTCGTCGGGATGCGCCCATATCTGCGCTCCGGCTACCCACCAACAGGCGATGCCCATCGGCATACATGCCACGAGCACCCGCAGAAACGATCGCCCCACACTCCCCCACTCGATGCCGCCCAACCGCCGATTGAGCACCGCTACCAGGATACCCCCGTTCACCATGGCCGCTAATGCCGTCGCAAGGGCCAACCCCGCCGCCCCCAGAGAGGACATCAGCGCCAGGGAGAAGAGGATGTTCGCGGCCACTGCAATCGCCGCTGAAATTGCCGGCGTCTTCGTGTCCTGGAGGGAATAGAACGCCGATACAATGATCCGCACCCCGCCGAACGCCCACAACCCGACCGCATAGCAGAGGACTGCCAACGCGGTCTCCGCCGTATCCTGTGCGGTAAACGAGCCGTGCTCGAAAAAGAGATGCACGATCGGAGTGCGCAGCAAAATCAGGCCTACCATTGCCGGCACGATAATGAACAGGATCATCCGCAGACCGAAACCGAGCGTGGTACGCAACTCGTCCAACGCTCCACGCGCCGCTTGGGCCGACAACGTCGGCAGAATCGCCGTCGCCAAGGCCACGCCGAAAATTCCGAGCGGGAACTGGATCAGCCGCATCCCGTAAAATAGATAGGTGGGCCCTCCGGCAAAGAACGATCCCAGTACCGTACTGACGGTCAGGTTGATCTGAGTCACAGACAGACCTAGCAGCGACGGCACCATCAACCAGCCAATCCTTCGCAGGCCAGGATGCCCCGGCTCGAAGCGAAACCCGAATAACAACCCGCGCAGTTTCAGGCTGGGGAGCTGCATGGCAAATTGGGCTGCCCCTCCGGCCACCACACCGATCGCCACACCGACAATCGGTTCGGGAAGCTGCGGCGAGACAAACAACGCGCCAATGATAATGAAGATGTTCAGAAAGAGGGGGGAGAAGGCCGGCACGGCAAAGGCCCGCACAGAATTGAGAATGCCCATGGCCAGTGCAGCCAGGCTGATAAAGAGTAAATACGGAAACATGACGCGGGTCAGTAACGTCGCCAACGCAAGCTTGTCCGGATATTCCTGGAATCCAGGCGCGAGCAGTTGAACGAGCCAGGGCGAGACAAGAATGCCCAACAAAGTCACCGCTGTGACGATGGTCAATAACGTCGTGAATACGGCGCTGGCCAATTCCCACGCCTCCTGCTTGCCGCGCATCGTCCGGTACTCCGTGAACACCGGAATGAAGGCCGACGACATCGACCCTTCGGCAAAC
>JABMDE010000017.1:14074-31711 GCA_015904055.1 Nitrospira sp. | reverse complement strand
CCAGACTGACCGACGTCAGGAACATCGTCATCACCGGCTCGCCGCGCAGAGAGCCCAAGACAAACACGACGCTCACGACCGCCAATGCCAGCCACAATAAGGTGTAGCCGAATTGCTCGAGCCGGCGTTGAAGCGGTGTTTCGGTCCGTTCCGATTTGGCCGCCTTCTGAATCAGAGCGGCGATGTGCCCCAGCTCCGTTCGCAGTCCCGTGGTGGTCACCACCGCGCGGGCCTTGCCCGACACGGCCACGGTCCCCATGAAAACCATGTTGGTCCGGTCGGCCAGCGGCACCTCAGCTCGATCGATGACCTCAGCCTTTTTCTCAACCGGCGTCGACTCTCCGGTAAGCGAGGCTTCCTGTGTGTGAAAGTTCGTCGCGTACAAGAGCCGTGCATCCGCCGGAATACGGTCGCCGGCCTCCAGGATGATGAGATCGCCGGAGACAACCTCACACGCAGGAATCACATGCAACGTTCCGTCACGCATGACTCGGGCCGTCGCCACCGACATCTTTCGCAACGCCGCCAAGGAGCGCTCGGCCCGGAATTCCTGTATGAACCCGAGCAGGCCGTTCAGGAACACGATGGCGAGAATTGTCGCCGCATCGAGCCAATCTTCCAACAAGCCGGAGACGACCGCAGCCCCGATCAGCACCCACACGATGACGCTGGTAAATTGCGAGAGGAAGAGCTTCAGCAGAGAGGGCGGCGGCGCTTCGGGCAACTCGTTGGGGCCTTCGTTTCCTAAACGATATCGCGCCTCGGCATTGGACAGTCCTGTATTCACATCCGACCGGATTTCCTGCTGAAGCCTTTCGGTGGTCAGGGCATACCAGCGATGCGCCATTGTTAGACCGCGACGTTCTCTGGTTGGTTCTTCACTCATCTGCCCGTGCTGCTGAGAGTGGCAGTATCTGACTTTCTCGCCGTTCTTTCCACCACCGCCACATGACATAGACGGGCGGAATGACGAAGAGCGTGAGGATCATAGCCGAGAAGACTCCTCCGACCTGAGGAGCCGCGATGCGTTTCATCACGTCGGCGCCGGTACCCGTCGCCCACATCACGGGGAACAGCCCGATCACGTCCACGAGACCGATCATCGCCATCGGGCGAATCCGCTCTACGGCGCCAAGTTGGACAGTCTCGATAAGGTCTTGAAGGGTTCGCAGCCCTCCGGCCTCTTTTCGCCGCTTGCACGCCTCGTCAAGATAGGCCAGCATCACGGCGCTGGTTTCCGCCGCCGTCCCCACCACGGTAATGAGTCCCACCCACACGGCGATGCTCATGTTGTAGCCGAGCGCGGACAAGTACCAGATCGCGCCGACCAGCGAGAGCGGCACGCCGACCATCACCATGCAGGTTTTGGCAACCGATTGAAAGGTGAAATAGAAGACGACGAAAATGATGATGAGCGTCAGAGGAACAACCAGTTTCAGCCGTTCTTTCACCCGCTCCATGAACTCGTATTGGCCGGACCAGACGATCGTGTAGCCCGGCGGCAGCGTGACCTTCTCTTTGACCACTCGTTTCAGGTCCTCCACATAGCCGCCAACATCGCGCCCCGTCATGTCCAGAAAGACATAGCCTGCGAGCATGCCGTTTTCGTCCCGGATCATGGGCGGGCCGTTGACGAAGCGGAGCGTCGCGAGTTGCGCGAGCGGCACCTGGGCGCCGGTCGGCGTGTCGACCAGGACCCGCTGCAGTTTCTGTTGATCGTCCCGCAATTCCCGGAGATAGCGGACGTTGATCGGATACCGCTCACGGCCTTCGATGGTGGTGGCAATATTTTCTCCGCCGATGGCCGTTTCGATGATCTTGCCGACATCCATCAGCTTCAGCCCATAGCGCGCGATTTCATCGCGGTTGATGTCGAAGTCGAGGAAATAGCCGCCGGACACCCGTTCCGCATAGACACTGCGTGTCCCCGGCACCTCCTTGAGCACCTTTTCCAGATGTTCGCCGATCTGTTCGATCTGCTTGAGGTCCGGACCGAAGACCTTGATCCCTACCGGTGTTCTGATCCCAGTGGTCAACATGTCGATCCGCGCCTTGATCGGCATCGTCCACGCATTGATCACGCCGGGGAATTGCAGAGCCCGGTCCATTTCATCCACCAGGCCTTCATAACTGAGGCCCGGCCGCCATTGGTCCCTCGGTTTCAGCTCGACCACCACTTCCATCATGCTGAAAGGGGCCGGATCGGTAGAAGTTTCCGCCCGGCCGGCCTTGCCGAAGACATGGTCCACTTCGGGAAACGACCGGAGTTTCTGGTCCATGATCTGCAACAGACGTCCCGCTTCCGTGATGGAAAGACCCGGCAAGGTCGTCGGCATATAGAGCATCGTGCCTTCGTACAACGGCGGCATGAACTCGGAGCCCATCTGCCGGTAGAGCGGCACAAGGCTGCCCATCAAGAGGATGGCGCCGATCACGACCGCTTTCCGATAACACAGGGCTGCCCGAAGCATGGGCGCATAGAGCCATTGAAGAGAACGACTGACGGGATGTTTCTGTTCCGGAAAGATCTTTCCCCGGATAAACGTCGGCAGGCAGGCCGGAACCAATGTGATGGCCAAGACGGCGCACATGGCGATGGCCAGGTTGTTGGTCCAGGCCAGCGGCTTGAACATCCGGCCTTCCTGGGCTTCGAGGACAAAGATGGGAATGAATGAAATGGCGATCACAAGAACCGACGCAAAGATCGGTGGCCCGACCTCCTTGGCGGAATCGATCAAGATGCGGAGCCGCTCGTCCTTGCGCCCGTCTCGCTCCCACTCCTCCAAACGTTTATGCGCATTGTCCACGATCACGATGGCCGCATCCACCATGTCGCCGATAGCCACAATGATGCCGCCGAGCGACATGATATTGATGCCGATCTCCATCAGATACATGGGAATGAACGCAATCAGCACGGCGATGGGCAAGGTGAGGATCGGCACGATCGCGGACCGGACGTGGAGCAAGAAGGCGATAATGAGCACGCCTGTGACGATCAGCTCTTCCAGAAGGCTTTCGCTCGCAGTGGCGATCGATTCGTGGATCAAGCCGCTCCGGTCGTAGGTCGTGACGACCTTGACGCCCTTCGGCATGGATGGTTCGATCTCTTTGAGCTTCGCTTTTACGCGCTCGATCACCGTGAGGGCGTTCTCACCGAACCGCATAATCACGATCCCGCCCACGACCTCGCCCTGGCCGTTGAGTTCGACCAATCCTCGCCGCATGTCGGGACCGAGCCGCACCGTCGCCACGTCACGCAACAGAATCGGCGTACCGTTCTCGTTCACACCGACGGCGATCTTTTCGATATCGTCGGTCTTCTTAATGTAGCCACGCCCACGGACGACATATTCGATCCCGGAAAACTCCACGACGCGCCCGCCGACATCGTTATTACTCGCGCGAATCGTTTCGATGATGGAAGGGAGGGAGAGGCGATAGGCCGAAACCTTCGTCGGGTCTAAGTTGATTTGGTACTGACGGACGAAGCCGCCGATGCTGGCTACTTCCGCCACCCCCTCCACGGCTCGCAGCCAATACTGCAGATACCAATCCTGGAAACTGCGCAGGGCAGCGAGATCATGTTGCCCTGACTCATCCACGAGGGCATATTGAAACACCCACCCCACTCCCGTTGCGTCGGGTCCCAGCTGCGGCGTGACGCCTTCCGGCATGCGGCCGGAGAGTTGACTCAACCGCTCCAAGACACGGGAACGGGCCCAGTAGATGTCCGTGTTGTCCTTGAAGAGAATGTAGACATAGGAATAGCCGAAGTCCGAAAAACCGCGTACCACGGTCACATTGGGGGCGGAGAGCATCGCCGTGACAATCGGATAGGTAATTTGATCTTCGACCAGATCCGGCGAGCGCCCCGGCCAGGTGGTATAGACGATGACCTGCGTGTCGGAAATATCCGGCAAGGCATCGATGGGCGTCCGCCACATCGCCCACAACCCGACCGCTGAGAATACCGAGACCAGCAAAAAAACGATGAAACGGTTTCTCGCGCTGAATTCGATGATCGATTCAACCATGATCAAGTAGCTTTCAGCGTTCAGCTCTTAGCAATCAGCTTCTTTGGCTGATAGCTGGTGACTGATAGCTCTCATTTCATCCCCGGCATCCCGCCCATGCTCTCCACGACAGACTTGAGCCGGCTTTCACTGTCGATCAGAAAATTGGCCGAGGTCACAATGTGCTCGCCTTCCTTCAGCCCTGCCAGCACTTCCGACCACTCGCCTGTCTTCACGCCCGTTTTGATCAGGCGCGGTTCGAGCTTGCCGCCGCCCAGATGAAGAAACACGACTTGCTTCTGGCCCGATTCGATGATGGCTTCCTGCGGGATGACCAAGCGAGTGCCCAGATTCGCCCGCAACTCCACATTGGCATACATGTCCGGCTTCAGCTTCTCGTCGGTGTTGTCGAGTTCGAACCGCACCTTGGCGGTGCGGGTTTTCGGGTCCAAGGTGGGATAGACGAAACTCAGGAGGCCGGTCAGGATACTGCCGGGATCGTAGGAGAACGTGACTGCAACTTGCTGTCCGGCCTTCACGAATGACAGCTCATATTCGTAAATGTCGGCGAGGATCCAGACGCGCGAGAGGTCTGCGATGGTATACAGCTCTTCCCCTGGCTCGACATGTGCGCCTTGCACAATGTTTTTGCCGATGACGGTTCCGCTGATCGGCGAATGGAGCGGCAGCGTTTTGGTCACCTGCTTTGTCCGCTCCAACGCGCGGATATGCTCTTCGCCGATGTCCCACAGATGGAGGCGATGACGGGTCGCTTCCAGCAAGTCCTTGGACCCCCGTGCCACGTCGGGGAGATCACTGTCTCCAAGCTGCATTCGGCCCTGGAGCGCCAACAGATATTCTTCCTGGGTGGCGACGAGGTCCGGGCTGTAAATGGTGAAGAGCTGTTGCCCTTTCTTCACATGATCTCCGGTTGCGCTCACAAAGAGCTGTTCGATCCAACCATGGAACTTGATGGTGACTTTGACGAGCTTGCGCTCGTCCACGGCGACGCGCCCGACCGTCCTGATGATTTTCTCCAGGGGGCGGCGCTTCACCTGCTCATACTTCACCCCGATCGTTTGGAGCCGTTCCGGTGGAATCGTCACGATACCGCTGAGGACAGGCTCCGGCGAAGCCGGTGCCTGTCCCCGTCCTGACGCCTTACCCTTTTCTGCTATCCCCGGCATCTCCATCCCGCCCATCTCGCCTTGTCCGGATTCCGCCGGAGGGACAAGCACCGGGCTCGACAGCAGCCAAATGAGACCCCCTGCCATGAATACGAGAGCCAGGCTTGTTCCGATGAGACTGCGGCGGCTCATGATCCCCGCTTCCTTTCCTGCCACAGACCGTCCAATGGCCCGCCGGTCACAGCCTCAAGCCGGGCGAGGGCTTTTTCGTGGCTCACCATTTCGCCATGGAGTTCGAGTTGGCTGTCTTGCAGCGTCAACAGGCTGTTGAGCAGCGTCAGGAAATCCACTTTGCCCACCGTATAGCCGGCCTGGGCCGCCTGCAAACTGAGCGTGGCTTGCGGAATGATCGCATCGCGCAAAATGGTGATCAGCCGCTCGGCCCGCTGGGCTTGCACGAAGGCATCTTTCACCTGAAACAGCAGGTCCTGCCTCATCGCCGTGAAGTCTTCACGGGCGCTTTCGAGACCGGCCAACGCTTCCCGCACACCTTGCTTTTGCTTCGTTTCATAAAACAGCGGGATCTTGATCCCCACCATCACTTGATACCCGTTATCATTGATCTTGTCGTTTCGGATTCCAAGGGCCGTCACATCGAAATCGGGATAGTACTGCCGCTGAGCGAGAGACACCGCCTGTTCGGAGCGGCGGACGCTTGTCGCCGTTGCAAGCAACGCGGGAGAGAATTCGTCCGCGCGGCGGCTAAGTTCCTGCAACGGAATCGTCAAGATGGTGGCATGCACGTCTTCCGGTGTGCCCAGCGGCCCGTCCGGCGGACGATTCAAGAGACGATGGATCGCCGCGTGGAGGCTCTCCTTTTGTTGATCGAGTACGGCCAGCCGGTCGAGGACACGTGAACTTTCGACTTGGGCGCGGAACACATCCTGCTGCGCGGCCTGGCCGACGCTGTACCGCGCTTTAGCCGTCTTCTCAAACTGGATCAAGAGCGCCTTGTTCTTTTCTACGATCTCGATGCTTTTATGTACGAAGTGGAGATCGAAGTAGTTCTGTTTCAGCGCAGCAATCAGTCTCAGACGGGTGGCAAGATACTCTTGCTCCACCCGATCCGCCTCGCGTTGCGCGACTTCCCCCTTGAGCGTGAGCTTGCCCGGAAACGGGATGTCCTGCCCGAATCCATACATGGCCCCCTCCACCACTGGCGGCACCATCGGCATGCGTTGGTATCCCAGCTGAAGTCGAGGATCCGGTAGCGTCTGCACTTGCGGGACGACGGCCTTGGCGGCCTCCCAACGCTGACGGGCTGCTTTAATCTCCGGGCTGGCCTCTTCCAATTCCTGGATGAGGTCGGAAAGGTCGAGGCGCGGTTCATTCATGCCGTGCTCGTCCGCCCCTTGAACGAGCCCGTGTGGCAGCAGCACGGTGAGCAGGAACAGAAAAGAGACGTCCCTCACTCGATGGGGAACGACAGTTGGTTTCACGGCAACACCTCCGATGGCAAAAGAAACGGCCGCTTGCTCAGCCTTTGCAGGCGAGCAGGAAACGATCAGATCGGAGATGTGGAATCAGATTCGGAGGACCAAGGAGGATTCTATGGAAATGGGGACAATGGAATGGACGCTGCTCCGGGACCATCGCACCCCGGCTGAGGAAACAGTCAATATGACAGCATCGCCGGGCAGGATCGCCGCATGATCAACACCCAGGACTACACGCTGCTTTATGTGCCGTTCCGGAGACGAGGTGAGTGACGGCGGACACATGATTGCCTCGTCCATCGGACAGGCCATCCTGTCCTCAATCAAGAAGGCAGTTTCATGCCGCTCCGAAAGATCGGGTACGGCACACATCGTTCCGATCACCTGACAGAAGGTGAACAGGAGGGCCAGTGCCATATATCGCATATGACCTTGTGCAATCATCAGATTGAAGACACTCCTCGGAAACCGGCGTTTCCGTTTCTTGCCCGGATCATCTCCGCACCCCATAGACCGGGCATTTCAAGTAACTGTGGCCTCACCTGAGCTTGCTAAGCATACGCGATGCCACGAAGACCCGAACCGGTCCCATTCGATACTCCGTGTGACTCCAAGCTGTTCTGCGAACAATCCTGCCACGACTTGAACCGCTCAATTTTCCATGTTGGGGCATTTCGGGTCATCCAGCCACCTGATAGCCGTGGCAAAATGCGCCTTCGCCTTACGGCCGGAACACAGAAAGTCCTCAGCCGATTCAAGAATGTGCAGGGGAGGAACTCAGCAGATCCTCGGTAATTGTTCGCCAGACAACAGGTCGAGAATGCGGTGGGTACCCAGGATGGTCTTCAGGATGACGACGGGCGATTCGCCTTTACTCACTACTCCTGCCCGCATCGCCCCTGACGACACGGCATGGCGACGCATGATCGAGAGGGCCTGATCGGCCTGTGCCTCCGGTACGAACGCCACGAACCGCCCTTCGTTTGCGACATACAACGGATCCAGCCCCAGCACTTCGCAGGCTCCCTGTACCTCGTTCCGAACGGGGATGGCCCGCTCGTCGATGGACAACTTCGCCCCTGCAGACGAAGCAATTTCATTGAGCGCGCTGGCGAGCCCACCTCGCGTCAAATCCCGGAGGCAATGGATCTCGATGCCGGCGGCAATCAAATCTGCAACCACTCGATGCAATGGCGCCGAGTCGCTAGCGATGTCACCGCTAAACGACAGACCTTCTCGCACGCTGAGTACCGCGACTCCATGCAACCCCAGGTCGCCGCTCACGAGGATCGCGTCGCCCGGCGCTATCTGTTGGGGGCCGATGTTCACACCAGGCGGCACCACACCGATCCCGGCCGTATTGATGAACAGGCCGTCACCTTTCCCCTTATCGACGACTTTCGTGTCGCCGGTCACGATGGAGACACCGGCCTCCTTCGCCGCCAGAGCCATCGAATCGACGATCCGCTGCAACGTATCAATGGCCAGTCCCTCTTCCAGGATAAATCCGGCGCTGAGCCACAAGGGTGTTGCCCCGCACATAGCCAGATCGTTCACGGTGCCATGAACTGCGAGGCTGCCGATATCTCCGCCGGGGAAAAATAAAGGCTGCACGACGTAGGAGTCCGTGGTGAAGGCCAATGTCCCTTCAGACTGAGGCCAGGTTGCTCCGTCATGCAGATGCGTTGAAAGCGGATCGCCGAACGACCGGACGAACACATCCCTGATGAGCTGCTGCATCAGCCGCCCACCGCCCCCATGGGCAAGCTGCACGGTCTTCTTTTCCATGATCGGCAAAGGACAAGCCGGCTCAATTGGTTGGTTGCTACTCATGATTCGTATCTCGTGCTTGCGAGAGAGGCAAGACCTGCGCGAAAGGCGGGACTCGTCTCGACAATCTCCTCAACCCGCCGCGCTTTTCTCGCGACTCCCGCCAGTCTCGCGAGATTCGCTTCACGTTTCACTTTTTACGTTTCACGTCTCGCATGGCCCCGGTATCGATAATACGCGGCGCAAGCCCCTTCGCTTGAGACCATCGGCGCGCCGAGCGGTCGTTCCGGTGTACAGCGTTTCCCAAAAGCCTCGCAGTCGGTCGGCTTGAGCAAGCCCTGCAACACCAGACCGCTCCGACAATCAGGATCTTCTCCGCCAGACGAACCGGACTTAGCCAGGACGTCACGGAATCGCAACGCTGCATCGAACTCGGCATACGCGGCAGTCAGTTTCAGACCGCTACGGGGAATCTCGCCGATCCCTCGCCAGGTTTGGGACGCCGGCTCGAAGACCTCGCGCAAAGCCGCTTGCGCCGCCACGTTACCCTCGCGGCGCACCGATCTCGTATATTGATTCTCGACGACCGCCCGTCCTGCTTCAAGTTGACCGACCAGCATCGCAACCCCTTCCAAGACATCGATTGGCTCGAACCCTGTCACGACAAGAGGCACATGATAGCGCCGGGCGAGATCTTCGTACTCTTCATAGCCCATCACGGTGCAGACATGCCCAGCCGCCAGAAAACCCTGCACGCGGCAACCGGGCGCGGAGAGAATGGCTTCAATGGCCGGCGGTACGAGCACTTGAGCGGTGAGCAGACTGAAGTTGGCAACTCCCAGTCGCCGAGCCTGGATCGCCGCCATGGCATAGGCCGGCGCGGTCGTCTCAAACCCTACGGCGAAACAGACGATCTCCCGATCAGGATTCGTGCGGGCCAGCGCCAGCGCATCCAACGGTGAATAGACGATGCGAACATCTCCCCCCGCCGACTTGGCGCCGAACAGATCTCCCTTCGAACCCGGGACGCGAAGCATGTCGCCGAACGTACAGAGGATCACACGAGGGATCGAGGCCAGCACGACCGCGTGATCGATCAACGCCGTCGGCGTCACACAGACCGGACAGCCTGGCCCATGCACCAATGTCACCGTCTCAGGCAACAATTCGTCCAGCCCAAACTTCACGATCGAATGGGTCTGTCCGCCGCAGACTTCCATGATCGTCCAAGGCCTGGTGACGGTGCGCTTAATGGCATCGGCCAATGTCTCAGCATGGCCACGATCACGAAATTCATCCACGTACTTCATAACTGTGATCCCCGTTGCTCCACAACACTCCCACGATGAGTTGGGAGCTTGCTCTGCTTCCAGTCTTATAAACCTCCCCCAGCGTAATGGGAACAGGATGCCACGTCGACCGTTCGCGCGCGTTGCTTGACATGACCATTATAAATGACTATATAAGATTATCAGAAGAAACGAGACATGGAAGGGGGTACCGTCACATGAAAACCATGCCTGTGACAGATTTTAAATCGCATGCCTTGAAGGTATTGGGAGAGGTTGCGGAAACACGAGAGCCTGTGTTGGTCACGAAACGAGGCAAACCGCTCGCCGAAATCATTCCCTTTGCTGAGAAGCGAACGGCCCCGGGCAGGCTGGCGGACGCTCTGGTTTTTGAAGATGATATTGTGTCGCCCCTTGGCGAAGCCGAGTGGAATGTCTGCCGGTGAAGTACGTCTTGGATACGCATGTGTGGGTCTGGTGGCAGATGAACCCGAAGAAGCTGTCCCCACGCGTCCGCACCCTTCTCAATAGTCCCGACCACTATACGGAGCTTCTCCTCTCCGCGATATCGGCATGGGAGTTCAGCAAGTTGTTGGAGAAAAAACGGATAGGGATTTCCTGCGATCCTGAAGAATGGTTTCGTGTCGCACTCGAGATGCCCAAGCTCAGGCTCGTACCCCTCACCCCTACGCTGAGCTACCGATCGACGACACTGCCGCAGCCGTTTCACGGAGATCCGGCTGATCAAATCATTGTCGCGACCGCCAGAGAAGAAAATGCGACCGTGCTGACCAAGGACAACCTCATCCGGCAATACAAGCACGTGCGCACACTATGGTGATCAACAACAAGACCGCTTCCGCTTGATCCGCTCCGCAATCACGTCCGCCACCACGCGATCGCGAAACTCATCCACGTACCTCATGGCATCAATTCCCGTGAACCTAGTAATTGCCGTCATTGCCGCGAGTATTCGACGGCCAATGTGGGTCTTCATGAAGACACCTAACATCGAAGGAATAGCAAGGCACCGATACTCCTCCTTGTGGATCGGATCGTGAGTAGCCTCAACGATCCGATTCAGCCTCAGCGGCACAGCATGTTACTCGCCGCAGTCAGCCGCAAGCAGTAGTTAGTGTGCGCCATGGCATTTCTTGTACTTCTTGCCACTTCCACATGGACAGGACTCATTTCGACCAACCTTGGGAACGATTACCCTGGGCGTATCGGACTCCATCACCAGACGAAACCCCGACATCACGATGCCGGCGTCTTGAGAAGGTATTGGTGTGTACTGGACACTGAACGTCCTGAGTACCTCATGAGCGACCTGGCGAACGGACGCATGCTCAACACCTATGAGTGGCTCCCATGGACCATCAGACGAATACATTCGTCCCATGGAATTGGACCGAGACAAGTCAGCGTAGATATCGTCCAGCTCAGGATCAACGTGAGCGCCACCATCTTTATTGGCAACGGCCAGAATCAAGCGACGTCTTGTGATCTCACGTTGTGCGAAATCAATAATTATGGGTGCATTCCACCATTGCTCGAAAGGTACTGCCTTTGATTCACTTGAGTCGAGGTGGGGAAGATACTTGGAGGATCCCCGACCTAGGAACATCCCAATCAAGCCCGCGTAGCTGGTCCGAATACCAAGTTGTGGGCGCTCAGTGGTCGTATCGATGAACATGCCTCCCTTCATACCAAGCTGCCCGAGCAGGGATGCGGAAGCTGGAGTATCGTGCATCAAAACACGGATGGACACCGCAAGTCTCTTCGCTTCAGCTAAGGAGCCGCGATCGTAAGACTCTGAGGACGCAACGAGGAAGCCGTAATGCTCCTCAAGATGCCGTTCAAGATCGTGCTGCGACTGACTGACCATATTTACGTGTAGCTGCCCACCGCCTAAGTTAAGCTCACCGGTCGCACCAGCAGCGTTCCCAATCAGCTTGAACCGCTGGCTAGGACCGATTAGGGGCACAAATAGCTTCTACTGCCAACAGCCACTTCTCTAGCAGATCGTGCAAAACCCGCATGCCATCCCCAAGCACTTCGGCGTTGATAACGCCCAGACCGATAAGGTGCTGGTTTCCCTTGATGTCTTCTGGGTAGCGAAAGACCTGACCGCTTGGATCTATGTTGCAAAAATCGTCTAGGATGTCTTTTGCAATGGACAACTCAAGCGGATCGAACAGGTTGCTGTTTGTTGTAACGGCTTGCGTTTGAAACGCAGCTCAATTGTCTTGCAATGCATGCGTTTTCTTGTATGCATTGGCTCCAGCCCTTTCAGAGAAGACACGCACCATGTGCTTTAGATACAACTCTATACCGTGTCGGAATGAAAACGCCGCTGGGTAAATTAGCAGATCAATTGTCCATTCGCCCCTCTTGATTGCCGCAATGATCTGAAAACCACCTTCGAAGAAGCCCTCTCCGTATGCACCGAAGTCATATGGCTCCCCATTAGTCCCAACACAAGCATTCAAGGTGGACTGAGGGCCTGCTCGAAACAAGGAATTTGGCTCATATTTAATCGTCATGACTTAGCCCAAACAATATTTAGGCCGATCCGCGTAAAAGCTGGATCGCCGATTAATACGGCATACGACTAAGCGACCAACCTGACAGCACGGTCAGGCCGTCCTTGGCACAGAGACCCGCCAGGCAGTCGAGGGACAGCTTGTCAACCTTGTTGCACGTGATCTCGGAGATATACGATTGAACCACACCAAGCCGTTTGGCCGCCTGTGCCCGCGTCAATTTTTCGCGAGTCATCCACTTGCGCAGTGCTTCCGCAACATAAAGGCTGCCTCGTGCGTGATCTTGTAGCGCCGCGCTGCCGGATTTATGTCCGTCTTGAAGAGCCACTCATCACGTTCTCTTCGAATCAATGTGCTTCGTCCATTCATCCATCGTCGTAACCGGATGAATTGTGCCGATTTGGGTCGGCGCCAACGGTTCGAAAAATTCCAAGAGAGACTGATAATTCTTGGCCTGAACGGTGATGTAGTACGTATGTTCCGTAACCGCCACGTAGGCACTCAGGATCTTCACCCCTTTCTTGGCGGCGAGGTCCCGCTTGGCCCAGAACTTATTGAGCATCGTGGCTCCCTCTTTACTTCTTCCCGGGCAACCAGACTGACCGACGTCAGGAACATCGTCATCACCGGCTCGCCGCGCAGAGAGCCCAAGACAAACACGACGCTCACGACCGCCAATGCCAGCCACAATAGGGTGTAGCCGAATTGCTCGAGCCTGCGTTGGAGTGGTGTTTCGGTCCGCTCCGCCTCCGCCGCCTTCTGAATCATGGCAACGATGTGTCCCAGTTCCGTTCGCAGCCCCGTGGCGGTCACCACCGCGCGGGCCTTGCCCGACACAGCCACGGTCCCCATGAAGACCATGTTGGTCCGCTCAGCCAGCGGCACCTCCTCTCGGTCGATCACCTCAGCATTTTTCTCAACCGGCGTCGACTCTCCGGTCAGCGAGGCTTCCTGCGTGTGAAACTCGTCGTGTACAAGAGCCGTGCATCCGCCGGAATACGGTCGCCGGCCTCCAGGAGAATGACGCCGCCGGAGACAACCTCACACGCGGAATCACATGCAACGTTCCGTCACGCATGACTCGGGCCGTCGCCACCGACATCTTTCGCAATGCCGCCAAGGACCGCTCCGCCCGGAATTCCTGTATGAATCCGAGCAGGCCGTTCAGGAATACGATGGCGAGAATTGCCGCCGCGTCGAGTCAATCTTCCAACAAGCCGGAGACGACCGCAGTCCCGATCAGCACCCACACGATGACGCTGGTAAATTGCGAGAGGAAGAGCTTCAGCAGAGAGGGCGGCGACGCTTCGGGCAGTTCGTTGGGACCATCTTGCTGAAGCCGTTGCCGGGCTTCCTCATCTGAAAGGCCTCTCTCGATGCTCGTGCGGAGCTCCGTCGCCAGAGCAACCGACGGGTGAGTGTGCCACGCCCTAACGTGAGACGATGTGTTCTTCATTGATCGATAGGGCAATTAGAGTCTGAAGCCATACAGCTCTGGCCTGGAACCAGCGAACCGCGTGACAAGTCAGTCGATTATAAACCTGCATCGTCATATTCGATTGTGCAAGACATAGACCTCTTAGAATCGTTCAACGAGTCTTGCAAAGAAAATAATCTGACCCATTACGCAACAGGACAGGGAAACCACTGGGGAGTTTCGCAACAGTCGGATGGTCAGCAGATTCGCGGCAATTGTTCGCCGGATAAGAGGTCGAGAATGCGGTGCGTGCCCAGGACGGTCTTCAGGACGACGATGGGCGATTCGCGTCCGTTCACTTCTCCTGCCCGCATCGCCCCTGACGCCACGGCATGGCGATGCATGATCGAGAGGGCCTGATCGGCTTGCGCTTCAGGCACGAATGCCACGAACCGTCCTTCATTGGCGACATACAATGGGTCCAGCCCCAACACTTCGCAGGCTCCCTGTACCTCGCTCCGAACGGGGACCGCCCGTTCATCGATCGATAGCTTCATCCCTGAGGCCGAGGCGATTTCGTTGCACGCACTGGCGAGCCCGCCTCGCGTCAAATCTCGGAGGCAATGGATCTCGATGCCGGCGGCAATCAAATCTGCGACCACTCGATGCAATGGCGCCGAGTCGCTCGCAATATCTCCGGAAAACGACAAGCCTTCTCGCACGCTGAGCACCGCGACTCCATGCAACCCCAGGTCGCCACTCACGAGGATCGCGTCGTCCGGCACTATCTGTTGAGGACCGATGTTCACACCAGGCGGTACGACTCCGATCCCGGCCGTATTGATGAAGATGCCGTCCCCTTTTCCCTTGTCGACCACCTTCGTGTCCCCGGTCACGATGGCAACACCGGCCTCTTTTGCCGCCTGAGCCATCGAATCGACGATTCGTTGTAATGTCTCCATCGCCAGTCCCTCTTCCAGGATGAATCCGGCGCTGAGCCACAAGGGTTTTGCTCCGCACATGGCCAGATCGTTGACCGTGCCATGCACCGCGAGGCTGCCGATATCTCCGCCTGGGAAAAATAAAGGTTGCACGACGTAGGAGTCCGTGGTGAAGGCCAATGTCCCTTCAGACACAGGCCAGGTTGCTCCGTCATGCAGATGCGTCGAGAGTGGATCGCCGAACGACCGGACAAAAACCTCCCGGATGAGCTGCTGCATCAGCCGCCCGCCTCCGCCATGGGCGAGTTGCACGGTCTTCTTTTCCGAGGTCGGCAAAGGACAGGCCGGCTCAATTGGTTGGTTGTTACTCATGATTCGTATCTCGTGAAGCGTCGTTCGTATCTCGTGCTTGCGAGAGTAGCAAGACCTGCACGAAAGGCGGGACTCGTCTCGACAATCTTCTCAACCCGCCGCGCTTTTCTCACGACTCCCGCCAGTCTCGCGAGATACGCTTCACGCTTCACGCTTCACGTTCCCCCGATATCGATAATACGCAGCGCAGGCCCCTTCGCTCGAAACCATCGGCGCCCCGAGCGGACGTTCCGGCGTGCAACGCTTTCCAAAGGCCTCGCAGTCGGTCGGCTTGAGCAAGCCCTGCAACACCAGACCGCTTCGGCAATCGGGATCTTCTCCGCCCGACGAACCGGACTTGGCCAGGACGTCACGGAATCGCAGCGCTGCATCGAACTCGGCATAAGCGGCAGTCAATTTTAGACCGCTACGGGGAATCTCGCCGATCCCTCGCCAGGTCTGGGACGCCGGCTCGAAGACCTCGCGCAAAGCTGCTTGCGCCGCCACGTTGCCCTCTCGACGCACCGATCTCGTATATTGATTCTCGACGACCGCCCGTCCTGCTTCGAGTTGGCCGACCAGCATCGCAACCCCTTCCAAGACATCGATCGGTTCGAACCCTGTCACGACGAGAGGCACATGATAGCGCCTGGCGAGCTCTTCGTACTCTTCATAGCCCATCACGGTGCAGACATGCCCGGCCGCCAGAAAACCCTGCACGCGGCAACCGGGAGCGGAGAGAATGGCTTCAATGGCCGGCGGCACGAGCACTTGAGCGGTGAGCAGACTGAAGTTGGCAACTCCCAAACGCCGCGCCTGGATTGCCGCCATGGCATAGGCCGGCGCGGTTGTCTCAAACCCGACGGCGAAACAGACGATCTCCCGATCAGGGTTCGCGCGGGCCAGCGCCAGTGCATCCAACGGTGAATAGACGATGCGGACATCTCCCCCCGCCGACTTGGCACCGAACAGATCTCCCTTCGAGCCTGGAACGCGAAGCATGTCGCCGAACGTACAGAGGATGACGCGGGAAATTGAGGCCAGCACGACCGCATGATCGATCAACGCCGTCGGCGTCACACAGACGGGACAGCCTGGCCCATGCACCAATGTCACCGTCTCAGGCAACAACTCGTCCAGCCCAAATTTCACGATCGAATGGGTCTGCCCTCCGCAGACTTCCATGATCGTCCAGGACCTGGTGACAATGTGCTTGATGGCACCAGCCAATGTCTCGGCATGGCCACGATCCCGAAACTCATCCACGTACTTCATAACCGTGATCCCCCGCGACTCCGTTTGCCGACATCGGACCGAACTTGATCAGCCAGGAAGTACCGAAACGGTGATTCATCGGCTAACGTTCAAGTCGGGGCAAGCGGGCGGAGGCGCAGAACTAGTGCCATAGCGTCGCTCTCCAACCGGTTGTTTAGGGCACATCACCATTTCGCAACATTTGCAGAAACGCCATCAACGAAATTGGGAAAGACATCGGCTAGGCTGACTCTTAAATTGTTCTCCTTCTCGTACGCATCCAATTTGCCGTCATCAAAAGAGGCGCCGACATATAGCCCCCTTTTGTGAGAGAACGACATTGCCGCAGCAATGGTCTTCGTCGTGACATGGCTATATTTGTGGTAGAAGTCTTGGGACCTCTTTATCACCTCAAGTGCGTCGCGCTTGAGGGATAGCTTTTTATGGTGTCGCAGTACATCACGTATAGCGTCGTTACTTGAGTATTTGTCTTCCATAAAGCGCTTCAATACATCCAACTCCTTACCGGAGCATAGAAGTGCCAGAGCAATGCTCTCGAGGACCTGGCGGAAAAGGTTGCCGGCGGCGACCGGTTGTCCAGCGAGAAAAGCCTTCATCGACAACACATGGAGGGTGATCGCAACGTAGATCAAGGCCGACACATGAGCTCGCCTCTCATCCCCCTTTAGCTCGTTGTCGAAGTCGCGCCACTTGACGAAGGCTTTGGCCATCGACACCGCAAATCCCTTCGCCGCTCCCTCGAAATGCTTTAGGTACTCTCCACGGACCTCAGAATCGTCCGAGGTGATCTCCCTAAAGATCGTTGCCTGCGCCTGATCGACCGTATCCATACGCTCTAACAATGTTTAGACCGATCTGCGTAAGAGTCGGCTGTGCCGCGTTCCGTCCGTCTAACACGCCATCAAATGGTCTGAGCATAACGCCAGAATCGTTAGCACTGCAATGAGAGCGGCCGGACCTTGTTGCACGTGATCTCGGAGACATACGGTTGAACCACACCAAGCCGTTTGGCCGCCTGTGCCTGGGGCAATCTTTCGCGAGTCGTCCACTTGCGCAGTGCTTCCGCAAGCTCGCAGCGCAACAACATATCGGCTGCCTCGTGCGTGATCTTTTAGCGCCGCGCTGCCGGATTTATGTCCGTCTTGAAGAGCTACTCATCACGTTCTCTTCGGATCAATGTGCTTCGTCCATTCATCCATCGTTGTAACCGGATGAATTGCGCCGATTTGAGTCGGCGCCAACGGTTCGAAAAATTCCAAGAGAGACTGATAATTCTTGGCCTGAACGGTGATGTAGTACGTATGTTCCGTAACCGCCACATAGGCACTCAGGATCTTCACCCCTTTCTTGGCGGCGAGGTCCCGCTTGGCCCAGAACTTATTGAGCATCGTGGCTCCCTCTTTACTTCT